>JBFYWB010000092.1:0-58815 GCA_041299015.1 Deltaproteobacteria bacterium
TGATGGCCGTGAAAAGAAACAGGCTGGCCGGGGCCCCGATAAGAGAAAGCAGTAAAATCCGGCGATGTCCGAAAGTGTCGCTGAGAGAACCGGCGGTGAGCACTCCCACCACTCCGGCGGCTTCGAATACGGTCAGGCCGATTCCGGCCAACCAGAGGTTGCCGGTTTGCTGGTTGATGTATGTCGGCAAAAAAGCCGTAATGGATGCGTGCATGAAACCGCGTAGAAACAAGATGGCGCTCAGCGGCCTCAATACGTGCCGCATTTCCCGCCAGGTACCGAGGACGGATGAGCACTGGCCGGTGTCGGTCAGAATCGGAATGTCTTTGAATCGCAGAAAGAGCCATAAGGCGACGACTTGGCCGGTCTGAAAGTTTTCGATCGGGCGGTCGTCATGCGCTGCGCCTGCAGGGATCGTTGTCTTGACAGGCATCACATTCAGACAGGGTCGCTGTTGGTCCTGGTGGCCGGTTGTCCGGCTAAATAACGATGGCCGAGTGTTCCCGCCACCGTCTGAAGCGTGTGGCTAGCCGGTGGCGTAAACCCGAACACCAGTTCGAGAAAACTCATCGTGATACGAAAAGTAGCCCCCCACAGCCGTTCGATGCGGCCATTACGGCTGTGGAGAAAACAGGGAAACTCTTTGATTTCCCGAGCGGATCGGCCGTCATTGGAATCGGCCATGGTCATTAGGCAGCGCGCGTAGTTTTCAGGTTTCAACAGATTTCCCAGCGGCACGGCCACAACCTTTTCGACCTCCCAGTTGGGGAAGAACCGCTCCTGCCCGGAAACCCAGCAGACCATGGGATAGATGACCCGCCGAAACATCACCAGCCGAGCGGGAGGCAGGAATCCAAGAAACCGGATTCCGAAGGGAATCAGCCGCATCTCCTCGAAACTCTCGCGCAATCCGGTGGCCAGCAGCAGGGCCAGGAGGAACGCCTCCTGCGGACGCCGTTTGCGCCACTCGGGCCAATCGGCCCAGCGCACCAGCGGAGAACCCCGCAGCCGAAGCAGCCGGGCCAAAATCACATCCAGCCGCGGGAAGATGCTGCCGCCCGGGCAACACAGGTCCCCCGGCTGGCTCACCTTTGCCGAGCGTTTGTTCAGAATAAGGCACGGGCCGGCGTCATCACCGGAATCGCGCGGGCAGCGCCGTCCGAGCAGAAAGAGAACGGCCGATGCGCGCGGGGAATAGAGGATGTCGTCGGTGAACACCGGGGCCTGGCCGGCGTGTTCCCGGAGTCTGTGCTCCACACGTTTCGGCAAGGCTTCGACATCATTCAGTATCGTCACCGTTTTGTCCACGCGCGGTGCCATCGTTATCGGGAAAAACACTTCCCGCGAAGCCCACGGAGCGGCACTTGCAAAACGGGTGTCGAATCCGGTCCGCGCACCGTCCCGCGCAGGCTGCAAGCGGCATCAGCAGAGGGCGAGAGTCAGTCGTCCCTAAATGAACTTTTCGATCTTGGCATTCTGCCGCAGCTGTCCCAGGTAGTCTTCGATTTTTTCACGTATTTTTTGCTGCTGCAAATGTTGCTCGAGTTCGTCTTTTACATCGCTGAAGCCAAGTGTCGTTTCGGGCTTTTTTTCATTGACCTTGATGATATGATAACCGAATTGGGTTTCCACCACCCCGCTGACCTTCCCGGCTTCCAAGGCAAAGGCGGCGTCCTCGAAAGGTTTGACCATCTGACCGCGCTGGAAGAACCCCAGGTCGCCGCCGTTGCTCTTGCCCGGGTCTTCGGAAAATTCCTGGGCCACTGTCGCAAATTCCTCGCCTTTATTCAGTTTTTCCTGAACGACGGTAATTTTTTGCTTGGCTTCGGCTTTCTTTTCGTCACTGGCGTCCGGTGCTACCTGGATCAGGATATGGCTGGCCTTGACCTGCTCGGCCTGCTTGAACTGCTCGGTATGTTCGTCATAATATTTTTTGGTTTCCGCTTCGGTCACGCGGATATCTTTGACGACTTTGGATTTCAGCAGGTCGTCGATGGCCAAGCCCTTCTCCAGCTGTGATCGGATCTCTGCCTCGGTCACCTCCATTTTCGCGATGGCTTCCTTGAATTCCTGCTCGGTTTTGAACCGCACCTTGATTTCGCCATATTTTTCTTCGACAACCTTCTGATCGATTTGAATGTTTTGTTTGCGGCTCTCCTGGTAGAGTAATTCCTGGTCGATCAGACTGTTCAAAACCTCATTTCTGAGGATCGGCACCTGTGCATCCGGCACCTGCCGTCCCTGATTTTTTATGCGGTCGGTAAACAGCCTTAACTCACGTTCGAGTGTTTGTTTGGGAATGACGGTCCCATTGACGGTCGCCGCTTTTTCCGGCGATGTTTTTTCAGCTGCGGCTTTCTGCGCCCCCGCCGGTCCGACGGCAATGATCAGGATCATCGTCAGAAGGGCCGCAGCAGGTAAAAGTCGTTTTTCGTACGTCATGAGA
Organism: Deltaproteobacteria bacterium; assembly: GCA_041299015.1. Taxonomy (GTDB): domain Bacteria; phylum Desulfobacterota; class Desulfobacteria; order Desulfobacterales; family SG8-13; genus JARFQH01. The sequence continues at coordinate 2,447 of JBFYWB010000092.1, forward strand.
AAATATCCTTTCATTTGAAAAATGCCCGGTGGGCTGGTCAATGATTCGGCTTCGGCATTACCGCACGAAGCGCTGATCACAAATTCAATCGCAAGATTGTTGTGAAGTGATGATTTGTGGTGTACCTTAAACTCAAATTACATTTTTTACAACACGGCATCGACCACACTCGAGGTAACCGGATGGCTGACGGAAAAGAGTCGGCGTGCGGTGGTTTAGGCTGTCAGTGGCGCCTGCCGAACGGCCGGCTCTGTCGTCGGCCGAGCCCTTTCAGGGGACTATCAACCGGCAAGGAGCTAATGTCATGTGGGTTTTCACCCGCGAAGGCTTTTTCTCGGTGGTCTGGGATAAAACCTGCCGGCCGGATCAACTGGCGGTGAGGTCCCAGTCCAAGGAGGATATCTGCCACTTGGTCAAGCGGTTGAGCGGTTATTGCGACGAGGGACAAATTACGGAAACCTTCGGCACCGCCTACCGCTACCGCGTCAACATCACCAAACAGGCCTGGTCGGCTTATCTGGCGGACTGTGCCCTTCAGGTGGACTATCCGTCTGTAAAGGAAGCCATTGTGTCTGTGGATGACCGCTTGAGGCAGGAAGCCTATTACCAGATTTGGGAAGCGCTTTACCGCTGGCGGTCTAAAACGGATTCAGCGGCAAGGGCGCAACCTCAGCCTGCGCCATCCGGAGCCGGAGTCCCCGCTCTGCCCGTACGCTGGCAACCCTGATGCGCGCGCAGGCCATGCGGCCGACAGGATCGGGGGTAATCATCTGACGGCAAAGCGCCGCTCGTCTGGCCGATGCCACAATTTAATCCATCCGTCTCGATTTTTTGTATGAGTGTCAGAAAATAAAACTCAACCCGATTGAAGGTAAGGAAGTGGGTATGCCGATCTATGAATACCAGTGTAAAAGCTGCTGCCACTGTTTCGAATACCTGGCCCTGACGGTCAATGACAGCGCCCCGGTCTGTCCCCAATGCGCGTGTGCCGATGTCGAGAAGCTGATGTCCGCCGGTTGTTTTCGGGCCAACGGCATTCCCAAGGGGGCGGGCGGCTTCGATTCGAAACCGTCCTGCCGTCCCGCCGGCTGATCGATCTGACCAAGCGCCTCAGGTTGAGGCGCCTTGACGCAGTTCATCGATCGCCTGGCGCAATGCCGCTCAAACCGGCGACCGCCCGCACCGGACCACTATGTTCGCGGGGAGACCGCCGCGGCCTCGCGAAGCTGTCTGCCGGAAGTTGACCCATCCCTACCAGGTATTTGTCGGTCCGAACCTAATTGAACCGCTCTTCACGGCCCCGGCACTTGAAATGCGGCATCCTCGTCGATCCCTCCTGATCGGCGAAGCGTACATTGAGGGCATATGCCGCGATGCCACGAGGCACCGCCCTTTGCCGTCAAGGGGTGCGCTTGTCCTGAAATACGTGGTTGGAAATCACAATGCGCTGAATTTCCGAGGTCCCCTCGTAAATCGTGAACACCCGTGCGTCGCGGTAAAAGCGTTCAACCGGGTATTCGCGGATGAAGCCGTATCCGCCGTGCATCTGGAGCGCCCGGGCAGTCACGCGGTTGACCATTTCAGAGGCGAAGAGTTTGGCCATCGAGGCCTGCGCAGTGAAATTGACGCCGCGATCCTTCATGGCCGCCGCCGAGAGCATCAACTGGCGAGCGGCCTCGATCTCGGTGGCCATATCGGCGACGATCCAGCGCAACCCCTGAAACTTGGATATACTCTGACCGAACTGTTCACGTTCCTTGGCGTATTGAACAGCGGCATCCAATGCCGCCTGGGCCACTCCCACGGACTGGGCCGCAATGCCGATACGGCCGCCGTCAAGGGCCGTCATGGCGATTTTGAATCCCTCGCCTTCACTGCCCAACTGGTTTTCGACCGGGACACGGCAGTCCTCGAAGATCAAGTCGGCGGTGTCAGAAGCACGCAGGCCCATCTTGTCCTCCAAATGGCCGACGACAAGGCCGGCGGTGCCCTGCGGGACGATGAAAGCGCTGATGCCGCGGTGCCGGGCGGCCTCGTCGGTCTTGGCGGTGACGATGATCAGGCCGGCGTTCTTTGCGGTGGTTATAAAGCGTTTGGTGCCGTTCAACACATAGTGATCACCGGTACGGACGGCCTTGGTGCTCTGGCGCAGGGGATCGGAGCCCGCATGGGGCTCGGTTAATGCAAAGGCCCCCAGAACCTCGCCGGCGGCCAGGGGCTTGAGCCACCGCTGTTTCTGCCCCTCGCTGCCATACCGCAGAATGCTCTCGCAGACAATCGAGTTGTGTACCGACATGACCACCGCGGTGGCGGCACACGCGTAAGCCACCTCGGCAAGTGCCAGGACATAGCTCACAGTGTCGGCACCCGATCCGTTGTATTCCGGCGGCACCATCATCCCCATAAATCCGAGTTCAGCCAGCCGTTTAAGGTTTTCGGTTGGAAAAGCCTTGGTTTTGTCCCTCTCGGCGGCTGTCGGAGCGATGACTTCCCGGCTAAAGTCCCTGACCATGGACTGAATCATCAACTGCTCATCGGTGAGCTGTATCGACATAGACCAAACCCTTTCTTCGCGGTTGAAACCGTATTGGGCCCCTCACCAGAGGAATACCCCAAAGAGTACTCTCCGGATGAACTTGCGCCTTCAGGGACCATAAACCACAACGATCAGCTCGGCGTTTTCCTTGCCGACATTGCGCATCTTGTGCCGGATCCCCGAGTTGAAATGGAGGCTATCGCCGGTTTTGAGCTGATTGACGTGATCGCCGACGATGATCTCCATATCGCCTTTCAACACGTAGACAAACTCCTCGCCCTCGTGCTGATAGCCGACGCCCTTGTGGTCCTGCTGAGCGTCGACCGTGATTTTGAACGCCTTCAGGTGTTTGTTTTCCGCACCGGGTGTCAGCGTCGTATAGGCATAGTTCTCGGTTCGTTTGGTAAACGCCTTGATCCGTTTTTTCAAATTGGCTTCCTCTTCCCGCAGCAGAAAACCGGCGTCGAGTTCGAGAGCCCGCGAAATTTGCAACAGCGCGCCGACCGGTGGAATTTGTTGGCCGGATTCGATGCCCTTGAGATAGTCGACCGAAAAGCCGGTTTCGTTCGCCAGCTGGTCGAAGGTGACTTTTTTGGCCGTCCGTACCGTTTTTATCCGTTTGCCGACCGGTTCCAGTTTGTCTGTCTTCATCTTTGGCATAAGACCTCCTCGTTGACCGCCGCTGAGTGCTTTGGCGCGGGCGCAGCCGTTGACGGCCGCTGCCGTCTGCCTCTCCCCGCAGTCGGAAGTCTTATAATGAGATGGCCGACTTCCGTGGGGAAGATGGCACCATCGCCAGATCCGTCACTTGTCGACTGTATAGCACCGGAACAGAGTGCCTGCAATCCTCTTTCCGCGAGCGGTCTGTTTACAGTCCCGTCGCAACGGATTATGTTTAAAATATTTTACGGACAAAATACTTGCACCAATGGTAATTTTTCATATCTCGTTAATTCCCGGCCTTGATTCACCGAAGCGGTGACACTTTGCGATACCTGACAGAGACGGGCGGGATCGCCGCAGGAGGTTGGCATGCAGGCGGATAGCTTTCTGATCAATGCGGTCTTCGGTATTCCCGACCTCGGACGGGTGCGGAATTTTCGTGATCGCGCCGCAGATGAAAAAACCCTCGCGGTGATCCGCCGATTTCAGGAAATCACCTCGGAATTCCCGGCAGCGAAACTGGACGAAATGGGTACGATACCGGAAGCGGCGATGGAACGGTTGAAAGAGATCGGTTTCTTCGGCCTCAACATTCCGACGGCGTATGGCGGGATGGGGCTTAACCTGCAGCAGTATCTGAAAGTGACCGAGGAGATCGTTGCGCGGAACATCTCGCTCGGTTTCACGGCCCTGGCACACTTGTCGATCGGCATCAAGGGCATTCTTGTCTTCGGAACCGCGGCTCAAAAAGAAAAATATCTCAAACCGGCCGCCACCGGTGAAATGATATTCTCGTATGCGCTCACCGAACCCCGGCATGGTTCGGATGCCAAAAACATCGAAACCACGGCTGTTCTCTCGGCCGATGGCCGGCACTACATTCTCAACGGTCAGAAATCCTACATTACAAATGCCAACTATGCCGGCGGATTGACCGTATTTGCGCAGATGAATCCTTCAGCGCCCGGATTCATGGGCGCCTTTATCGTCGAAACAGGCTGGCAGGGCGTCACCATCGGCAAGGAGATGCCTAAAATGGGTCTCAAGGCCAGCTCCACCGCCGCCATCCAGTTCAAAAACGTGTCCGTGCCACGGGAAAATCTTATAGGAAGGCCGGGCGACGGGTTCAAGATCGCCATGACGATCCTCAACTACGGGCGTATGGCATTAGGGGCGGGTTCCGCCGGAACGATGCGGCAGTCACTGCAGGAAATGAAGAAAAGGTCCGCCGCCCGCAAGCAGTTCGGCGTTTCGATCGACAGCTTCGAGTTGATCCAGGAAAAGATGGTCGCGGCAAAGGTCAACGGTTACGTGACGTCGGCCTTGACGGCCTTCACCGCCGATATGCTGATGGATGACCCGCTCGCCGCCGTGGCCATAGAAAGTTCGCACTGCAAACTCTTTGGCACCACCCGGGCTTGGGACACACTGTATGACGCTCTCCAGGTAGCGGGCGGAGCCGGCTATCTGGCCACTCAGCCATACGAGATGCGGATGCGGGATTTCAGGGTGACCACCATCTTCGAAGGCACGACCGAAATACACTCCATGTATCCGGCGCTCTATATGATTCGCCGCCTAGCCAAGCGCTTGGAGAAGGTGTCCGGTTCGAAAGGCGGCCGAATTTATTTTCTGCTCAAAAGCCTTTTCGGACGTACCCGCTGGCGGTTGCGCTTCAACCAGGAAAAGATGGACCGGGCTCTGCATGAGGCCGCCGCCAACGCCCGGTGGATCCGCCTGATGGTTCATGCGGCCATAATAATCTACGGCAAGAAAATCTATGCCAAGCAATTCCTGCTGCGCCGAATCACCACCCTCAGTCTTTACCTCTACGGTATAGTCGCCGTTCTCGCCCGCATAGAGACCGCTCGCCGGGCCGGCCGAGAGGTGGCGGCGGATCTGCTGCTGCTCGACTACTTCGTGGAGGAATCGCGCAGGCGGTCCAAGAAAGGGTTCGGCAACCTTTTTGCCTCTCGCAAGGAACGGCTTAATCGAAAAATTGCCGAGAGCATCCGCCGCTAAACCCGGAATGAACGCTTATTTTCCCGTCGCCACATCAATCTCCACGTGCCGTGGCCCAGGGGCGTGCGCTCGGATCAGGTCCCCGTTTTTTCATGTTGGCTCTCAAAAGACGATGGTCCTCTAACCGCCGTTGCGCGCCGGCCATCTCCATGGTGATGTCCGGATTCTTAAAGCGTGATCGTGTCCCCCGGTTTCATCACCTCCACTTGGGCCTTGGTCTCCTTGCGCACTCTTGCGGCCCAGGCGTGTGGGTCCTGCTTGATCACCTCGAAGGTGTCGTAATGAATCGGGACCACCAGCGCCGGTTCGATCAACTTCACCGCCCGCAGCGCATCGGCCGGCCCCATAGTGAAGTTGTCGCCGATCGGCAGAATGGCCAGATCGATCCCCTCTTCGCCGATGAGCTTCATGTCGTAAAACAGGCCGGTGTCACAGGCATGATAAATTTTTTTACCCTGAATGTAGAAAAGAAATCCGCATGGGTTACCACCGTAGCTTCCGTCGGGCAACGCCGAGCCGTGCTGGGCCATCGTCAGTTTGACACGTCCCCAGGGGTAGTCGAAACCGCCGCCGATGTGCTGGGGATGAGCGTTCGGCACCCCTTGTCCAACCAGCCAGTTATGTATTTCGAAGTTGGCGATCACGGTGGCACCGGTTCGCTGGGCGATCGCCACGGTGTCGCCGACGTGGTCACCATGGCCGTGGGACACCAGGATATAGTCCGCGACAACCCTATCGGCCGTAACCGGCGCCAGCGGATTGCCGCTCAGAAATGGATCGGTCAGCAGTTTTTCAGCGCCTGTGTCGATCAGGAAACAGGCATGGCTGTACCAGGTAAGCGTTACGGTCATTCTTGTCCTCCTTCCTCTTCAAAAACCAGATTGAAAGATCCGCGCGTACAAGGGGGTGGCGCCAAAAAAATCCCCAACGAGACTGACGCCAGCCTAGTAATGCAGGTTGAATGCGTCCAGAAACACCGTCGGCACGGGCACCATCTTTTGACGGGGGTAATCAAAAAAAACGACGCCGGTTTTAGCCCGCGCGACCTCCCTGCCCGATTCTTTTTGAATAACCTTGTAAAAAAAGTCACAGCCGTATTTGGTGACGTCGCCCGCAACGGTAAAAATAGTCAACTGGTCCCCGTGAAATCCCTGCGATTTGTATACGATGACGGCATCGGTCAGGATCAACCCGCAGCCACCAATATTCATTTCCGAGAATCCCCGGCTCTGCAGGAACTGCAGCCGGGCTTCGTGGACCAATGAAAGCAGGGCGTCATTGCCGAGATGGTTGCCGTAATTGATGTCGCTGATGCGCACGCGCAAATCGGTAGAGAAAGAGAAGTCCTCGGGCAGGTTTAACTCGATGCGCGCCATATCGGTTCACAATCTCCCGGTCGGTATTCGCACATTGACAGTTTCCAATACATCGTTACCATAACATCAACGAAGGTTGATTTTGACCAAGGGGGATGCCATGCAAGCCCTGATTCAAAATAAACCAAATTGGTACAAAAAAAAAACGCATTTCTATCTGTGGACAATTCGGCACCAAAACACCATCGCGGCCGCCATTCGGACACAAATGATGTCAGTGGTGTGCGTTGTGCTCCTGCTGACCATTCTACTGCCGATTCGACTGGAAACGGCGCTGCAGGTTATTTTATGCGGCGGCATGCTCGTCATCGGGCTGTTATGGGTCCTGATCGAAAGAAGAAGGTCCTGGCTACTTGGTATTACGGATCCGGTTCTAAGGGAAACCGCCCATCAGACGATGATCGCTTATTTGAGGCGCAAGACCGCTTCGACCACTCCTCAGAAACATCTTGGGAAAAAGGACTGTACCCGCACGCTCTGCTGACCTGTTTGTAACCGTCCAGGAAAGGCCGCCTTGCTTAACGAAAATCCCGCGGCGTAAGAAAAAGCGCCGACAATTATCGGCGTTTCCATCCACGCATACGCGTCAGTCAGACATCACGCCCTTGATGAGTCTTCCAGGCAACGGCGCTTTGGTTTTGCTTTGAACCGGCATGTTTGCGGATTCCCAGACAAGCCACCCGCCGCTGAGGACCCGAACGTTCGTAAAGCCCTTTTCCAAAAGGTACCGGGCTACATCGCAGCTGGTTTTTTCCTCCGGCGTGGAGCAGTAGAGAGCGAGGGCGTGCTCCCGGTCGTACTGCGCCGACCACGCATCAATGTCGATAGGGTCTTCATGTACCGCGTTCTTGATCTTGGTGGTGCAGGCTTCCCAGTTAAGGCGCAGGTCGATCACCGTTAAGCGTTTATCTTCGAGCGTTTCGGCCAGTTGTTCTTTCGAAATTCGCATCACGGTCAGGTTCATGCTCAGTTCCTCGCCCACAGCTGCCGAGAAAAAGTGCCTGTCGGAGGGCAGCGTGTTGATGGTGACATCGTATTTGCCGCTTTTCTTTCGTTTAATCTAGAACGTCCATGATGGCACGCGCACAATCCGCTTTGGCATCCTCGGGGCCCTCGAGGTTGATGGTCTTTGTTTCGAGATCGAATTCCACGATTTTACAGCCGTATTTTTCGACCACGTTTTGAACCACGGTCAACACTTGGGCATCGCTGAGATCCGTCATGTATACCTGCCTTTCGACTGGTGCTTGTCATGTCACGCTATTTTGAATTAAGGTAGCCATCAATCCTTGTTTGACAAGACGACTTGTAACGGGGGCTTTAACGCATTACTGTCCGGAAGCAGAACGAAAATGATTTTCGCGGCAAACAGTGTATGGCGCCGCCATGAGTGTAATGTCGGCGTTCGGCAAACCAAGAGGATCCTGTGAGGACCCGAACCGGTGGAGCTGGAAATGATGACGGACTGGATACCCTTCGAAGACGGTCGCTATGTCGTACCCGAAGCCTTCCTGATCGCTGCCGGTAATGCGGCGGTGGCGCTTCAAAGCCCCTACATCGAAATTTTTACCGGGCGGACAGGTAAGCGCTGGCTCAAGGGCGGCAGCCTGGTGCACAATTTACTGATGGTCGAGTTGATGGAAGAGACCGGCGAACTCGACATTCTTCTGAACGCGGGAGAAAATTTCGGGTTCCTGATGCGGTCACCCGACATACAAGCCGGCAAGGTGTTTTCACCGTCGGTGAGATCTTCCATCAAGTTCATGCCGACCCAACCATGGCAGCCCTTGACTCCGACCGAATTCAGAGAGCTTAAGGCCGCCATGAAGCTCATTACATCGACGACACGATGACAACAGAAGGATCAAATCGTCCAGGAAGATCCGCTACTTTTTTGGGTTCTTTGGTTCTTTAGTTCATTCAACGACTGACGGACTGGGCCACATCGTTGAGCCGCTCGCGCACTTCGATCAGATACCTTGCCACTTTTCCGCGATGGTCCGCCATAACGGAATCATGGTCGCCCCTCAGCACGATCAGCGGGTCAAAACTGCAGATTTGATTCATCCCTCTCACTGCGATGCGGATGTTTTCGGCCCCGCCCTTTTCACTGATCTCCGGGAAGAGATAAAAAAGTGCGCTCAGGAAATCACGCAACACCAACACCACACCCTGGGTGTAATAGATTCTGTCATCGAGGTCCCAATACGACACCTCGCTGTTGCTTTGAACCAAAAGCCCGAGGGGCTGGTCGAGGAACTGTTTGCCGGTGATGAAATTCAAAAGATCGTAGCGATCGTCAGAGCGCATGTTAAAGACCGCTCTCTTAACCAGAAGGTCGGCCTCGTATTGCCGCATGAGCTCGATGCCATTGCGATACTCCTTTTCAGTCGACGGTAACCACCAACTGTCCTCGGTAAAGGCGAAGCGCTTTTCGCGGGCCTCCTTGAGCAAGGGATTTTCGGCGTCGACGGCGCCGAGTTTGGAAAGCTGGGTGGCGTAAAAGTTCAAGAGCATGCGCACGGCAAAAATCGTGCCTTTCTGACGGTTGGCGCGGTTGTCAAGCCAGCGTGTCGGCGAAATCCACAGGTCGTTGACCGACCATCCGAAGGCCGATTTCATCTCCTGATCCAATCGGTTTCGCAGCGCAATCAACAGCACCATCCCTTTTTCAACCTCCGGCGCCTCGGGCGGCGTTTTGGCGATCGTCTCCTTCAATTGGCCATCTAAATCCGGAAAGGTTGTGCGATCGATAAGCGTGTAGCCCTTATAGACCAGGGTGTATGCGCCGATCGTCAGCGGCCAGACGAGCATGAAAATTAGCAGTGACAAGATGATGCGCTTTCCTAAGGTCGTGAAACGTGGGCTTTTGGTGTTTTTCATTTGGGCGGATTTCCTTTCAGCGTCTGCCTCAGTCCTCCCGAACCTGCACAAACCGAACCTTGCCGACGCGAGCGCAAAGTGCGTCTCCGCGTGTGAGTGAGTCGTAACGCCCTGGGCATGCTAAGCACGTCTCAATCAAACGTCAATGCCGCTGCAACGGCATCTGTCGGGCACCCGTCAGAATGAAATAAAAGTGTCAAATTTTGGTCGGCAAACAGTCCGTTTTGGTCTATAAGGGTGCGCTGCAAAAGAGGCCCAACCGGTGGACCTGCTCCTTATCGTCTTCGCTGACGGCGATTGGGCTTTACATCGTCTGACATCGTTTCATATGGCATATAATTTGCTTTTCGACCGGCCATAAGGCAACGGCTTGGCTTGAAAGGGAGTCCTCTCGTTATGTTCGTCAGAAAACCACACCGCCGGATGCCGAAGACCTTGGACGACGCGGCTGAAAAGGTCATTTCGGACCTGCCCGGCGAACACCAGGAAATGCTTTCAGGAATGACCGACGATCAGTTCCAGCGGTTCTACGAGTCGGTCGCAAAATTCATCCTGGATGATTTCAACCTCTGGCTCGGCAACCAAGAACTGCTCCGTTCGTGCTACAGCATCCATAACAGAGATAACGCCAGCAGCGATCCCGCCCGAATCATTCTCGACCGGGTCAGGGAAAAACTGCAGGAAACCGCCGGCATCGTGATTATCACCTGAAAAGTCTTCTGCGACCCCGGATCCGCCGGTGTGACGGCTGTCAGTATCGATGACCGGCGGGTCGTCCTTGAGGAATAGCCACCAACCCACTCTGGAAATGCCGCCGGCCGAAAATCTTTGCCTGCCTTCCGCAATGACGGTTTGCGCCGCCGTCATCCCTATGATATTCCGTAACTCGCCTCAGGAAAACAAAGCACGCCCGAACAAACCGCCGTTCGGCAAAGGGACAGCCGGCATAATGGAAATCCCCAGAAGCCTCGCCAAGAACTGGTGGACGGCCGCCTTTATAAGCTTTGGCGCCGTTATGGGCGTCAATTTGGCCATCAGCGCCCACTGGCCGATCCCATTCGATTGGAAACGCTTGGCCCTGCCGTTCTTGCCGTTGATCTATGTCTTGGCTGTCGTCCGTTCGGGGCTGTCACTCAATTATCGCCCCGGTGAAACCCAGTTGCTGGCACACTTGGGCACGGCCAATGGCATCACGGTGGTGCGAGGGGTTCTGGTATCCCTGCTATCCGGCTTTTGGTTCTGGCCGCTAGCGATTCCCTTCTGCTTTCGCTATTCGTTTGCCTGGCTGCCGGGCATCGTTTACGGTGCGGCTGCGCTTCTGGATCTGTTGGACGGCATTGTGGCCCGGCACTCCGATCACATCACCCGTTTGGGCGAAAAACTGGACACCCGCTTCGATGCCCTGGGACTTCTCATTGCCGTGGTGGTTGGCATCGCCCTGGGCCAGCTGCCCCTTTTTTTCGTCGCCGTGGCCCTGGCTTATTATGTTTTTTCAGTCGGAAAATTGGTCAGACGGTGCGCTGGCCAAGTCGTGATTCCCCTTAGGCCGCGACCGGCGGCGCGCCTGATCGCAGGACTCAATATGGGCTTCGTGGGCGCAGCGCTTCTGCCGATATTCCGGCCGCCGGCCACGACCCTGGCGGCCATGGTTTTTATGGTACCTCTCTTGGCCGGCTTCATCCGGGACTGGTTAGTGGTCTGCGGTCGCATCGAAACAGGTATCGCCCGACCGGCCCGGTGGGAAGACCGGTGGCAGCGCCTGTTCACAAAGAGGCTGCCGGTGGTTTTACGGGCAGTCCTTTGGGTAAGCTCCTTAGCGGCGCTGGAAAAGACAGCCGCTTTTTTCGGCGTGAGGGCAGAGGGCCCGCTTTACATCCTCGGGCCGCTGGCCCGGTTGGTTTTTTTGCTGTCGGCCGTCTTCGTCACTCTCGGCGTGGTGGGTCGTCTGGCCGCCTTACCGATTCTCCTGCTGAGCGGTCTCTGGATCACCCACCAGGGGAACGACCCAATCGGAAGCCTGCTCCTGGTTGTAGCCGCCGGCCTGCTGATCACCGGCTCCGGAGATCTGTCCCTGTGGCAACCGGAAGAAAAATTTCTGGGTATGCCCGCTCAGGGCGCCGCTTCTTCGCGAATCGGTGCCGGTCGAGTCTAACGGGCGCCGTCACCGCCCACTTCGGCAAGCCGCCCCGATCGCTCGACGACAAACGCCACACACACGGATTACTTATGACAATTTGCCCGGCTGTTTTTTACCATCTTGGCGATTGACCGTTTTCCTGTTATTGAAATGTGAGCGTATCATCCCAGCGAAAGGATCGAGATGCTCGACAGATTGAAACAGCGGCTCGCCGGTGCGCAGGCGCTGTGCCGTAAGCGAGGGCGACCCTTTGTCATTCTCACATACGCTCAGAGCCTGGACGGCAGTATCGCCGCACGCAACCGACGCCAGGTTCGTTTGAGCGGTGCGGCCGCGATGATCCTGACCCATCACCTGCGGTCTTGCAGCGACGCCATCTTGGTCGGCATCGGCACTGTATTGAATGACAATCCGGAATTGACCACACGCCTCATCGAAGGTCACAGCCCTCGGCCGATTATCCTCGATACCCGCTTGCGAACCCCGTTGGATGCAAGGCTGCTGCAGAGAAAGGACTGTTCTTGCTGGATCGTCAGTCGCCGAGAAACCGATGGTGCCAAGCGTGAAAGCCTCGTGAAGGCCGGCGCCATCGTCGTACCGTGTCAAACAGCCTTGGACGGAAAAATTGACCTCCAGTCTCTGATGCGGATTCTCGTGACAAATGAGATCAACATCCTGATGGTGGAAGGCGGTGCCCGGGTCATAACGAGCTTTGTCGGTGCCCGGCTCATCGACCAGTTCATTATCACCGTCGCGCCGAAACTGATCGGCGGCTTAAATGCCATCGATGACCGGGGAACGGGAATGGAACCGTTTGTTCCGCTTGTCCAGGTGGGGTATCAACAACTGGGAGAAGACATGATCCTTTGGGCGCAACCGGACTGGAATTCGGCGTGAAGCGGACGGCGGTCATATTCGAAAATCCATTTTCCGTGTCCGTGACCGAAGAACCGGTTCCGGAAGCCGAAGTGGAGCAGATTCTCGTTCGAAATCGGATGAGCGCCATCAGTCCGGGAACCGAGCTCTTGGTTTACCGGGGCCAGGTCCCCGACGGTTGGCCGGTCGACAGCACCATTGCCTCGCTGCCCGGGACTTTCGGTTACCCCTTGCGGTATGGATATGCCGCCGTCGGCCAGGTGGTTGCTGTCGGGCAAGCTGTCGATCCGCATTGGATCGGAAGGTGGGTTTTTTCGTTCCAACCCCATCAGAGTCACTTCCTGGCAAGTCCGGCGGAGCTGATACCCGTGCCGGCGGACATCGATCCCGAGAATGCGCTGTTCGTACCCGCAATGGAGACCGCCGTCAATTTCATGCTGGACGGTCGGCCGCTCATCGGTGAGAGGGTGGTGGTTCTCGGGCAGGGCATTGTCGGGCTGTTGACCACCGCCCTGCTGTCGCGCTTGCCCCTGGCCGAATTGGTGACCTTTGACCGGTATGCGTTCAGACGTCAAAAGTCCTTAGAAGCCGGCGCGCAAAGGGCCATCGACCCCAGCAGCCCGGGAGATGCCGGCGATCTGAACCCGATGCCTGACGACGATGCGCTAAACGGTGCGGCCGATCTGGTCTTTGAGCTCTCCGGCGACCCGGCTGCTCTTAATCGGGCCATCGCCTTCTGCGGTTTCGGTGCCCGAATCATCGTTGGGTCATGGTATGGGACGCGCCGCGCGGCGCTGAATCTCGGACAAGGGTTTCACCGCAACCGAATCCGGTTGATCAGCAGCCAAGTCAGCACGATCGCCCCCGCGTTGTCGGGGCGATGGTCGAGAGAACGGCGACTGACGGTGGTCTGGGACATGATTCGGACCGTGCGGCCGGCCAAGTTCATCACCCACCGTTTTCCGGTTGAACAGGCCTCACAGGCCTATGACCTGCTCGACCGGCAACCTGAAACCGCTGTTCAGGTCGTCCTGACCTACGGTGGTTTGTCAAAGTGAGGAAATATGTGCGGTAAAGAAAGCTATGCGGTCGCCGTTCGCCGCGAATTTAGCGCCTGCCATTACCTTATCGGCGGCGACTGGGGCGCGGAAAACGAACTCCACGAACACCACTACATCGTGGAAATCCGACTCGCAGGCCGTCAATTGGATCGCCACGGTTACCTGATCGACATCGATAGCGTGACGGCCGCCTTGGAAGAACAGCTCGGCCGGTTCCGGGACAAGACCCTCAATTCACTGCCGGAATTCGCCGGTCTGAATCCGAGCCTCGAACACCTGGCCCGGATCATGGGCGTGTCACTGGCCGCTTCGCTCGCTTCGCATCTGCGGCGCCTCACCGTCAGAATCTGGGAAAACGAATTCGCCTGGGCCGAATATCGAAAAGAGTTCTGATGCGGGTCGGACTGGTGATTACCGGTGATCTGAATACCTTGACCGGCGGCACGCTCTATGACCGCATCCTGGTCGATTACCTGCGCGGCCGGGGGCACGCTGTGGATGTCGTGTCACTGCCTCCGGGACAGAGTTACGGACGGCAGCTGGCCGACAATTTTTTACGCCCGCTGGTGCAGCGGGTGAAACACCGTCCACCGGACATCCTGATCCAGGACGGTCTTTGCCATCCGTCCCTTTTTCTCCAGAATCGGCGCTTGCGTGCCGCCGGCAATTGGCCGATCGTGGCGCTCCTGCACCAGGTTCTCTCCAGCCAACCGCGCAGGAGCTGGCAGAATATCGTGTTTCGCGTCGTTGAAAAGCACTACCTGAAATCCGTCGATGCCATTATTTTTAACAGCCGGACCACTCGCGCGGCGGCAATGCTTGCCGGCGCCGGTGCCGGCCCGTACATCATCGCCCGACCGGCCGGAGACCGGCTCGGTAGCCTGAAATCAATCGCTGCAATCTCCGCTCGTGCGCGCGAAAAGGGGCCCTTGCGGCTGCTTTTTCTGGCCAATGTTCTTCCCCACAAGGGTCTTCACCGTTTGGTCGACGCGCTGGCCGCCGTCTCGGCACACATGTGGCATCTGACAGTCGTCGGCAGCCTGACCATGAACAACCGTTACACGCAAATGATTGGCGCCCGGGTCGCTGCCCTTGGTCTGTCGCGGAATATCCGGTTCCTTGGCGCTCAGGATGGTCCCGCGCTGATCGGCATTCTCAGGGAAAGCCAGCTCCTGGTTCTGCCTTACTCCCACGAAGCCTTCGGCATCGTCTTTCTGGAGGCAATGGCCTTCGGGCTGCCGGCCGTCGGCTCATCGACCGGCGCCGCCCGGGAAATTATCCGGCACGGGGAAAACGGTTTTCTGGTGGCCCCTAATGATTGGGCCAGTCTAACGAGGATCGTCGCGGACCTGTTCGCCGACCGCAATCGACTCGATGCCATGAGCCGCAGGGCCTTGGAGACTTTCCACGCCCATCCCGGCTGGCAGGAGACCATGGAAAGGATCCACGTTTTCCTGAAAAGCCTTGCCGATTGATCGATCGGTTGCCCAACGACGGGCGGCGACGGCCCGCAAGCGCCCGGCGCGTGAGCCCCCCTTGTATGTGACAAATTGTGTAAAATAACGCTCAACGCGAGAGGCATCTGATGACGACGATCGCCCGGTACAACCGGATGCACCCTCACCAGGATTGATGACCGATGTCGATTCCGCTGACCTATGACTTCATCCACTACCTCGTCGCCAAGAAACAGATCGATGACCGCGCCTTAAACCCCACTGTCTGGGCCCGACTCCACAGTGCGCTGGCCGACCACGCCGCGCAAGAGCGGTTTCGGGTGTTGGAAATCGGCGCCGGTATCGGTACCATGATAGAACGGATGGCTGCGCAAGCGTTGATGCACCGCTCATCGCTGTACACAGCCGTTGATGTCAACCCGGACTGCACCCGAGCGGCCCGACGCCGTTTGGGGATATGGGCGAAACGCCTGGGGTTTGCCGTCAGCCGGATAAACGAAGCGTCTTATCGACTCGAGTCGGGGAACACCCGCATTCGGGTCGAGCTGATAACTGACGATGCTCACACACTCGTCGCCCAAACAGCACCGCGCACTTGGGATCTCCTCATGGCGCATGCATTCATGGACCTGGTCGACATCCAATCGCTTCTGCCCGGCATGGTGCGGCTCCTCAAAAACGGCGGGCTGCTGTTTCTGAGCTTGAACTTCGACGGCGACACCGTGCTGCTGCCGGCAATCGCGCCGGATTTCGACGAACGGGTCATTAAGCGATACCATCGCAGCATGGACGAGCGCATCGTGGACGGGCGACCGGCCGGAAACAGCCGGACAGGACGCCGGCTTCTCCTGAATCTGATGGAGTACAAGACCGAAATACTGGCTGCCGGCGCCTCCGATTGGATCGTCTATCCACGCCGCCGCCGTTATCCGACCCGGCAATCCTATTTCCTTCATCATATCCTCCACACCATCGATGAAGAGTTGAAGCATGATCCCGAGATCGACACCCGGCGCTTAACAGATTGGATTGCACAGCGGCATGCCCAGGTAGAAAAGGGCGAATTGATTTTCATGGCCAAACAAATCGATGTGCTGGCACGCAAAACCGGTGGTAACTGACGGAACCTGGGTTTAGTCCCCTTGACCATAACGGAAGGAACGGTCACCAGCCACCGGTTCAGCCGATGATGAGCATCTCGGCCACCTGCCACATGTTCTTTGACCGCGTCGGCACGGTTTTTTATATTCTCTGGATTTATTCTTCTACGATTATGGCCCCGGGGGCACATTCCCTGGCGGCCTTGCGCACAGAATCTTCCAGATGGGTCGGCACCACGTCAACCAGAACCGTTGCGATCATTTGATCCTCGTCATACCGAAAGACATCGGAGCACACCTTGTTGCAATTCCGGTCGCCCATGCACAAATCATAATCGATCTTGACTTTCATTTTTACCCTCTCGAATCCGACAAAAAGTGTGATATTATGATAAGTTACATATAAACAAGCAACATATACCCTATTGCAACGGGCGGCAACAGTTAATACACTTTTCTTTAAAAATTCGGCATAAGGAAATATAGAATGGAATTTTTCAAAGGCATATCCTACAATTTGCGCGGACTGCTACTGGCCATTAAAACCCCAAAACTGCTGATGCTCGGCCTGATTCGCCTCATCCTGGTTGTTTTGCTGACCACACTGGCGGCCGGTTTCATTCTGTACCACCACCAGGAGATCTTGAAGCTCATCTGGGTCAAACCGGCGAGCGCCTGGCTCGTGTGGCTCTGGCATGTGGTCTCGTGGCTGCTGGCCGCGCTCCTGACAGGCCTGACCGTTATTCTGGCCTATCTGGTTTCCCAACTGCTGTTCGCCGTTATCATCATGGATGCCATGTCGCGCATCACCGAGCGTCTCGTCTCAGGCCAGGAGCAGGTCCCGATGACCATGCCGCTGCTGCGACAGTACTTTTTTCTGTTCAGACAGGAAATCCAGCGCACGACCCTTCCGGTGCTCATCACCCTTCTGCTGATGATCCTGGGCTGGTTGACACCCCTGGGACTGCCGCTGACGCTGGTGACCTCCGGCGTTGCCGTCATCTTTCTGACCTGGGACAACACCGACTTGGTACCGGCCCGCCGGTTGCAAGCTTTTTCAGAGCGATTTGGATTCCTGCTGAAAACCCTGCCGTTTCATCTGGGGTTCGGGCTTTTGTTTCTGGTGCCGTTCCTGAACATCGTGCTGCTTTCCTTCGCCCCGGTTGGTGCAACGCTCTACTACATCGAATATCACATCCGACAGTCGAACCACCGAGCCACCTGATGAAACGGTTACCGCACACGAGACCGCACCGGTATCCTTGACCCCATTTCGGCCCGGTATTATGTTATCGCCCTAATCGGTACAGAATGTGTCAAAAATATTTTATAGTTGGATTGGAGCACCGATGACGGATTCGATTAAAATCACAGAGCCCGATGAAGACCTCAAGTGTCCCGACTGCCGCCACCCTTTGAAGCGCCGCAGGGGTCGTCAGGCGGATGATTGCGAGATGCTCTGCGGCGGCTGCGGGCGGGCATTCGATGTTTGCGATCTCGACACCCTGGAAGAAATAAAAAAACAGTCCTAAGGCCTCTGATCAAAGGATGGTCAGGGTCATGATGGCATTGATCTTGTTTTCCAAGTCTTCAGCGGCCTTGGCGGCAATCTGTTTGCCCATCTCGGCCGTCGCCATCCAGGGCGCGGAGGCCATCCGTCCGTCGGGGAAAAAGGTCCGCATCTCTGCGGCCGTCAGAGGCCAGTAGTATTTCGGTTTTTCGACCTTTTGCACAAGCGTGGCTTTGTGCTTGAATGCCGAAGGCCGCAGGTATTTGGTGATCGACACTTCGCTGGGGGTAGCGTGTTGGCCGTCTTGATCGCCGAAAGCTTCCCGGCAGGCCTGTTGCACGCCGGCTTCCGTGTACCATGAGATCACATCGAAGTAACCGGAAAGCCCCTCTTCCTTGAGCTGACGAAAGGCCGTCTTCAGCGGCACGATATTTCCGCCGTGACCATTGATGAAGAGGATGCGCCGAAACCCGTGGGCTACGAGCGACCGAATGATATCTGCGACAACGATGATCAGTGTCGAAGGGCTCAGGGCGACGGTGCCCTTGAAGGCCATGTGGTGGGGAGAGACACCGTAGCAAATGGTCGGTGCTACCATGAGGTTCAGACGGTCACCGACCGTTCGGGCGACGGACTCGGCCACGATAAAATCGGTGCCGATCAATCCATAGGGGCTGTGTTGTTCTACGGAACCGACGGGAACGAGAATGATATCCTTTTCGTTCAAATATGTCTCCACCTCGGTGTAGGCCATGTTTTCGAGCAGCATCGTCCATCCCCTTTCCGTAAATCTTGACATGCATGCAAGGCCATGCCCATCCGTTACAGCCCTGTCCCTCTAACCGCCATCGATGGTTATGACATGGCGTTCTCGCGGCACAGCCCGTCGGCAGCGCAGCATTCATCAGCCGACATACGGCTCTTTTGCCATGGGATCTTCTCGCCGAGTCGCACGGCTCTCTGCAGGCGGCTGGAGATGATTGTTAGCCGCGGGGCTCGCGTAGGCCTCTGTGCCGGCTCGAGTTTGTGTAAGCGAATGAGAGGGTCGGATCGAAAACAGGACAATGTCGAAAGCTTGTTGATTTAATGGGCTTTCATGATTTTTTGCCTGGCGCTGGTAAATTCCTCGGTGGAAATCAAATCCTCGGCCAAAAGCTGTGCCAGTTCGGCCAGCTCCCGTTTACGAATAGTTTCCGTGTCTTCCAGTTGCGCTACCGGTCGGCTGACCTTGTGTTCCAACATCGAAACGGTATCGGATTCCCCTACCTTGAAAGACATTAGCCCCCCGAGAAAACGGATTTCAAACGGACGACCCTTCAACGTGGACACATCCAGGTTTTTAATCAGGTCACGCCCACTCGTTCGCGCCCGGCGGAAAAATACATAGGCCAAGATAAGAACGACAACGCCTCCGCCGAGCAGAACCCACAACAGGTACCGAGCCAGCCCTCCGATAAAAACCACGGTTATCCCTATGCTGGCCACCACAACGAGTTGCAGCAGTATGATGAGATGAGCCAGAAAGAGCCCCTTTAACGTTTCGCTGTTTTTGATTTTGTCTATCAAATTCATGGTGCTATGTCATTTTCCTGGGCATGGACACAAGCGACAAGTTGCGCCGCGTCCATTGGTGTTTTACAAATCTGGCGACCATATCGCCTCATATACCAATAGGCATAAATCGGCAAGAACCAACCGCCCGCTTCGGCCCAACATCAGATCCGCAAATCTGATTCAGTAGCGCTCATCAAGGGTTGCGCCGCCAGGGCGCCAATCGATATTATTATATAAATTCATAAGATTGGGGTCAAGAACGATTGATTTTCACTCTTAAACAATTGTAAAATGAAGCGCATATGCGCAGAGAAAACCATTGCCGTCACGAGGAGGTTTTTTCATGAAAAGCAACGGGCACCTTTACGCAAATAGCGATGGATTGACGCGGCGCGAGTTCCTCCGGCTTGCTTCGCTGGCGACAGCAGGGATGCTGAGCGGATGCGCAACCAACCCGGTTACGGGTAAATCCCAGCTGATGCTCATGTCTGAGCAGCAGGAAATCGAAATCGACAAGAATTACGCACCGGTTCAGTTCTCAGCCGATTACGGCAAGGCCCAGGACCCCCTGCTCCGTGCATATATCCAGGAAACCGGCCAACGCATGACCGGCCAGGTTCACAGACCCCACATGCCTTATGCGTTTCAAGTGGTCAACGCCACCTACATCAACGCCTATGCCTTTCCGGGGGGCAGCATCGCCATTACACGCGGCATCCTTCTCAGCATCGACAACGAGGCAGAATTGGCGGCGCTGATCGGGCACGAACTCGGTCATGTCAACGCCCGCCATACGGCCCAACAGATGTCGAAGGGAACATTGACCCAGGCCGTTATCGGCGGACTGTCGATAGCCACCGGTGCGGCGCTGGGACAAGGCTACGGCCAGCTGGCCTCACAGTTGGGAATGGTGAGTGCCGGGGCCCTGCTCGCCGCCTACAGCCGCGACAACGAACGGGAAGCAGACGCCCTGGGATTGGCGTACATGGCCCGCAGCGGCTACGGTGCCGACGGTTTCGTGGGATTGATGGACATGCTCCGCAGCCAATCAAAAACCAAGAACAGTGCCATCGAACTGATGTTCGCAACCCACCCCATGAGCGACGAGCGCTACCAGACGGCGGTTGAGAATGTCCACAACCGCTATCAGGCCGATCGAGGCAAACCGCTCTATCGGGAGCGGTACATGGACAACATTTCCGGCCTGCGCCGAATCGCGGCAGCCGTCGACGCCATGCAGAACGGCGAAAAGGCGCTCATCGGCAAGAAATACGCAGAGGCCGAGAGCCAGTTTAACCGGGCGCTGAAAATTGCCCCCAATGACTACACGGCCCTGGTGATGATGGCCAAAAGCCAATATCTGCAGGAAAATTGGACCCAGACCCAGCGTTATATCGCCCAGGCCCAAAGGGTTTACCCGGAGGAGGCCCAAGCCTGGCAAATCAGCGGGATCGTGAATCTAAAAATAAAAAATTACGCGGCCGCCTACACCGATTTCGATCGCTACGATAAACTGCTTCCAGGATCACCGAAAACCATCTTCTTCAGGGGGTATGCCAAAGAAGGGATGAATGAGCGCGACAAGGCGGCAGCCTATTATTATCGTTACCTGCAGATGACCCAGGAAGGCAAAGAGGCCCAGCACGCCTACCAACGCTTGAAGGAATGGGGCTACATCCGCTGAAACTGAGCGATTAAGCCGGCTTTGAAGTGAAACATGTGCCCCCCCTTTACCCGTGCAGATGCTTTAGAAAATAGGTCATTTGCCGAAACCACCAGGGCCAGTCATGATTGACCTCATGGCCCCAGAAATCGACCCAGGCCGGGACTTTTTTTCCCTTTAAGAGACTGTCCAACACCCGCGTGTCTTCGATGGCCTCGTGCTCCCAGGCGCCCAGGCCGACACATACGATTATCGTGCGCTTTCGGTAGCTGTCCAGAAACGAAGGGTCGTTTAACCCGGAAAGGTAGGTAATCGGTGAGTTGAAATACACGTTCGGCAAGTCGGCACCGGACAAACCGAATTCATGGCGATCGAGCCGGTATAGCCCACTCAGAGCGATCACACCCTCGAACACATCGGGGTGCTTGAGGAAAAAATTTACGGCATGATAAGCACCCATGCTGCATCCGTTGGTCATCACTTTCTGGTCGCCAGAACCGCAGTGAGATCTGATGAACGGAAGGACCTCACCGATGATATAACGGTCATAGGCCTCATGCCGGTCGTTGCGCTCTTTCGGGGAGACGCCGAAGTTGTACCAGGAATCGGCATCGACACTGTCGACCGTGAAGAGTTTGATTTTTCCTGCAGCGATGGCCCCTGAAATGGCAGCGATCATCCCCATGCCTTCGTAGTCGAAAAAGCGCCCTCTCGAGCAGGGAAACACCAAATAAGGAATCCCCCAATGACCGTACACTTTCAGTTCCATATCCCGGTTCAAATGGGGGCTCCACCAGCGGTGGTATTCCACGTGCATGCCGAAGATCCTTTCATCCGCTTTTGAAGGCTTGGATGACCTCGACGACCGTCGCAACCTCTTTTATTTCCGGCGACCTGAAGATGTATCCGATATCTCCCAGGGCTTGGCTGAACACGCCGGGTACCTGCACAACCTGCTGGATTAAATGTCCATAGCGACTCATGATCTCCTCGTGAGAGTGCCGGTACCTGTGCCGGTATTTGCGACTGGCATAACAGCAGTGATACCGGCGTTCAAATGCCAGGGGCTCGCAGCCCTGGACCAGCAGTCGCGCCCAGGCGCGGTAAATGTCAATGTCATTGGCATAATTGAACATATCCGTTGTGTAGCCCCCTGGCGGCCGCATGTTGATTTCGAGGGCGACGTAACGACCTCCGGCGGTTCTAAAGAATTCGATATGAAAAAACCGTTCTCGTAAATCAAAAGCGGCAACGCTGGCCCGGCCGACACTTTCGAGTTCCTCGGGAATGTGCCGTAGTGAGTGGTAAGAAACGTGGCGATCTTCGTTGACGGTCTCCATGATTCCCTGGCTGAAGCTATGGGCTGTGTAAAATATCAAGCGTCCCTCGCGATCGACCAGCCCGTCGAATGAAAAAAGCTCACCGGCGACAAACTCCTCCACGATGAAATCAACCGAGGCAGCGCAATTAAATGCCGCCACCAGATCGGCATCGTTTTCGATGCGATGGGTGTTCAAAGCGCCTACACCGGCATCGGGTTTGAGAACAACAGGATAGCCCGTCTCGACGATAAAGGCCCGCGCCTCGTTTAGGTCGGTCACCACTCTTCCCCGGGCCACCGGAACTCCGGCCTGTCGAAAGACCTCTTTCATCCGGGACTTGCGGCGCACCGCGTCGATCTCGCGCGTCCGGACGCCGAAGATATTAAAATCGTCGCGAATGCGCGCTTCGGTCCCCAACCAGTACTCGTTTAGAGATTCGAAGCGATCGATTTTCCCATAACGGTGCGTGAAATATCCGCAGGCGCGGGTCAGCGCGTCATAGTCGTGCATGTCCTCGACACGGTAATACTCGGTCAGCGCATCCCGAATCTCCGGCAGCAGATGCACATACGCCTCGTCTCCAATCCCCAGCACATTGGCACCCGCCGCTCTCAATTGTCGACAGAAGGGGTGGTAGTGGGATGGAAAGTGAGGGCTCAGAAAAACGATGTTCATTTTCACTCCTAAAGGTTGGCGTGTCGTCGGACAGGCGCCAAGGGGCATATCCGCGCTGACACCAACAAACCTGGAAACTAAACGGATTGTGGGTTCTGTCAACCCAGAATCCGATAGAGCTTTCAGTTGTCTGCGTGTGCGTGTGTTTTACTTGTCGTTAAACGCAGTTGAATTTCCCGGCGCCATCCTGTACATTGCGACGGCGCACCCGAATAATCTTCGCCGGATCGGAGCAGCGGCCGCTTGCTTTGGGCTCGGCATGTGTAGCCGGTGGAACACACAACATTTCGGGGAACCGGATGTTATCACGAAGAATTGCTCGGTTTCCACCGATTTGATACGCTAAAAATCATGGAGGTAACGGTGTTTTCAGCCAAAGAGGTGCTCGACTTGGCCATCCGCTTGGAAAAAAACGGTGAAGCCATTTACCGCGGCGCCGTCGAAAAACTCTCCGACCCGAACCTGTCCCTCCTGTTGGAATGGATGGCGAACGAAGAGGCCAAGCATGCCCTCTGT
This sequence comes from Deltaproteobacteria bacterium, assembly GCA_041299015.1. GTDB lineage: Bacteria > Desulfobacterota > Desulfobacteria > Desulfobacterales > SG8-13 > JARFQH01. The sequence continues at coordinate 25,798 of JBFYWB010000092.1, forward strand.
TTTTCAAAAATGCAGCGCCGCCTCATTTTGGAACAATCCGCCCCGATAGTCGACCCGATAGCCGATGAGATGGGACGCAAACTGTTCGACGATCTCATGGCCGGTCAGAGCTTTTCACTGGAGGACGTCGATCTCAGCCGAATCGAGCATGTCGACGCCATGATCGCGACATTCATCGAATTCGAAAAAGATACCATTCTTTTTTATCAGATGCTCGAAGCATTTGTACAGGATCCATCGGCCCTGCGGGAGTTGAAGCAGGTTATCGCCGAAGAGGAGCGTCACGTAAAAGAACTGACGACTCTCCTTCACCGCAGCCCCCCGGAGGTGTACGGAAGTCGATAACCGTCTCCGGTATCCCTGACCGCCTTCAGTGACCGCAGCTTTTATTAAATCGACTTGATAGATTAGGTCCACACAATCGGCTGTCAAGCAAACCACCCCCGCCCGCTCTCTTGGGAGAACCCCCGCCGCAGCTGATATCGCTGCCCTGAGTTTGTCCCTGAACCCCGAGGAGCGCGCGGAGGTTGCTGCGGGGGCTGCAATGGTTAACGTATGGATAAACATTTGAACGATAAACGTCACCTCGATGCCGGGCAAAAGAAAGACCGCCCGATGACCGCGTCGGCGCCATGGAATAAAGACACCCTAAGGAGACAGACTGAAGGAGACAAATAATAGATGACGCCATCTGAGAGTTTTATGAAAATCTTTGACCACGACGAGCAGTTCAGGGGGCTGATGCGACGGCTCTTCGAAGTTGCCATCACCCATTCGTTCGACGCCATTATGATCTCGGAGAACAAACCGGGTTATCCGATTGTTTTCGTCAACCAGTCCTTCACCGACATGACCGGTTACGCCCATGAGGAACTCATAGGGCAATCGCCGACGATACTGCAGGGACCGAAAACGGATCGCCTCGTGCTCGACCGACTGCGCCGCGACTTATCCGCAGGCAAAATATTTCACGGTCAGGCGGTCAATTACCGCAAAGACGGCTCGGAATTCATAATGGAGTGGAAGATCGCCCCGGTGAGAAATGAAACCGGGGATATTTCGCACTTTCTGGCTCTTCAACGCAGCATTTGAAAGGCAAGGAATTGGGCGATGATCGGTGAACAGGCCGCTGAGGCAAAAGGGGCCGCTCAGCGCTTTGCAATCGGGTATTTTCGGCCGGCTTGGGTAATGAAATAGTTTTCATTTTCGAATGTCATCAGGCCCGAAATCGCCATCAGACTCCTTTCGGTAAACTTCACCCGCTGTTCACCGTCCGCCACATAGAGGCTGTCGTTTTGAACGAACAGCTTTCGTGGCTCCAGCGGTAACCGTTTGCCGGTGTTGAGCACCAATTCCAAGGGGGTGCCCGGGATCACGTTAAAAACAAACAGCGCCGTGTCCTCATAGGGAAAATAAACCCTTTCAACGCAATTGCCCCTGTTTTGACGTAAAAAATACCCACGGGCGTCCTTACGGATCGACGCATGAAAGAAGTCGATGATCTTTTTGTTTCGGAACCGGCCGCCTTGGTTGTGCCAGCAGCCGTTGGCGTCGAGCCGGAAGACGGCCTTTTCTTTCGGAATGACGACTTCCGGGTTTTCAGATCTGGCATCGTTTGAATCCGTGTTCATATATCACCGGGCCTGCCTGAACGATCACAGCAAATGGTAACAGTCGATTTAAAGTAATCTCACCATAGCGGGGTTACCCTTCAAAGTGCCTTGAAAGCGGGTTTGTTTAAAAAATCCGGGCACACCAAGCCTCCTTATCGCCTATACCCATTATCCGGGCTCATTGAAAGAGTTCTCGGTAGGCAGTCCGTTTTTCTTTCGGCCATCGCGGACAAATGGCCGGCTGGCCCTTCATTACCAGCTGTAAACAGGCGTCGCATTTGGTATTGCAGGTGAGAATCTTGCGGTCATCGCCGCGGCGGGCTTTCTGCGGCCACTGGGGGTCGACCCAAAGCATGCGCGCCAGACCGATAAGATCGGCCTTGTTGTCATTCAATATGGCTTCGGCCCTGGCCGGGCTTGATATTCTGCCGGCGGCAATCACCGGCACCTTGACCGTTTTCTTGATGGCCTGGGCCAGCGCCACCATATAGCCGGGGCGACGCGATTTTTCGACCACATCGGGCCGGAAAAAAGATTCATAGGTACCGCCCATGACCGAAAGGTAGGCAACCCCATTTTCCGCCAGCGCTGCAGCCAGAACGCCGGCGTCTGCTACCGTCAGGCCGTCGGGCAGCCACTCGTCGGCCAGGAGACGATAGCCGACCGGAAAATCGCCCACCATATCTTTGACTTGTTTGAGGGTCTCGATCGGGAAACGGATTCGGTTTTCGATCGGTCCGCCGAAGGCATCGTTGCGCAAGTTGGTCCTGGGCGACACGAACTGGCTAAGCAGGTACCCGGTGCCACCATGCAGCTCCACCAGATCGAACCCGGCCTTCTGGACTCTGAGGGCGGCACGCGCGAACTGCTTCCGTATCGTCGCAATTTCTCTTTTCAACAATGCCCGCGGTGTACGACCGAAAGCGGGTATATCCGAGGCGGACACCGGCTCGACGGAGCGGGCAAAGCGCCCGGCATGGTTGATCTGAAGGGCCGCGTGGCACCCCTTTTCTTTGATGATCGCGGCAATTTTTGCCAGTCCATCGACATAGCGGTCATGGTCACAGCGCAGGGTCCGCGAAGACCCGCTGCCGGCCGGCGTGATGCTGGTATTTTCCACCACGATCATGGCCGCGCCGCTTTGGGCCATCGTTTGGTAGTGCGCCAACAGCAGCGGCGACACCTTGCCGCCCTCTGCGGCATAACCGAGGTAAAGCGGTGCCATGGTGATTCGGTTCTTCAAGCGCAGTCCGTCGATGCTCTTGGTCTTAAACAGCGTCGGATAAGCAAATTTTTCCATCGCCGCTCCTTTCCTTTAATTGTCTATCGCGCACACCAAGTCCTCCGATGGCTTCAAATCCGCTCTCATCGCTCACGGTAAAATAAGCCCTCTCAGTCATTGTCTCCCGTAACGATGCGCCGCATTTTTTTAATACGGCCGCGGCGTCGTTTTTGCGATAATTGACGCTCTTTGGACGCCAGGGTTGGCCGTGTTTTCAACCGATGTTTCGGTTTTTCCGCAGCACGCCTGACCAGCTCGATGAGACGATCGACGGCATCCTGGCGATTGCGCTCCTGGGTCCGGAACCGTGCGGCCTGGATGATGAGCACGCCCTCGGTCGTCACCCGCCTGCCGGCCTGGCGAATCAGCCGCTCCCGGATCTCGACGGGTAGCGATGGGGTGTTTCGAACATCGAAGCGCAGTTGAACGGCTGTCGAGACCTTGTTGACGTTTTGTCCGCCGGGGCCCGAAGACCGCACAAAGTCCATGCTGATTTCGGCTTCGTCGATGACGATATCGGTCGTGACGGAAATCATGGTAAGGACATCTCGTTATCAGAACGCACGCTAACCCCTTTGACGGCCCATCGATCAGAGTGTTCTCCGCCTGAGGCGATACCGGGCAGCCTCATTCACCAATCGGTTTCGTTGCGGATCATGCGTTCCATTGGAAACCCGTGTCGGCTCTATCCATGCCTGCCGATTCCGTCGAGCAGACACCTTTCGATCTCTCTTGCCGCCCACTGCAGGTCCTGCCGGCATTGCCCTTGCCGGTGAAGCGCAAGGATGGTTTCGGCCTTTTTCCGGGCGCTGCGGTAACCGGCAGCAGCCGCTTCGGCAATTAAGTGCCAATCGCCGGATCCGCTGAAAAGCTGAAAGGCAAGCCGCAGTTCGGGGAAGAACTCCTTTCCCAGCCCATCGAAGAAAGCCACGAAGAATCCGAGAGCGGCAGCATCCTTGCGGTTGACGAAGTGGTGCAGCGGACCCTTTTCACCGGTGTCGGCCAGAAGATCCTTCACCGCGCGGGCGGCGAGTTCAACCGGCGTGTGGGGGTAGGCGGCGATGATCTCGCGCCACTCGTCACGATCGAAAACCCTGTCCTCCCTTTCGCCGATCTCATGGTAGATGTAGGCTCGGCTCTGCACGGACAGGATTCTGTCCAGGTTGCGTTGCAGCTCGTCATCGGGAGGATTTTTCATACCACAGTGGAACAGGGCGAAGGTGAGCGCCGGACGACCCGATTTGTTGATGTAAAAAATCTTGTCCCAGAGGAAGAGCCGCGCCGCCTCCCGTCGCAGGATAATGCCGTCGTCCCGGGAAAGGGCCGGGATGGTCAGCAGGTCGCGTGCCAATTCGTGTCCGAGGGTGTAAACGGTGTGTCCGTCGACCTGCGTCTTTTGCTCCAGGCGGGCCAGCAGAAAGGTCGGTTTCAGGCTGTGGGCATAACCGGCAGCGTAGTAAAGACCGCGGGGTTCGAGGATAGTGTTGATCCCGGCGGTGTCGAAGGGATCGAAAAAGTGCCCGCCGATGGAAAGTCCAGCCGGCTGCCTGTCGGCCAATTTATCCCACCTGTTTTCCCTGGCGTCGATCCACTTGAGGATTTCGGCGGAATCCCGTTCGACCCAGGGGGGCAGTTGGTTTTCCCACTTGTAGAGATCCCGCAACCGCAGGGCCAGACCGCAAATGGAGTAAAGTCCCGCATGCTGCGCATCGGAAATATCGCAGTTCAGACGCACCTGCCGGGTGATGTCGTCGATATCAACCATTTTCTTTGACGGCATTGGAATCGGGCGCCTCGGCTAGCGGGCGTTTTTGAATCGCTGCTGCATCATTTCACGGAAGATGACCAACTTCTGCACATCCTGCGTTCCTTCAGCCAGTGAAACGGCCCAGGCGTCCAAGGGGAATTTGTGCACCGGGTGTTGATGGTCAACCGCCGCGGCACCGAAGAGGTCGGCCGCCCACGGGCATACCTCTTTGGCAATTTCAACCGACAGGTATTTGGCCAGCGAGGCCTCGAGCCTGAAATCAGCCCCGCTGTCCATAGCCGCGGCGGCTCGGTAGACCATCAATCGGGCGGCTTCGAGCCGCGCGTGAAAATCGGCAATTTCGAAGGCCTTGGACTGAAATTCGACAAGCGGTTGGCCGAAAACAGTGCGACGCCCTGCCCGCTGCACGGCCAAATCAAACGCACCCGCCGCAGTTCCCAAGGCCAGGCCGCTGATGGGAATCCGGCTGTGGGTAAAAACCGTCAGCGTTTGCTGGAGGCCTTCTCCCTGTTTGCCCATCAGGTGATCGTGCGGAACAAAGACGTGATCAAACTCGATCCGCGACAAATCCGAAGGGATCCAAACCTGTTTGTTGAGTTTTTTGCGGCTGATCCCCTTCGAATCCAACTCGACCAAAAACATTGATATCCGCCGGTTGCGCGGCGCCTCCGGATCGGTTACCGCCGTCACGACGGCCAGATCGCTGATCAGTCCGTTGGTCGTATATGCCTTGGAGCCGCTCAAGACCCAGCCGCCGTTCGCTTTTTCGGCGGACATGGCGATACCGGCGGCATCGCTGCCCGCCATATTCTCTGTATTGCCGAAACAGATCAGAATTTCACCCCGGGCGGCGGCCGCTCCGAAACGCCCGATCTGTCCTTCGGTACCGAACAGGTTCAGCGCCGTCAAACCGAGGTCGGAGACGATCAACACGGTTACCGCAACCCCCGGCGACAGGGTTGCCGTCCGCTCGAGGATCAAGGTCTCCCGTAAACCGGGGCGTTTGACCAGGCGGTCGTCTTGCCAGCGGTATCCATACCATCCAGCGCCGCCCAGCATTCGGAAAAAGCTTCGCGGAACAATCCCCTCGCGGCTCCAGGCCGGCAGGTTCGGCGATACCTGGTGCCTGAGCAATGCGCCGAAATCCTCGAGCTCCGCCGCAAGCTCAAAGGGAATCGAAAAATCCATCGCACCTCCGGTCTGTTCGATTACGGCTGGGAATCTAATTCCGGAAACGCTGTCGCTTGTCCGGGTTCAGATGATGGTTCACGCGTAACATGGTGTTTTTTGTGGCAGCGTCAAGGCCTTGAACCGCATCCTCGGAGGGCTTGTGGATGGTCGTGCGAATTCATTTCTTCAGCTGCACCGCAAGGTGTCGCCGCGCCAAGCCGGCACCCTCAAACAGCAGTGAGTCGAACATTCCGATGCGGCGACGACTATTTGCAGGTACACCATAGAAGACCGGAGGGAAATGGTACGCAACCGGAAACGTAGAGAGCGTTTATTCGAGTGATACTCTTTCTATCAGCTTATCTTCTTCGAGTAGCCGTCCGGCACCGAGAACCGTCGTAGAAAAAGGTTCTGCGGCGACGTTCACGTTAAGGCAGAGTTCTTTTCCCAGGTACCGGCCGATATTCCTGAGCTTGGCCACCCCGCCGGTCAACGTGATGCCCCTGTCGATGACATCCGCCGACAGTTCGGGCGGGATATTTTCCAGCACGATTTTTATCAATCGGGCAACGGCGTCGATCTGGCCGGAAATCGACTTCCACATATCCCGCGTCGCAATGGTCAAGGTTTTAGGAATTCCCGCGTTCGGGTCGCGCCCCCTGATTTCTATCCGTTCGTCGGTTTGGTCCCCATCGCTGCAGCAACTGAGTTGCTCCTTGACATTTTCGGCCGTCTGATCGCCTACCAGAAGATCGTAAGAATTTTTGATGTGTTGGCTGATGGCGAAATCCATGCGATCACCGGAGGATTGGATCGACCGACACTGGACGATCCCGAGCAGCGATATGGCCGCCGCTTCTGTTTTACCCGCCCCGATATCGACGATCATGCTGCAGGTCGCATCCGTAACCGGCATCCCGGCGCCGATGGCGGTAGCGATCGGGCCGCTAACCAAAGGGGCTTCCCGAGCACCCACCATTTCGGCTGTTTCCCTGATGGCGCGCTTTTCGACATCGGTGATGGCATTCGGCACGGCAAAGACGATTCTTGGCTTGACGAATTTATACCGGCTGTGGACTTTGCGAATGAAAAACTTAAGCAAGGCCGCGATCTCATCGAAATCGGCGATGACGCCGTCACGAACGGGACGGACAAGAGTGATATCGGCCGGTGTCTTGCCCTGCATGTCTTTGGCTGCCAACCCAAAGGCGATCGCTTTGCTTCTCGATTCGTTACCTTTTCTGACGGCAACGATCGATGGTTCGTTCAGCACGATTCCCTTGCCCTTGATATAAATGCGGGTGTTGGCAGTGCCCAGGTCCACGGCCAAATCGCTCGCAAAAGCGCCCATGATTCCATTGAATTTCATTTTTCTGCGTAGACATCCTTTCAGAGTTGGCCCGGTATTCCTCACCTCTAAACCGGCCGTATAAACGCTGGGCTGGGGATAGCCGACAGTTCGGCTTGTCCTCTTGTTTAGGGGTGAAACATTTTCCCATAAAATTGAAAAAAATGAAAGGTGAATGCGGGCTTGGGATTTCAGACTGCGGGCGATCCTAAATTCTTATATAAATACCGAGAGTTACAGATCGTACGCATGTCGGCATTCCTTTACCGGGGCGGTATATTGTGATAAAATGCTGTCAGAAAAAAATCCTGAAATGAATAAGGGAGAACCAATCATCATGCGAATCATTTTGAGGACAGCCAGACCGGTTAGTATTTTTCTGACGGTAATTATCGCTCTGACGGCCGTATCCCACCGCTATGCCACGGCCGCCATGGTGGGTACGGAAACCATCGTGCAAACGACCCGCGGCGAGGAGGGCCGGCGTTTCTTATACGGCATCCTGGCACGCGAGGAAGTGAAGTCGGCCTTTATCGCCCAGGGTATCGATCTGCGGGAGGCGCACGACCGCGTGGCGAGTCTGACCGATGCAGAGGTGATTTTGCTTGCCGATAAAATCGACCAGTTACCGGCGGGGGGCGATGCAATCGGCGCCGTCATCGGCGCGGCCTTGATTGTTTTTTTGGTCCTGCTGATTACGGACCTTATGGGGCTGACCGACGTTTTCCCGTTTGTTAAAAAGCACCGCTAGGACGTTGCCGTCGCCTGTCATCCGGCGGCCGTTCGGTGCATTGCCGATGGCGCTGATGGTATTCAGCATCGTCATCGGCGGCTGCAGCCGCCTTGTGCCTGCGGATGGGCCGCCGGCTTCGGATCATCTGCCCCAGCGCTCCGAAATTCATGCGGTACCGTTTTATCCGCAAGAGGACCACCAGTGCGGCCCGGCCGCTCTGGCGATGGTGCTCGAATGGAGTGGCCTGCGGATGCCCCCCGGTATCCTGAGGGAACAGGTGTTTACACCGGCTGTCAAGGGGAGCTACCAGTCCGCCATCATCGGGGCTGCGCGGCGACAGGGACGGATCGCCTATCCGGTTTCCAACCGCCAGGATCTGCTCGACGAGGTGGCCGCCGGTCACCCCGCAATCGTCCTGCAAAATCTCGGGTTCTCCTGGTATCCCGTCTGGCATTATGCGGTGGTCATCGGCTACGACCTGCGGCAGGATGTCATATTCCTGCATTCCGGGACCTTCCCCCGCAAACAGCTCACTATGAGCGTCTTCAACGCCACCTGGGGTCGCAGCCGCAACTGGGGGCTGCTCGTGCTGCCCCCGGACCGCTTGCCTGCGACGGCAGAGTTGCCGCTTTTCATTTCGGCGGTCATCGGCCTTGAACAGGCCGGTCGGTGGGCGGCGGCAATCGAAGGGTACGACACCGCTCTGAAACACTGGCCGAGCAGCCTTGCGGCCCGGATCGGCTTGGGAAACTGCTGGTATGCCCTGGGCAATCTCACTGCCGCCGAAAAAGTCCTGCGAGAGGCCAGCCGACGGTTTCCGGAAGAAGGAGGGGTTTTTAACAACCTGGCCCAGGTTTTATTCGAACAGCACAAACAGCAGGAAGCACTGGAGACCGCGCGCCGGGCGGTGCAGCTCGGTGGCCCCCTGGTTGAAGTGTACCGGAAAACACTGGAGGAAATTCAGGCCGGCCACTGCGCACAAGGCCGTTAGACTGCCGCCGCGGTGAACACCCGAAGCCTGATCGTGAAAGTCAGCAGCGTATTTCCCGCCGGCAAGACGTCCGGGTTGCCGTTCCGGTAAGAAGGCGTTGCCGGCATATCCCGGTTGATCGGCAAATAAAATCAATTGAAGCCGTCTTATTCCGGCGGCGGCTCCCCTGCGGTGTTCCAGCCGCGGGCCTGATAGTAGTCGGCGAGAAGTTGATCCATTTGCTCGGCGGTGATCACCTTGCGGGTTTCGGGCAACGGTTCGCGATGGAAACGTTCGGGGATCAAGTCATCTGCCGGTCTCAAGCCTTCCCGAATATTGAAGCGCCGCGTGGCGTCGGTGACGGCGGCGGCGATGCGCCGGATCCCCGCCGCGTCGTATTCGAGACCGGTGGTGGTTCTGATCAATGCGGCCAGTTCATCCCACTGGTAAAGGTCTCGATAGAAACGGCACAGGATCAGAGTGTCGAATATCGTCAGGCGGTCTTCCCACTCGGTAAAGATTTCAGCCTTGCCATCGATCTGGTCCGGGTCGACGAGGCCGGATAGTTCAGGCTTGTAAAAGGTGGCCCGCAGATGGCAGGCTCCCCGGTCCGATGAACCGTAGGCCAGACCCATGCCCTTCAGGATCCGAGGGTCGTAGCCGGCCGGCTCCAAGCCCTTGACATGAATGGCCTGTTTCTCCAAACCCCATTCTCTGGCCGCGAATCGGATGCCCTGTGCCAAAACATCACCGGCTCCCCGGCGGTAAGCGATATCTTCCAGAAGCCGCGCGATCCCGTCCACGTCGCCATAGTCGATATCGTAAGTGAGCCGTCCCCGGTGAACCGCTTCGATGGCGAATGCGGACAGGTTTCCCGCCGTGATCGTGTCGATCCCCAGACGGTCGCAGATATCGTTCAGATAAGCGATCTCTTCGATTTCTCCGACCTCGCACAGGCCGCCAAAAGCATAAATGGTCTCATACTCGGGGCCCTCCACTTTGAGGCCCTTGTGACGGCCGTTCTTGACCACGGAGAGTCGACCGCAGGCCATGAAGCACTTCAAGCACGCATGCGGCTTTACCTCGCAGCGCGCATGCAGGGCATCTGCGTTGATGCTCTGCTGATTGTCGGATCTGCCCTTGTGCCAGTAGCGTGTCGGAAACCCGCCGACAGCGTTCATGATATCCACCAGCATGGGAGTGCCCTTGGTTTTATAAGCCAGCACGCCGGGGTTGTCTTTACTGCGCCGGGCGAATTCACGGCAGAAGACGGCCAGTTGATCCGCATCGGCCCATTCTTTTTTTCGGTTGCCGTGAAAGGCCACCGCCTTAATCATTTTTGACCCCATCACGGCGCCCACGCCCGTGCGACCGGCGCTGCGCCAGTAGTCGTTTTCGATAACGGCAAAACAGACCCGGTTTTCGCCGGCCGGTCCGATCGTCACCACACCGCATTTTTTGACCGCGGGACGCTTTTCCCGGACACTTTGTTTAACGGCGTCCTCGGTGGCAAAGGTGTCCCGACCCCAGAGGTCGTCGGCCGGATGGAAATAGACCGTCTCTGCAGTGATTTCAAGCCAGATGGGGCGCTCTGCCGCCCCGTAAATGACCACCGCATCAAATCCGGTGGAGGCCATATGCTCACCGACCGTACCGCCGGCATAGGATTCGGAGAAAAAACCGGTCTGCGGAGACTTGGTGTAGACACCGTGCCGGCAAGAACCCCACACCGAACTGCCGGCAACCGGACCGGTCGCAAATATGAGCCGGTTGTCGGGCCCCAGGGGATCCACCCGCGGTGGATTGTGAGCCAGCAGCAGAAAACTCGCCAAGCCTTTTCCTCCGAAGCCCTTTTTCAACAGCTCGTCTCCAAGCGGCTGAACGGCGAACGTCTTTCTGCCGGCGTCTATGAAAAGAAGCCGATTGTAAAAACCTTTCATCATTGAACCTCTTTTTCAGTTTCAAATATTCTGCGCATCCACCGCCATGCCGTGCTTGATGAAGGGGGTCCGGCCGCCCCGGCCAGAAGACCGATGGCGACAGGACAACCCGGTGTCCGACTCGTCCGCCCAACCGGCTGACCGGATGACGAAGAGGCCGTCACATCTCTCTAAATTCCCAGATAGGCGGTCTTGATGTGCGGGTCCGCCAACAAATCTTTGGCCGTTCCTTCCATGGCGATCCGCCCGTGCTCCAGCACGTATCCACGATCGCTCAAACCGAGAGAATTTTTCACGTCCTGTTCCACCAGCAGCACCGTTGTCCCCTGATCCGCAATCTCACGCACCGTTTCAAATATGTTCTTGATCAGGATCGGCGCCAGCCCGAGCGAAGGCTCGTCAAGCATCAATAGTTTGGGACGGGCCATCAACCCCCTGCCGATGGCGACCATCTGCTGTTCCCCGCCCGAAAGGGTCATGGCCAGCTGCGATTCCCGCTCTTTGAGCCGGGGCAGCAGGCCCAAAACCTCTTGCAGGGTTTTCTCCCTTTGCCGGTCGGCGCGGCGGTTGTATGCGCCCACGATCAGGTTGTCCTTAACGCTCATGAGCGTGAAAAGCCGCCGCCCCTCGGGAACCTGGACGATGCCGCGCTCGACGATCTTTTCGGGCGGTTGGTCGTGGGTGGGAAAACCTTCGAAAAGGATTTCACCCCGGGCCGGCGTCATCAAGCCGGAAATGGTTTTAAGTAAGGTAGATTTGCCGGCGCCGTTGCTGCCGATGATGCTGACCACTTCGCCTTCCTCGACCCTGAGGGACAAGCCGAAAATTACCTGCACATCGCCGTAGAAGACATCGATGTTCTTCAGCTCAAGAAACGGCATACTCCTCTCCCAGATAGGCCTTTATCACGCTCGCATCGGCCGCCACCTTTCGCGGCGTCCCCTCGGCGATCTTTCGGCCGAAATGAATGACGACGACCCGGTCGGAAAGGGCCATGATGGCGCGCATGATGTGTTCGATGACAAAGATGGTGACCCCTTGGTCGCGCAGCCGGCGGATAATGGACACCATCTCGTCCACTTCGGCCGGCCGCAGCCCGGCCATTACCTCGTCGAGCAGCAGCAGTTTGGGCTCGGTCGCCAAAGCCCGGGCGATTTCAAGCCGTTTGCGGTCGGCGATGGTCAGGTTGCCGGCGCGGATCTCCTTGCGGTCCTCGAAATTCAGGAATTTCAACACCCAGAGAGCCTTTTCGCGGGCCGCGCTCGTTTTGTCGTTGACGGCAAAAGCCCCCACCATCACGTTGAACAGGACACTCTTGGAAGCAAAGGGCTTGACGATCTGAAAGGTCCGGGCCAGTCCATACCTGCAGAGGTCCCACGGTTTGCGTCCACTGATCTCCTCGCTGCGAAAGTAGATGTGGCCCCGGGTCGGCGGGTAGACACCAGCTACGCAGTTGAACACCGTCGATTTTCCGGCGCCATTGGGCCCGATCAACCCCAGGATCTCACCTTCTGCGATATCGAGATCCAGGCCGTCTACGGCGCGCAACCCGCCGAAGTCCCTGGTCAGGTGCTGTACTTCAAGAATCTTCATCTGTCAGGCCTCCTTGGCTTTGGAAGGCAAAAGCCGGTCCTGCACCTTCTGATAGGCCCGGGTCAAGGGTTCCTGAAGACCCCGTGGTTGAAAGAGCATCACCAGGATCAGAACCACCCCGAATATGATCAGATGCATCCCGGGCAAGGTGGCGCCGAAGTAAATCCGCGAAAAATCACTCACCGGCCGCAGCAAGAGGGCACCGAGCACCGGACCGGCGATCGACCCGCGACCGCCGATCAATGCGATAAATGCGATTTCAAAGGACAGATCGAGCGAGATGATGCTCTTGGGGTGGATGTAGAGGGTGAACTGGGCATAAAAGGTGCCGGCCAAAGCCGTCAGAAAGGAACTCATCGCCATGGCGATGAGTTTGGTGCGGGCCACGTTGATGCCCAAGGCCATGGCGGCCTCGGGCTCCTCCCCTCCGGCGTTGAGCAGGTAACCGAGTTTGGAGCGCGAAATCAACCACGTGAACGCCAGCACCCCCGACAGCATAACCAGGATGATGTAATAGTAGGGCACCTTGCTGATGAACATGAAATTGAAGAATCCGGTCTCGAGCGGTGGAATCTGCAGACCGCGCGGACCGTTCAGCACAAAGGGACCCAGGCGATCGATATTTTCGACCATCACCCGCAAACCTTCGGCGAAGGCGATTGTCGCCAGGGCAAAGTAAGCACCGCGCATTTTCAGGGTCGGCAACCCGATGATGACGCCGACGAACGTGGCCAGCAGGCCGCCGATCAGCATGCCGATCCAGGGACTGATGCCGTATTGCAGCCAGAGGACGGTCGAGGTGTAGGCGCCGATACCGATAAAGGCGGCATGTCCCAGGGGCAGCACGCCGGCGAAACCACCGACCAGGTTCCAGCTTGTGGTGAGATAGGCATACAACCAGAGCAGAATCAGGATGTGCAGATAGGTGGCACTGTGAACCACCAACGGCAGGCCGAAAGCGACGAGCGCAACCGCTGCCAGGGCGATGGTGTTGAATTTTTGTCTCGTCATGCCGTTCGCCTTTTCCTTGGGATACCGGTTTACCAGTCGTATTTCACGCCGAACAGCCCGGACGGCTTCACGAACAGGAACAACAGAAACAAAGCGTAGACGATGGCCTCGGTCCAGGTGGCCGTCATGAATTGGGGCGCGACCGACTCGATCAGCCCGATGATGATGCCGCCCAGGATCGCGCCGCCGATGCTGCCCAACCCGCCCAGCACCACGATGATGAACCCCTTGATGTCGAAGAGCACGCCGACGGTGGGAAATATGTTGTAAAACGGCACCAATGTGACCGCGGCGATACCCGCCGTGGCCGTTCCGATTCCGAAAGCCACATTGTAGACCTTGTACTGGTTGATGCCCATCAGGCTGGCCGCTTCTCTGTCCAGGCTGGTCGCCCGGATCGCCCGCCCCATGCGGGTCTTCTGAAAAAACAGGTAAATGATGGAGGCCGTGAGGATCGCGGTCGCAAAGCCCCACAACTTCGGTACGGAGATCAACATTTGCCCGAGCTCCAGCATTTTGCCCTGCAGGGGATTGTCATGAATGCTGCGGTACTGGGGACCGAATATCAGCAGGGTCAGATTGTCCAGAACGTACCACAGGCCGGTGGTGACGATGATGACCGTGATCGGTTCCCGGACGTTCTTTTCAGCCTTGAAGATCGGTTTGATGAGAATGTCCTGCAGGTAGTAACCGAACAGAAACATGACGGGAATGACGAACACCAGCGTCAGATAGGGATGCAGACCGGTGAGCACGACCGTCCAATAGGCCACGTACATTCCGACCATCAGCAGCGACCCGTGTGCAAAGTTGATGACTTTAAGCACCCCGAAAATGACGGTCAGACCCAAAGCGGTCAACCCGTAAATGGACCCCATCAGAATGCCGTTGATGGCATCTTCCAGTATGTACATCATGAGGGTCTCCTGCCCTAAAGGAAGGTTCGGCCGGGAGGCGTAAGGACGCAGTCAAGGTTCGCCTCCCGGTCGGCTGCAAAACGTTGATCTCCGGCTATACTAAGGCATGGGAAATACCGGCGTGTATCCCGCGCGCCGGGCCCCTTGAGGCCACACCGTGATGCGTTCCAGTCCGTTGCCCAGGTCGTTGATCTGAACGATCGACAAGGCCGCATGTTTGTTCTGGCCGGTGGCGTCGAATTCGATCGCATCGTAAGAGGCAATCATGGCCGGGCCACTGCGCAAGTCGGTGCCGGCCAGGGCTTCGCGGATCTTGACCGGATCGAGAGAGCCGGCGCGTTCCAAGGCATCCTTGATCACGTACACGGCGATGTAAGCATCCACTGACTCACCGGCCAGGTTGTAACCGTAGCGGGATTTGAATTTAGCGTTGATCTCCTTGACACCGGGTTTATTGACGTCGGTCTCCCATTCGACGATGTCGAAGAGATAGCGGGCGTTGCCGCCGGTGGCCTTCAAGAAGGACGGGTCGGCGTGCCCGCCGCCACTGGCAATGATCGCCTTGAGTTTGACCTTGTAGTCGGCCAGGGTGTTGGTGAGCAGGATGGCGTCGGCTGCGTTGGACACCAGCATCAGCACGTCAGGCCCGGCCCGGCGGATCTTCTGCACCACCGGGCTCAGATCCGTGGTTGTTGACGGATAGGGCTCATCCAGCACGATCTTGTAACCGTTTTTCTCGGCCAACTCACGCCACTGGCCGGCAAACCCTTTGCCCCAGTCCCCGTTCTCGTAAACGAACGCCAGAGTTTTTATTTCGGTCTTGAACTCCGCCTGCATATCTTTCAGGAAGGCGAACTGGTCCCGGGTCCACCAGCTGTCTTTGGCGGCAATCCGGAAGACGGTCTTGAAGCCCTGCTCGGTGATCTTGTCGGCCACCGACACCGGTACCACAAACGGGATTCCGTATCGCTCGGCCACGGCGGTGGTCGGATAGGTGACCGCGGAATTCCAGCACCCGGTCAGCAGGTGAACCTTCTCGGTGTTGATCATGCGCTCGGCCTCCGCCACCCCTTTTTCCGGTTTGGATTCGGAGTCGGCATAAAACATTTTCAGCTTGGCCCCTCCGAGGGATTGGATGCCGCCGGCGGCATTGATCTCCTCGACCGCCATTTCGCGGGCATTTTGCCCCTGCTGGCCGACCGATGCCGAGGGACCGGAAAGAGGAATGATGTTGCCGACCCGGACCACCTCTTCCGCGGCTTGAAGGCTGGCGCCGGTACTGAATACCAGCACGGCAACCGCCACCGTCAGACACAGACTTGCGGTGAGTAACACGCTTTTACTTCTTTTCATGGGTATGCCTCCTCTTTAAGTGTTGAACACTCATGGCCCTTCGGGCCGCCAAGATGCATGAAAACGATGCGCCGAAGCCTGGCTCAGCAGTTGAGAAAAGCGGTCATTTCGTCAGGCCGGCCAGCGCCTCTTCGAGGATGGCGAGTCCCCGCTCCAGCTGTTCATCGGTAATCACCAGCGGCATCAGCAGCCGAATAACGTTACCATAACTGCCGCAGGAGAGCAGCAGCAACCCCTTTTCACGGCAGGCACCCACCATGGCCTTGGCCTCATCGGCGGCCGGCCGTTTTGATTCGCGGTCCTTGACCAGTTCCATGGCCAGCATGGGTCCGATGCCCCGAACATCTCCGACCAGCTCGTAGCGTTCCTTCAAGGCATCCAAACGGTTGCGGAGCTTACGTCCCAGTTCCTGGGCTTTTTCCAGGAGACGGTCGCTTTCAAAAACGTCCAGAACAGCCAGGGCTGCGCTGCACGAGATCGGGTTGCCGCCGTAGGTCCCCCCGATGCCGCCGGCATGAACGGCATCCATGATCTCCTTCCTGCCGACAACGGCGCTCAGGGGCATGCCCGCCGCCAGACTTTTAGCCACCGTGGTGATATCGGCCTCGACGCCCCAGTGCTCCATGGCAAACATGGTGCCGGTGCGGCCGATGCCCGTCTGAATTTCGTCGGCAATAAAAAGGATGCCGTTATCGTCACAGATCCTTTTCAATTTGGGAAAGTATTCCGGCGGAGGGGTGATAAAGCCCCCCTCTCCCTGGATCGGTTCGACGATGACGGCCGCGGTGACTTCCGGGGCGAGATGGGTGATGAAAAAATCCTTGAGGTGGTCGGCGCAGGCGACCGCACAGCCTGGATACGTCAGGTTGAACGGGCAGCGGTAGCAATACGCGAAAGGCATGCGGTAGATTTCCGGCACGAACGGTCCGAAGCCGTATTTGTAGGGTTTGACCTTGCTCGTCAACGTCATGCCCAGGTAGGTGCGCCCGTGAAAAGCGTTTTCAAAGGCGATGATCGCCTGCCGCCCGGTTTGGTAGCGTGCGATCTTCACGGCGTTTTCAACGGCCTCGGCACCGCTGTTGGTCAGGATGACCGATTTCTCGAAGGAGCCGGGAACAAGATCGCAGAGCCTCTGGGCCAGCCGCACGGCCGGTTCGTAAGGCAGAACCATGAAGCAGGTGTGGGTGAATTTCTCCGCCTGGGCCTTGATGGCCGCCACCACTCGGGGATGGGAGTGACCGACGTTCATCACGGCAATGCCGCCCGTAAAGTCGATGTATTCCCGTCCCTCCACATCATAGATCATGGCGCCGCTGGCTTTTTCGACATAACAAGCGGTAAGGCTTGTAAAGCCTTTGGCCATGACCCTTTCACGCAGCGTGTTCAATGACTCGGCAATGGGCGTCTCTTTCATCGTGTCTCCCCTGATTCGGGTTTGGTAAGCGCACGGGGACATTCACAAAGGTCCCCGCGCAGCAAGCGTGTTTTGGGCGCCTCCGGTTGAATCGATTTTTTCACGACACGCAACAAACCGATTCACCGGGCATCCTCATGAAGTTGAGATCGACAACCGTTCGGAACTCCTGAATGCGGTATACCCCATGAGCTTCACCGAAAGCAAGCGGCGGTTGCGCATTCCACTGGAAACCGCGCCCATCGGACGCTTCGCGGAAGAATTTCAATCGCCTGACGCGGCCGGGCAGCGCCATCGGGCTCTCAACGATCGGTGCTGCGCTTCGATCGCTACGGCTTGAAAAGGTCCGCCGTCATTTCCATGCCAAAACCCGCGAATATCGACCTGCAACCCGTCGTTCGGCACCGGCAAGGCAGCCGGGCGGCCTTGCCCCAGGCGCCGCTCCCCCCAAGCGTTTCCGTTTGGCAGTGTTATTGCATGATTTTGCACAATATTTTGTTTGCGTGTATAATAGACCGTCGTTTAAACCGCATCCGCGCAACAGCGGACAAGGCGATCGGGTCATTAAAGAATCGGGGCGGCGCAGAATGAAACGGCCCGGATCCATGGCGACGGCACGTGACAGGACCCCGGAGCAGTGACCAAAAGGGACCGCGGGACTTTGTTTGGGGACAGCATTCGGTTTTTGACAGCTTTCCAAGGCGGGGGGCGCCATTGCCATACCCCTGTGGAAATTGGGATAGAGAGTGTGTAAAACGCTTTACCGTCGGCAGCAGAACAACTTGAACAAGTGAAAAATCCGCCCAAGATATTCAACAAGATCAACACGGCCATTCCGCTGCCGTGCCATCCCCAGGTTTTAATCAAGCTCAACCGCCTCTGTAACAGTGGTACCGCGACCTGCCGGGCTATGAACCGTCTGGTGACGATGGATCCGGCCCTGACGATGAAAATCATGCGGGTGCAAGGGGGCGGAAACCCGGTGGTCTCCAGCCTGAAGGCCATCGAGCAGACCGTGGCCGAACTGGGTTCGGAAACGATCAAGAATGTTGCCCTCTTTTGCCTGAGCAATCCCTTTTCGAATCCCTTGTTATGGAAGACGGACGCCAATTTCAATCAGTTCTGGTTTCATTCGCTGCGCTGCGCGGTCATCGCCCGATCACTCAGCGAGCATCTTTTACCGGCGTCTGCGGATGAGGCCTATATCGCCGGCCTGCTCCACGATGTCGGCAAACTGCTGCTCTGGTCCAACTTAAAAAGAGACTACGAGCCTCTTTTCAAGAAGTCGAATCGGGCCGACAGCGCGCTTTCGGCCGAAAACGACAGTATCGGCACCAATCACTGCGAGGCCGGATGGAATATCGTTCGGAACCTGAGAGCCCATCCTTTCGTGGCCGATGCGGTTTTGTACCACCACTTCACCCCCAAGGCCGTCGCAGCCGCACTGCCTCTCGTTAAAATCGTTTTCATCGCCAATACCCTCTGCTATAAGGGTCAAGGGAGCGATCAGATCGATCTGATGCAAACGCTCGGGATAGATATCCCAGCCGAGCGACTCGACCGAATCCTCGCAGAGGCGCAGAAATACACCGATGAGCTGCTGGCTGATGTGGACCTGACCGCAGAAGCACTTTTGAAAGACCCTTTGCCTTCCTTCAAGGATCGCGACGCCGCGCTGCACGGCATCTTGGGAGAGTTCCGCGAACTCTCCGCCCGGCAGCTCACCTTCGCGCATACGCAGCCCGAAAAAGATGCGGTAGAAAGGCAGAAGCACCTGTTGCGGTCTTTCAAGATTCTCTTTGATGTCGCCGCGGCGTTTTTCTTCCCCTACGTCTCTGCCCGTAACGCACTGGTGGGCAAGCCCACCGAATCTGAACCCAGTACATGGCCTATCGGCGAAGTTGAACTGCCGGTGACATCCGGCGGAAACCTGCCCGCGCTGACGCTCAGCCGCCACCAAATTGTTGATTCCTTCGGATACCTCGCCAACGACCTGGTCACTATCGCCGATGAACAGGTAATCCGCCTGCTCAATACGGAGGGCATGCTGTGTATTCCCCTGATTCATAGCGGGCGTTGGATCGGCGTCATTTGCGCCGGGATCGACGAACCGCAGTTTCCTCTCTTGTGGGAACAGCTGAACCTGCTGAACAGTTTTGCCGCCCTGGCGGCAACGCTCCTCGATCAAACGGGCGGCGTCGAAATTCCGCCGCCCTCTCCCAGGCAAGGGGGGGTCACCTTCGACGAGGAGGCGCTGCGCCGAGTGATCCACGAAGTCAACAACCCGCTTGGAATCGTAAAAAATTACTTGACCGTTCTCGGCGAAAAGGTGGCAGACCGCTTCGAAGTGAAAGATGAGATCGCGCTAATCCGACAGGAAGTCGAAAGAATACCGGGTATTATTGCACAATTATCAAAATCGCGCTATAAAGGCGATGGCGATGATGAAGTCCTGGATATCAACGTCATCATTGCGGATTTGTCCCAATTACTGACAGCGTCCGTCCTCGATCAGGCCCACATCAGCTTGAATTTTGAGCCTGATCCGCATTTACCGCCGTACTCGGGTAAAAAGAGTCATCTCAGCCAAGTGCTCATCAATCTGTTGAAAAACGCTGTGGAAGCCATGCCGAAAGGCGGCAGAATTGACATCACGACCGCTCATGCGCCCGACAAAACGGGTGGCGGCGGCGGTGACATCGTCATCACTATCCGCGACGATGGTCCCGGCATACCGGAGGAAACTCTTGCCCGGCTCTTTGAACCCGGCCGAAGTTCCAAGGGTCCGGAGCATTTCGGTCTCGGCCTGTCGATCAGCAAAGACATTATCGCCAGCCACAACGGTACGATCAGCTGTCAGAGCCGCAAAGACAAAGGGACAATTTTCCGAATCACGCTGCCGGTTTCAGTTCGTAACCCCTAACATCTCGGAGCGAGGAAAAAATGAGCGAGCGCGCCGCAGTCTTCGTCGTTGATGACGAGAAGAGGATGTGCGAGAGCTTGAAGGCACTGCTGCAGCCCAGGGGATACGATGTGACGACCGCGATATCGGGGCGCGAGGCCCTTCAGATCATCGGTCAGAAAAACTATGATC
This sequence comes from Deltaproteobacteria bacterium, assembly GCA_041299015.1. Lineage (GTDB taxonomy): Bacteria > Desulfobacterota > Desulfobacteria > Desulfobacterales > SG8-13 > JARFQH01. The sequence goes on from JBFYWB010000092.1 coordinate 46,004, forward strand.
TGTTTCTGCTTGATATCTGCATCCCGGATCATGACGGATTCAGTTTGATGGAACATATTCTCAACCGGTTGCCCGACACCCCGGTGATCATGATGACCGGCGAGGCCTCTGTTGATTCCGCCGTCAAGGCCTTGCGCGAGGGTGCCTATGACTACCTGAAAAAACCCTTCGAAACCGAAGAACTGGTCAAGACGATCGACAATGCCCTGCGGCAGAAAATGCTCCAGGAGATCAACCAGGAAATGGAAGATCGCCTGCGCGCCTCTGAAAAACGCTTCCGCTTCATGGTGCACAATTCGCCGGATATGATCTACATTCTGGATGCGCACGGCCGTTTTAGCTTTTTAAACCATGCGGCCGAAAAACTCTTCGGCTACCGCTCGACCGACCTGGTGGGAAAGCCCTACCAAACGATGGTGTATGAGACCGACCTCGACAAAGCCTGCTGGCGATTCAACGAAAGGCGCACCGGCAAACGGGCGACATCCGCGTTTGAACTGCGCCTTAAACCCGGTCCCGGCAAAGTATCCGAAGCCGGCCGGCCGAATGAGTTCGCCGTCGTCGAGTTGAACGCCACCGGGGTATATCGGCGCACCGGCACTCACAAGGAGCTGATCGGGACCTACGGAGTGGCTCGTGACAAAACCTTGCGTAAGATCCTGGAAACACAGCTGCTGCAAGCCAAGAAAATCGAGGCCCTCGGTAACCTGGCCGGTGGAATCGCGCACGATTTCAATAACCTGCTCATGGGGATCCAGGGTCTCGTCTCGCTGATGCTTTTCAAAATGGAAGCGGACAACCCTTTCGTTAACCAACTGAAAATGGTTGAACAATATGTACAGGACGGCGCCGGGCTGACCCGGCAGCTGTTAACCTTCGCCAGAGGTGGCGCCCTGGAAATTCAGCCCACCGATGTCAACGCCCTGCTCCAGAAGCAGAACCAGTTGTTCGGTCGCACCCGCAAAGACATCCGGATATCCGAGAGGCTCGTCCCCAATGTTCTGCCGATCGAAGCCGACCCCTCTCAAATCGAACAAGTCCTTCTGAACATTTACGTCAACGCCGGGCATGCCATGCCCGATGGTGGGGAATTGAACGTTCAGACCGAAAACATCCTCCTGACGGAAAAAAGTGTTCTGGCCCGCTCATCGAGCCTGAAGCCGGGACGCCACGTCAAAATCATGATTTCCGACACGGGCATCGGTATGGATGAGTCGACCCTGCAACGGATTTTCGATCCCTTCTTTACCACCAAGAAGCTCGGCAAAGGATCCGGGCTCGGTTTGTACTGCGCCTATGGCATCATCAAAAACCACGGCGGCCATATCCAAGTGGTCAGTAAAGAAAAAAGCGGCACGACGTTTACGATTTTCCTTCCGGCCACCGAGAGGAAAATTGCACCGGCCCTTACGCCCCCACCCCATCGGGTCCTGGGGCGCGAGACCGTTCTGCTGGTCGACGATGAAGACAAGATCCGCGAGGTGTGTCGCGAGGGCCTGAAGCTGCTCGGGTATTCGGTAGTGGTGGCCGAAAGCGGCGAACGTGCCGTTGAGATCTACAAAAAAATGGCCGGCGGCATCGATATCGTCGTCCTGGACATGATCATGCCCGGTCTCAGCGGCAAGGAAACGTACCTGCATCTGAAACAGATCAATCCCGATGTCCGTGTTCTGATTGCCAGCGGGTATTCGTTCGATAATGACAGTGCCGGGACCTTCGACAGCAATACCTGCCCCATGATTCAAAAACCTTTCAAGATCGAAAAGTTGTCGATGAAAATTCAGGAAATGATGTCCACGACCTGATGCCGCTGAAGCGAACCGATCGATCCCGCCTGCCGCCGGGGCTTGCGGAACCCCGTACCTCCGCGGGAACCCTGCCTTTCCTTGCCGAGCGTTTGCCAACGACCAAAAGCCGCCCATCGATCAATCGAGCGTTTTCATCAGCCGCATCATTACCGTCGCGTTGGGGTGGATCACCAGGTAAACCAGTGCCACTACCGGCAGGCCGGACCAGATGAAGCTGAAAAAGGCGGACAGAATCATGACGCTGGCACGGGTTCCCTTACTGGCCAGCGTCGGCGGTCCGAACTCGAGGCCGAGAGTTTCCGCGCGCGCGCTGGAATAGCTGACCAAATTGCTGCCGATAAGGGCCAATGAACCGAGAAAGATCAAAATGCCCGGCGGCAGAGGCAACGGCAGGCGGATCAGGTACACCACCAGGCCGATGACCAGGGCACCGTCGGCGTAACGGTCGAGAACCGAATCCCAAAAAGCCCCGCCCTTGCTCACGCGGTCGGTCAAGCGGGCATACTGGCCGTCGACGCCGTCCAGGACCTGCGCGGCGGCCGCAATGATGCCGGCCAGCCAGCCGGCCCCCAGAGCAAACACCAGACCGGCCAGTGAACCGAGGAGCGCGGAGGAAATCGTGATCATCCGGGGGGAAAGCCAAGGCCAGGCCAACAAGCGCGGCGTTATGCGGGCCGACAGGTTCAGCTTGATCCACTTGAGAACAAACCGGTCCGTCGGTTTGGTCTTCCACGAATTGTTGTCCATCGCTGGTTCGGCCTTTTAAAAATATAATAAAATTAATCTTTTATGAGGACGACCCAATACACGGCATCCCGTCTTTCGGCGGAACGCGGGCAAGGAAGAGGTTTTATGCGTATCTTTGATGGCCGGGTTTATACAGGAATTGCACTCAATAGGCGATCTAATTCCATCTCGTGATGCGATTTGCAGCGGCCGCAGAGATATGATACTCAATACAAAAATTTGTATTCACCCGCGAAAAGATCCCCATGAAAACCGTCGATTCTTTGTTGAAGTTTGAAATACCCGAGATAATCTATGGAATAAATTCTTTGTCGCAGATCGGTCATTGTGCCAAACGTCTCGGGGGCGAGCGGGTGCTGCTGGTATCCGATCCAGGGGTAATCGAGGCCGGTTGGGTGGATGCCGCCATATTGTTCCTGGACAAGCAACATTTGAAAAGCATTGTTTACGATAATGTGGTCACCAACCCCCGAAGTTTCCAAGTCGAATTGGGAGCTCAGCTGTACAATGCCGAAAAATGTGACGTGATCATCGCCCTGGGAGGCGGCAGTCCCATGGATACGGCCAAAGGGATTGCCATTCTCGTGACCAATCACGGCCGTATTCAAGATTACGTCGGATGCAACCTGGTCTCGCAGCCGATCCCGCCCCTGATCTGTGTTCCCAGCACGGCCGGGACCGGTTCGGATGTCAGCCAGTTTGCCATTATCGCCGACCCGCGCAACAAAATCAAAATGACGATCCTGAGCCGCGCGATCATGGCCGACATTTCACTCATCGATCCCGTGTTGCTGCAGACCAAAGCACCGGAACTCATCGCTGCCACCGGCATGGACGCACTGACCCATGCCATCGAAGCCTTCGTCTCATCCTTGTCTTGGCCGATGACCGACCCGCATGCCATCCATGCCATCGAATTGGTATTCAAACACCTCGTCGACGCGGTTAAAACCAAGGACATCAAAGCGCTCGAGGGCATGGCGATCGCCAGCCTGGAAGCCGGCATCGCGTTTTCGAACGCCATTCTCGGCGCCGTTCACGCGCTGGCGCATCCCCTTGGCGGCCTTTATGACCTGCACCATGGCTTGGCCAACTCCCTTCTCCTGCCTGTGGTTGTCCGTCGTAATTTGGAACACGTACCTGCTAAATATGCAAAGATTGCGAATGCAATGGGTGTCGAAACCCGCAACGTCCCGGTCGATAAGGCTGCGAGTGCGGTGCCCTCAAAAATAGAAGCATTAATTTCAGATCTCGGTCTTCCCACACGCCTATCTCAAGTCGGAGTCCGGCCGGCCGATATACCGATCCTGGCCATACAGGCCCAGCAAGACCTGTGTATGTTGACCAACCCGCACTGCTACGCCATCGAAGCCATAGAGGAAATGTACCGGGAGGCCCTTTAGACGAAGGTTGCCGCTGGGTCCACAAGAAACGACTTTAGCGAAGCGGCGGTAGACGTCGCCTTCTTGGAAAACACACCGTCCCTCAATCATGGGTAACGCCATGCAGCAGCACATTCACGATTTCAAAGGTATCGGCTGTTCAAAAATCGGTTACTTCAAAGAAGTTCGCAAGAAAATAACCGAGTTGGAGAATTTAAACGTCAAATTGGCCCAACGCCGAAACCAGCTCGAAGCTATTTTCAACAGCATCAGCGACGGGCTGACCATTCTCGACCGGAATCTGAATATCGTCTTCGCCAACAGAATCCAGCAAGCCCTGTTTCCGGGTGTTTCCCTGATAGGCAAAAAATGTTTCCAAACTTACTACCATAAGCCAGGCATCTGCAAAGGCTGTCCGTCCTTGAAAACGATGGCAACCGCAGCAACGCATCAGGGCGAGGTTCTTTTAAAGGACGGAAAGTTTGCCGGACATTATTTCGAGTGGACGACATCGCCTATCATGGATCAAAACGGCCGGATCGCCGAAATCATCCTCCTGATGCGCAATGTGACCAAACGCAAGGAAGACGAGTTCAGACTCATGCAAGCGGACCGAATGGCGGCCATCGGTTTTCTGGCGGCCGGTATCGCGCATGAAATCAACAACCCGTTGACGTCGATTTCCGGTTTTTCCGAGGGCCTGCTCAAACGGCTCAAAAACATAGACGGCAAGAAAGACGCCGCGAAGCTCGAATCTTTCAGAGAGTATCTGGAGATTATTCACGCCGAGGCCTACCGCTGTAAAAATATCATCCAAAAACTTCAAGAGTTCAGCCGCATATCCGGCGACGATTTCGAACCGCTCCAGATTGACCGGATTATCGGGGATACGGTTTCTCTTTTCCGCCAGCATGCCAAGGACAGCAAAATAAAAATCTCTTTCGACAATCGCCTGACTAAAGGCTTCGATACGATCATCGGCAAAGAGTCCCTACTGAAACACCTCTTCTTGAATCTTTTCAATCATGCGTTCCTGTGCATGGAAGATGGCGGATCGCTGAATTTAACATCTTCAAATGATGAAAAATATGCGGAAATACAGGTATCCCATACCGGATGCGTCAAGCCCGGTCGTTACCACGTCAACATCTTTGATCCGTCCTGCTCGACCCAAGCCACCGGAGACGGCAACCCTGTGGACCTTTCGATTTGCTACAATATCGTGCAGCACCACAAGGGCGACATCCAATTCAGTAGCAAAGTCGACCAAGGTGCAACCTTCATCCTGCGCTTCCCGCTGCGCCTGCGTTAAACCGCAGGCGGCAATCGCGCAGCCCGTTCCGGAAACAGAGGAGATTCGACGATGAGTCAGGGAACAATTCTGGCCATTGACGATGAACAGAATATTCGCCGTCTGATCAGAAACGAATTCATGATAGAGGGCTTTGACGTCACCACCGCCAAAAGCGGCGAAGAAGGCCTCGGATTCATGGAGCGGCAAGATTATGATGTGGTTCTACTGGATCTGAAGCTTCCCAAGATGAGCGGAATCGAGACGCTCAAACTTTTAAAGCGGAAAAATCCACGCTCCGAGGTGATCATGATAACCGGCTACGGCGACATACACTCGGCGGTGGAGTCTATAAAATTCGGCGCGCGCGATTATGTCACCAAGCCCTTCAAGCTCGATGAGCTCCTCAGCCTGGTAAAATACGCGGTGAAAGACAGCCACCGGCAGGGGAACTTTTTGACGTCCGTAGAATCGGGCGACACTTTTGACAAGGAGAAATTCCTGGTCTGCCCCAGTAAAGCCATGCAGGAAGTTTATGGGCTGGTGAAAAAGGTTGCCCCCACCGACAACACGATCCTGATCCAGGGCGAAACCGGTTCCGGAAAAGATATCCTGGCAATGTATATCCACCGCAACAGCCTCAGGAAAAGTGGGCCTTTTCTCACCCTCGACTGTGGTTTGTTGACCCATAACCTGATTGAAAGCGAACTCTACGGGCATAAAAAAGGATCATTTTCGGGAGCCTCGGATTCCAAAATCGGGTTGGTGGAAAAAAGCCACGGTGGTACATTGTTTCTGGATGAAATCGGCAACATCGACCTGGACTTACAAAAAAAGTTCTTGCGCTTTCTGGAGACCGGCCATATACGGCGAGTGGGAGAAACCAGGGAAATTCGTGTGGATACCCGGGTTGTGCTCGCCACCAATCTGAACGCCGAAAAAGCAGTTGAACAGGGCCAGATCCGCCCAGACCTTTTTTATAGGATGGCTGAATTTTCCATAACCATCCCCCCATTGAGAAATCGCTCCGAGGATATACTCCCGCTGGCGAGACATTTCCTGAGCATCCACGCCAATGAAGCTCCCGTAAAAACGATTTCACCCGCAGCGGCAGAGATCTTGATCTCCTACCCATGGCCGGGAAACATCCGTGAGCTGAAATCGGTCATCCACAAAGTCGCCATATTAACTGATTCCGGCATCATCTCCAAAGACCATTTGCCGTCCCATCTCGCCATTCAGAAAACCGTCCCGCCCCTCTCCTCCAAAACCCTCGAAGACATCGAAAGGGAACACATCCTGAGGGTGCTCGCAGAAACTGACGGAAACCAAAGTCTGGCCGCTAAAACCCTGGGCATCAACCGCAAGACCCTTTACAAGAAAATAAAGAAGTACAAAATATTTTCATGAAACCATCATGGCCACCGGCCTGTGGTGGCTTGTCCCTTTTCACCCCACCGGCCGAATCGTTCAACAAGTAACTTTAATAACTATATATAACCACACCTTCATACCCGCCCGATGAATTTTAGCCCCGGCTTAATCCGAAAGCGCGACCAGCGGCAGACCCCCCATGGTAGAATCGATCTACCTGTTCAATTTGAGTTATCTAATTGAGATATAAAGATAAAAATGAGATCTTGGGTTACTTGTCGCGGGTGTACCATGCTCCTGTCGAGAGCGGCACACCGATTGCAGAAAGGAAAGCGTTTCGCGGTGCAGGCTATTGATCAAACCCACAGCTGACGGCCGTATCTGTTTACGGGGTCTCAGCATCGTTTTTTGGTTTGCTGAGCATCCAGGATCCCTATGCGAAAAGATAATTCTTCATCATTGAGCCACCGCATCGCAATCCGAACGGAAAGGAGGTGACGACTGGAAAAACCTCTCAGTAAGTCGCCCGCCAAAAGGTTTCGTGCCGATATGCAAAACCTCGAGTGAAACCGTTGGGCGGAAGCACACCATCACACCTTGGGAACGGAAGGAGGTATTTTAAATGGTTGAACACAAGCATGAACCCACCAAATGGCACGAAATGAAGGCGCCTATCATTGGGGGGCGAGACACCTATCAGTCCAAGAGCTGGAACCCCACTAAGAAAAAATGGGGTGTTTACACTCAAAAGGGCCCCGCCCCTGTTTGGTTCGCCGAGGCCAATGCCACCAACTGGACTGAATCGATGATCTGCAAGACAAAAGATCTCTTTTACGAAGCCAAGCTCAACGAGTGCTTCGAAAAAGGGGATGAAGTGGCCATTAAGATCCACTACGGTGAATGGAACCGGACCTCGGTCCTGCGACCGGAGTATATCGCGGCCATCGTAGAAGAAGTCAAGGCCTGTGGAGCTCACCCCTATGTGGTCAATGATACCACACTTTCGTACCATACATACAACAGTATGGCCATATCGCAGTATCAAATGGAAGGCGCCATCCGACACGGGTATACCGACGCCACCTTCGGGTGCCCGGTACTCATCGCCGACGGATATGCCGGTGAAGACGACTATCGGGTCGACATACCCGAAGGCCTGATCCTAAAGGAGACTTACATCGGGCGAGCCATTGCCGAAGCCGATGCCATGATCGTCATCGCCCACGCCCGGGGGCATTCCATCACCATGTACGGCGGGGTGACGAAACAGCTGGGCATCGGCTGTCAGTCCAAACGGGGCAAGTACATCACGCATCTGGCCCACTGGGGCGACCCGCATGATGCCATCGGTTGGCCCAAGTTCACCGATAAGTGTCCCGGCAAGGCGTGCAAGTTCCACAAGATGTGCGATGATTCCTGCCCGCGCCAGGCTCACCATGTTACCGAACATGGCAAAGTCTGGTATCCCGAACGCTGCCGGTTGTGTTACTCCTGCCAGGTGACCTGTCTCTTTTCAGGAATGACCGGCATTGGCTTTGAAGAAAATTACTTCCCCAATGCCATGATCGCGCACGCCGATGCTGCCCTGGGGGCGTTGAAATGTTTTGACCGCGGCAAAGTCGGCCTCATCAATTGTGCGATCGACATATCGCCCGAGTGCGATTGCTTCCCCTGGGCCGGTCTGGCGGTTGCCCCGGATGTGGGTATATTTGCCAGCAAGGACCTGATGGCCCTCGAGGAAGCGACACTGCATGCCATCGACAACGCACCGGTCACCCCCGGTTCGGTGGCCGCCGAGAAGGGCTGCAAGCCGGGTGACGACCGTTTCCGAATCGTTAATGGTTTCAGCCCGCGAATTACCATGGCGGCCGGCGAAAAAATCGGCCTGGGCACCCGTAAATACAAACTTATCAACTATGAGCCGCCAATGACGCCCGAAAACATTGCCAAGTGGCAAATCCGCAGAGGCGGAGAGGCGAACCAGAAGCCCGTCACCGTTCGTCTTCGGGATGTGTTCCAAAAGCACGACTTGGCCACTGAGGTGATGCCTTTTGGGCGGACCGCATACGAAAAGGAATGGGCCTTCAACGAGTGGAAGAAGTACGACCCGTTCAAGGGCGAGACGCCAAAATAACTATTGCCAATGAACCAGGGAGGGTGGTGTCTCACCCTCCCGTATCAGTTTTATGTGCCCGAACCGCAAATGGAAGGCAACTCCCATGAACGATGTCGTCTGGGTCGATACAACCGGTATGTCTTTTGACAACGCCGTCAGGCACAAACTCGGGCGGCTGATTGATGTTTCCGGGGCGACCGCTGATCTGACGGAGGGAATGCGGGTGGCCTTAAAGATCAATACGGCCGAGGAAGGGTATAATTACGGATTACGCCCCGAATTTATACGGACGGTCGCCGATGCCGCGGCCGCCGCCACGCAGACACGGCCGGTGGTCTGTGACGGCTTGAAGCTGATAGACTATTGGAAACAGGCCCGGGGCAATATTTTTATGAAACTGACCAACTTACAGGGGTTTTCCAGTGAAACCCTGGGCGGTCATTTCGTCATTAACGGCGGGTTCAGTGGGGACGAGGGCGATCTGTTCCCCTGCAATCTGTCCGATTCCGAACTAGGCGGCGTAGAGGTAGGCACGGCGGTTTGCCGCAGCGATGCCCTCTGGGTGCTCTCGCACGTCACCCTGCATCCCCTGGTGGGGTTGAACGGGGCTTTGCTCAACGGCGGGTTCGACTGTCTGGTCGGCCGCGCCCGCACCCGTTTGCTAAAATCCTTGAACCCTTACATCTTTAATGGACAAAAGCCCCCCTTGCCTGACCTGCGCGCCTTCCAGCGCCGGGCCCTGGAAAGTCATCTGGGTGTCAAAGCGGCGGTGGAAGGCAACATCTTTTTCATCAACTACCTTTGGGACGTGACGCCGCAGCCTGAATTTTATCCCTTCAGCGAAAACCCGGTGGTTGAAAACAAGGGCTTTCTGGCCTCAAGCGACCCGGTCGCCATCGATAGTGCCAGCCTGGACATTATCCAGGATGAAGGATATATGCAAGTGGAAGCGGTCGGCGGGGTGGACTTTGCGACCGTGCTCCAAGAGGCCGAACAGATGGGGATCGGCAGCCAAAAATATCACCTCAAACGCCTGTCATAATCGGTATTGCCAGCAAGGAGGATTCAATGGAGGAATTGACCCGCAAGGAATTCAAAGAGAAACAGCAGCACCAGCTGGCGAAGGAAGGCGCCATCGCCGAAGCCTTACAGTATGTCAAATACAAGGTCGCCATCCTCTCTGGCAAGGGCGGTGTCGGTAAAACCGCCACCACTGTGAATCTGGCGGCGGCCTTGCAGAAGGCAGGTCTGCGGGTGGGGATATTCGATGCCGATTTGCATGGTCCCAGCGTGCCGAAAATGTTGGGAATCAAAAAAGAGGCCAAACTCAACGGCGCCTTCTGGCTCGACCCGGTGGTGACCGAACACGGTATCAAAGCCCTTTCGGTGGCCTTGTTCTGGCCCGGTGACATGACGCCGGTGATGTGGCGCGGTCAGGCCAAAAGCCGCACCATTCGACAATTGCTGTCCTCCGCCAAATGGGGCGGCCTGGATTTCCTGCTGGTGGACCTTCCGCCGGGAACGGGCGATGAACCAATTGCCATTCTCAAATCAATCCCCGACTTGGATGGTGCGATCATCGTCACCACCCCCCAGGAAGTGGCCACCCTGGTGTGCTCCAAAGCTGTCAACGCCGCGCAAACTCTGGGTGCAAAGGTTCTCGGACTTATCGAGAATATGAGCATGTATGTCTGCGGTGGCTGCGGGGACACGGTCTATCTCTTCGGCAGAGACAAGGGTAAACAATTGGCCCGGATGATGGAGATTCCTTTTTTGGGCTCGATACCGATCGACCCGCTGTTTTCCGAAGCCGCCGACAGTGGTGTCCCGGTGGTGAACCTTCACCCGGAGAGCATCACCGCCAAGGCCTTTACCATGATCGCCGACACCCTGCGGACGCAGCTACCGCCAAAGGTAGTGCCCGAGGCGCCGCCGGAAGAAAGCCGCCCGTGCCCCGGTGCCGGGCATCACCACCCACACGAACACGGCGAAGACTGTAATCATCCGCACCATTACCACCGCCGCTGACCGTTGGCAGCGACGGCGCTGGACTCTTACTAATAAATGGACAAGAAAAGGAGATGACATCGTGAGTGAAGACATCAGTGGTACCCAGTTGGTTCGGGAAATGTGTCAAACCTTCCGCGAAACAGCCGAAACGACCCAATTTGAGGTCGTGAAGGAAAAGCTGACCTCTATGGCAGACACCTTGGAGCCCATGGCAACCAAGCTCTATTTTAAAACCCAGAAGGGCACCGAGGACATGGAGGAAATGACCAAACAATTCGAAGATCTCAAGGGAAAACTCGCCGCGTGCCAGGAAGCCGGTGCAGCGCAGAACTTTTGCATCCCTTTTTATGATCGGCTCGAAAAAATTATCAAACACGTCCAGACGATGAAAGTGCGCATGACATGAGGAGACTGCGATGGAGTTGAACCAAACCGACCAGGAAATGATCAAAGATATAACTCGCCTGGGAGTTCGCACCGCTGTGCTCCTCAGGGGTGTGATGCTGCAAAAAGTCGGTCGTGAAACCTTGGAATGGGGCCTGACGGAACTGGCGGCCGGTGATCTGATGGGCAAATATGTCGAACGCCTGGTCGATCGGCCGGATTGGGTGTATCTGCTTAACCTCTTGCATCTGGTTTACAGCTTGGAAGGCCAGCTCGATTATCAAATTCGCGAGTATGGCCTCGATTCGCTGAAAGATGACCTGCAAGAGATCAACTTCAGCCTCCAGAAGATCGGCGAGCAGTTTGACCTGGAAGGGTTGCGCGAAACAGTCTGAAACGCTGCAATCAGCCTCGGGCGCTCTGCATCAGGGCGCTCAGCGGCCCGACGACGACGAGGGTGGGCCGAATCGTGGGAAATGGGGCGGGCTTTACGACAGATGGAGGACTTTCAGCTACTGCGAGGCAAACTGCAGGGGCCAATACAATGTTCCCTGCAAGCTTATGCACAGAAAGGAGAACGTGAATGAAACTGGAAGGCAAAGTGGCCATCGTTACCGGGGGTGCCCGAGGCAATGGTCTGGCGGCAGCGCGGTGCATGGCCAAAGAGGGCGCCCATATTGCCATTGCCGATATCTGCGCCAACATGAAAACCATTCCTTATGACATGTCGACACCGGATACCATGGCCAAGGCAGTGGCGGGCATCGAGGAACTCGGCCGCGAAGCCATCGGCATCCGCTGCGACGTGCGTAAAGCCGCCGATGTGGAAGCCATGGTCAAAAAGGTCGTCGAAAAATTTGGTAAAATCGACATCTTGGTGAACAACGCCGGCAATACCTCCATGGTGGCCATCGCGGAGATGGAGGAAGAAGTGTGGGATGAAGTCATCGACACCCACCTGAAAGGCATGTACCTGTGCTGCCACTATGTGCTTCCCCATATGATCAGCCAGCACAGCGGGAAGGTGGTCAGCATCTCATCCGTCGGCGGTCAACGCGGGTTCGGCATGGGCGGCCACTATTGTGCCGCGAAACACGGCATCATCGGACTGAACAAATCAATCGCCATGGAAGTGGCCGATCACAATATCAACGCCAACGTGGTCTGTCCGGGTACCGTGTGGACCCCCATGATGAAAGGTATCGCTGAAAGCTTCGGCATGGATGATGAAGAGGGCAAGGAGCAGTTTTTTGCCGGTCACTTGCTGAAAGAACGCGAACTCACTTCCGAGGATATCGGCAGGGCCGTGCTGTGGCTGTGCACCGATGACTCGGCGAATATTACCGGCAACATGATTACCGTCGATCAGGGATGGACGGCACAGGCACCTTAATCCATCTGCTCGAGGAAACCCCGCAGTCAGGCAGTGATGTGTCCAATAACCTGTCTGATGATGTGGATGATCATTGCTTGGCAAACACAGTGTAACCAGTTCACATTAAAAGGAGTAACCGATTATGCAAATGGAAGATAAAGACGTCAGAGAGACCTTAGCGCAGAAAAAAGAGACAGATACCACAGAACAGCAGGCCATTGTCCATCCCATCCTCGAGGAAATTACCATCGAGGAGCTGGCCGTGGACGGGATTTGCGGGATCTATTAACCCAATAAGCTTGGTGAAACAGTGCGCTTGGATTCA
>JBFYWB010000126.1:0-17347 GCA_041299015.1 Deltaproteobacteria bacterium
GATGGACGACTTGCTCGAATTCGAAGCGCGAGTCGACGCGTTGAGTCTGTTTGCCTTCGATATTTACATGGAATGCCGCGAAAAAATCTACGAACTCAAGGCCAACGAAGAAAAGGACAAAATTTACAAAGCCTTCAGGCGGGCGGGTTTGATTCAAGAGGAACCGGCAGAAGATCCGGTCCCGTGAAAAGGTATTTTCGGTTTATTAATCCCATAGGCTGCGCGCGCCGATTCGGCGCCGGGCTGTAAATGAGGAGCTGGTCGATGAACAAAAGGTACATGATTTCCCTCCTAGCAGTTATCGCATTGTTTCTGCTGGCCTATGTGGGGGTTTCGGCGGTTCCGGCCACCCGATGGCTTTTCGGCGTCTGGATACCCTATGCCGCGGTGTTGGTATTTATCGTGTTTTTCATCCGCCGTATCTTGGCATGGGCGCGCGTGCCGGTCCCGTTCCGAATTCCCACAACCGCCGGTCAGCAAAAAACTCTGCCCTGGATCCGGGAAGCCAAATGGGACAATCCGTCTTCGAAGAGCGGCGTTTTCATACGTATGCTGCTGGAAGTCGTGGCGTTTCGATCCCTGTTCCGCAACACCCGCACGAAACTGCGGGAAGGGCGAGTCTCTTATTCCCTCGAGATCTTCCTGTGGATCGGGGCGCTGGCATTTCATTATGCCTTTTTTACGGTGCTTTTCCGCCACCTCAGGTTCTTCACCGAACCGGTGCCACTGCCGGTGCGTCTGGTGGAAAACGTGGACAGTTTTTTCCGGTTTGAGGTCCTGTTGGATACCATCCAGTTCGGTGTTCCGGGCGTTTATCTTTCAGGGCTGGTCCTTCTGGCGGCCGTCACCTACCTGCTGTTGAGGCGGTTGTTTGTCCCCGGTGTAAAATACATTTCCCTTGCTTCGGACTACTTTCCGCTGTTTCTCATCATCGGGATCGCCTTCACCGGGATCCTGATGCGCTACTTTGCCAAAATCGACGTCACGGCCGCCAAAGAACTGACCATGGGTCTGGTAACTTTCCGACCCAGCGTTCCGCCGACCCTGGGAGGCATTTTTTACGTGCACATGCTCTTCGTCAGTGTCCTGCTGGCTTACTTTCCGTTCAGCAAGTTGATGCATCTGGGCGGTGTTTTTATGAGCCCAACCCGCAATATGCGATCGGACACACGCGCCAGACGTCACGTCAACCCATGGAACTATCCGGTCGAGGTGCATACTTACGATGAGTACGAAGAGGATTTCAGAGACAAGATGATCGAAGCCGGACTGCCGGTCGAAAAGGAACCGGTTGAACCGGCAGCGAAAGAATAAGCCGAAGCATCTGAGGAAAAGGAGTACTATATATGTCCGACATCCCAACTGCAGAAGAACTCTTGACCAACGTCGGCCACCGTCCGTCGGCGACCGACTGGATGGATGTTCCTGTTGAAATTCGCAAGGGAATCGCCTGCTATGCGGGTAATCCCAAGAGTCTGGAAACGCTGAGCGCACCGAACCCGCGGACCTGGAGTTGTTTCGACAAAGACTGGCAACTTCCGGAAAACTGGCAGGAGATTATTCACAACGGCTTCAGGGAACGGCTGGAAAAGTTCCGTACGTTCAGGGTTTTCATGGACATTTGTGTGCGCTGCGGTGCCTGCGCCGACAAATGCCATTACTTCATCGGTACCGGCGATCCCAAGAACATGCCGGTGTTGCGGGCCGAATTGCTGCGCTCTATCTACCGCAACGATTTCACCATGGCGGGCCGAATTCTCGGCAAGCTCAACGGAGCCCGGCCGATGACCGAGAACGTTCTCAAGGAGTGGTGGTCATACTTATACCAGTGTTCCGAGTGCCGACGCTGCTCGCTGTTCTGCCCATACGGCATCGATACCGCCGAGATCACCATCATGGGCCGGGAGCTGACCAACCTGCTGGGCCTGAACATCGACTGGATCGCCACGCCCGTGTCCAACTGCTATAAGACGGGCAACCACCTCGGCATACAGCCCCATGCTTTCAAGGACATGCTTGATTTTTTCGTCGATGACATCGAAGAGAGGACGGGTGTGCGGGTCGAACCGCAGTTTAACAAGAAAGGGGCCGACATCCTGTTCATCACCCCCTCGGGCGACGTCTTCGCAGACCCCGGCACCTATACCTGCATGGGGTACATGCTCCTTTTCCATTATCTCCAGGAGAGATACGGGTTCGACATCACCTGGAGCACCTATGCCTCCGAAGGCGGCAACTTCGGGTTCTTCACTTCGCACGAAACCATGAAACGGCTCAACGCCAAGATGTATGCCGAGGCCAAACGGCTGGGCGTCAAGTGGATTCTCGGCGGCGAGTGCGGTCACATGTGGCGGGTGATCAATCAGTACATGGACACCATGAACGGCCCGGCCGATTTCCTGGAGGAGCCGGTCAACCCCATCACCGGTACCCGTTTCGAAAACGCGCGGTCGACCAAGATGGTTCACATCACCGAGTTCACGGCCGACCTGATCAAGCACGGCAAGCTCGACCTGGACCCTAGCCGCAACAACCATCTCAAGGTCACCTTCCATGACTCCTGCAACCCGGCCCGAGGCATGGGTCTCTTCGAAGAACCGCGCTACGTGATTAAAAACGTGTGCAACAATTTTTATGAAATGCCCGCCAATACGATCCGCGAGCAGACCTTTTGTTGCGGCAGCGGATCGGGCTTGAACGCGGGCGAGGACATGGAGTTGCGGATGGCCGGCGGCCTGCCCAGAGGAAATGCCGTCAAGGCCGTCAAGGAGCGGCACGGCGTCAACATGCTGGCCACCATCTGTGCCATCGACCGCGCGGTATTGGGGGATCTCATGAACTATTGGGTAGGAGATGTAGAGGTGACCGGGGTGCACGAAATGGTGGCCAACGCCTTGAACCTGCCGGGACAAAACGAAAGAGCCACGAACCTGCGCGGCGATGATTTGGAAGAACTGAATGCAGCCGCAGCGGAGACGGAGGAGTAAGCTGATGGGGAACAAGAAACTCGTCTATCTTGGAATCGCGATTTTTTTGATCATCGTGACACTGCCCTTCTGGTTCAACCGCGGCAAGGCCGCACCGCCGCCTGAAATCGTGTTGACCGCCAAGGCCAAGGAAGCCAAGGAGTGCGTCCGCTCCAAGGAATACATGGCCAAGCAACACATGCAGGTCCTGGATCTCTGGCGCCACGCGGTGGTTCGAAATGCCGAGCGGATATACGTCAATCCACAGGGGAAGGAATACAAGATGAGCCTTTCCAACACCTGTCTGGATTGCCATTCTAACAAGGCCGAGTTTTGTGACAGATGTCACGATTATGCTTCGGTTCGGCCTTACTGCTGGGATTGCCATATCGATAATCCGAAGGAGACCAAGTGATGGAACTCAGTCGCAGAAAAATATTAAAACTTTTCGGCATTTCCGCACTGGCCCTGAGCACCAGTCCGGTCTTGGACGCATTTGCCGCCGAACAGGCCGGGCACGGCGCTGCTGCCGAACCGTATGTTAAAAAGGACGACAAGGCTCTCAAGGCCAGACAGTGGGCGATGGTGATCGACACCTATAAATTCAAGTCCGAGGCGGATTTTGCCCCACTGATCGGTGCTTGTCACAGGATCCACAACGTACCGAGTCTGCCGATCAAACGTCATGAGATCATGTGGATCTGGACGGCGCCCTATCACAACGCCTTTCCGTCGAGCCCGATGACATTCATCAACGAGAGGCTCGAGCACGCTCCATTGCTTGTTCTCTGCAACCATTGTGAAAACCCGCCGTGTGTCAGGGCCTGCCCGACCAACGCGACTTTCAAGAGTCCGGACAACGGCATCGTCATGATGGACTTCCACCGCTGCATCGGTTGCCGCTTCTGCATGGCGGCCTGCCCGTACGGTGCGCGAAGTTTCAATTACCGCGATCCACGTCCTTTCATTGCCGAAACGAACAAGCTGTTTCCTACCCGTATGAAGGGTGTCGTGGAAAAGTGCAACTTCTGCGCGGAGCGTCTGGCGGAGGGACAGCTGCCCGCCTGCGTGGAGGCGTCCGACGGTAAGCTGGTGTTCGGCGACCTGTATGACCCTGAATCGAAGGTTCGCGAGCTGCTCAGAACCAATTACACCATTCGACGCAAGCAGGCTTTGGGAACGGAGCCGGCGGTCTACTACATCGTGTGAGGTGGTTATGCTTGAATTAGCCCTTAAAGGAAGCAAGAGATACTATGGTTGGATGGGTTTTCTGCTCGCCGTCATCGGCGTTGGATTCCTGATCTATCTGAAACAGCTTGATTTCGGTCTCGGTGTCACCGGCCTGAGCCGGGATGTGTCCTGGGGATTTTACATCGCGCAGTTCACCTTCCTGGTCGGTGTGGCGGCCGGAGGGGTGATGGTGGTGCTGCCCTATTACCTGCACGATTACAAGGCGTACGGCCGGATCACCATTCTGGGCGAATTTCTGGCCGTCGCCGCCCTGGTCATGTGTCTGACCTTCATCATCGTCGATCTCGGGCAGCCCTGGCGGATATTCAATGTCTGGCTTTACCCGACACTGTACTCGGTTCTGTTCTGGGATACGATCGTGCTCAACGGATACCTCTTTTTGAACATCGTCGTCGGCTGGAATGTGCTGGAGGCCGAGCGCAACGGCACGCATTACCCCGCCTGGGTCAAACCGCTCATCTACATTTCCATTCCCTGGGCCATCAGCATTCACACCGTGACGGCATACTTGTACTCCGGACTTCCCGGCAGAGGGTTTTGGCTGACGGCCATCATGGCCCCGCGCTTCCTCGCTTCGGCCTTTGCAGCCGGGCCGGCCCTGCTGATCCTGCTGTGCCTGATCATTCGGCGCACGACCAACTTCGACCCCGGACGGAAACAGATCCAGACCTTGGCCAAGACCGTGGCCTATGCCATCGTTCTGAATGTTTTTTTCTTCTTATGTGAAATCTTCACCGTATTCTACAGCCAGATCCCCGAGCACATGGACCACATCACATACCTTTTCGTCGGCTTGCACGGACACGGCACCTATGTGCCCTGGATGTGGACCTCGATGGGACTGATGCTCATCGGCATCATCCTGCTGGTCAACCCGGTCACCCGGAAAAACGAGGGGGTGCTGGCCGTGGCCTGCATAGCGGTTTTTGCCGGGACCTGGATCGACAAGGGACTCGGCATGATCTCCGGCGGGTTTGTGCCGAATCCGCTGCACGAGGTGAATGAGTATATTCCGACACTGCCGGAGCTCTTCATATCGCTGGCGATATGGTGCCTGGGCTTCTTTGTCCTCACCGCGCTTTACAAAATCGCGGTGTCGGTCAAGGAAGAGGCCAGAGAATAAAAAAACTCAATGACTCTAAAGGGGGCCCCGCACGGGCCCCCTTTTTGCTTGTAGCGGGTTGAGCCGGCATGAAGTGCGGCAGAAATGCAGCTTCTTTAAAAATAATACGCCGACAACGCGGCAATGGCGGGGAATGATCCGACATCAAAAGACGAGCCTGTCGGCGCCACAAAAAATATACAACCCCGTGTCGTGAGCCAGGCAGGCGAGGGTCATGTTCAACTGCTCGGCCAAGGCCACGGCAATGGCGGTAGGCCTGGAAACCGATAAAACGATCGGAATGCCCGCCCGTCCGGCTTTCTGAACGAGTTCGTAGCTGGTGCGCGAGGAGAGAACCAGCAGACAGGCCTCGGCCAATCGCCCGGTCAGAAAGAGTTTTCCGATCACCTTGTCGAGTGCGTTGTGACGTCCGACATCCTCGGCGACGGCCAGAAGTTCAAAATCTGATGTGAACAGGGCGGCGGCGTGGGAAGCCAGGGTCTGCCGGCGCAGCGGTTGATGACCGGAGAGGGTGGCGACACATGTCATGATCCGGTAGGCTGAAAGGAAGGGCCCGTCCGGCAGGGTTGAAATCGCCTGCTGCAGGTCCCTGATGATTTCCTTGCCGCAGATCCCGCAGCTGGTCTGGCTGATAAAGCCTCGGCGATCGAGCGTCGCGGCAATTTTTTCGCGCCGCGAAGCCGTTAACGTGACGGTAACCACGTTGGTGTCCGTGCCGTCGCAGAATCCGATGGCACTGAAGTCGCCGGGAGAATCGACGATTCCCTCGGCGAGGCAAAACCCGGCCACGTGGGCGATTTCGTCTCCGGGGGTGCGCATGATCACCGAGTAGGGTTTCCCCTGGATGCGGATTGAAAGCGGTTCTTCGGCAATGATGTTTCTATGATCGCGCCGTCCGGCAGTTCCATCCCAGTGTATGATTGTTTGCTCGAGATAACCTTCCACACAACCCCCCGTTTTTTCCAATGCCCGCGATGCTCGCCGACGTGCGCATCAGCACTCAGGCCGCAATCTGTGGTCAATGTGGCCGTTTGAACACACCGTTTCCGCGCGCATGGCCATTGAAACGGACTTCATTGGATTCCTGCACGATGCCAACGGGCATCACCACACTTCTTTGAAGTGAACTTCATCGAGACATATGAATATAATGCGAATTTTTTCAGCGAAGTCTATTCCATTGACGTCAGTGAGACAAAGCATATTTTCCTTGACAAAACACCGTTGAGCAGCCATATTAACAATTTTTTAAAATAATGTGTAATTTGAGTCAGATACTAAGGAGGCCGAAAAGATGTATGCTGTAGTGGCAACGGGCGGGAAACAGTACAAGGTCCGGGAGGGTGAAATTCTGAGGGTTGAAAAAATCCCCGGCGACATCGGCACGCCGGTTTCATTCGATAAGGTGCTGATGACCTCTGACGGTACAACCGTCAACATCGGGCAACCGTTTTTGGAGAACATTGCCGTCAGCGCGCATATCACCGAACAGGCCAAAGCAAAAAAGGTTTTGGTTTTCAAATACAAGCGACGCAAAAGATACCGTCGTAAAAACGGCCATCGCCAGCCATATACGGCGGTAAAGATCGACAGCCTCAACCTTTAACGGCCTTCCTTGAGAATCCGGCGGGGCCGTGCTGTGTCAGCCAATTACCATGGCGCACCCCTGTGGAGCGGATCGTCGTTCAGATGCTCCGTGAATTTTGACAGCAGCGTTTCGACGCCTTAGAGCTTAGAGGAGATAGACATGGCTCATAAAAAAGCAGCGGGAAGTTCGCGAAACGGCCGCGACAGCGCCGGGCAGCGGCGGGGGGTGAAGTGTTTCGGCGGCGAGCACGTCAAGGCCGGCAACATCCTGGTGCGGCAGGTCGGCACTAAAATTCACCCCGGGGATAACGTCGGTATCGGCAAGGACTACACGATCTTCGCCAAAATCGACGGGATTGTGGCATACGAAAGGCTCGGGCGGTCACGTAAAAAAGTGAGCGTACATGCAGAGTGAAATTTGTCGACGAGGCGATCATCTCCGTTCAATCCGGTAACGGCGGCAGAGGCTGCGTCAGTTTTCGGCGTGAAAAATACATACCGCGCGGCGGTCCGGACGGTGGCGACGGGGGCAAGGGCGGCGACGTTGTTTTTTGGGTCGCTTCCGGCCAGCGGACCCTCTCCGCGTTTCGCCACAAAAAACAGCTCAGAGCTCAAAACGGCCAACCGGGGCAAGGGCGCCAAAAAACCGGCCGGGATGGTCAGGACCTGCTGATCGAGTTGCCGCCCGGCACACTCATCCGCAGTGCCGAAACCGGTCAGATAATGGCCGACATGGTCGCCGTCGGCCAAAGGTTCGTTGCCGCCAAGGGCGGCCGTGGCGGCCTGGGAAACACACGGTTTAAATCCGCCACCCGCCGTGCGCCACATTTTTCGCAGCCAGGTGAACCGGGACAAATCCTTACGCTGAAGCTGGAACTCAAACTCATTGCCGATGTCGGTATCATCGGATTGCCCAATGCCGGTAAATCTACCCTCATCAGTGCCATCTCCTCCGCCAATCCCAAGATCGGGAGCTACCCCTTCACCACCCTGACTCCCAATCTCGGCATGGTTCAAGCCGGCTCCAACCAAGCGTTTATCGTGGCCGATATTCCGGGCCTGATCGCAGGGGCTCACGAAGGCATTGGATTAGGGGCCCGTTTTCTGCGCCATATCGAACGAACCGGATTCCTGGTTCACCTCGTTGATGCCTCGCGGATCGATCTGCATTCTCCACTCGAAGACTACCGGATTGTCAATGCCGAACTCTCCCATTACGGACGCGGGCTGATCGAAAAACCGCAAGTTGTGGTGCTCAACAAAATGGACCTGCCGGGAACGGCGGAAAGCGCGCGGGCTTTTGAATCGGCCCTGGAGGGCAAATCGGTCCTGCGCATTTCGGCGGTAACGGGCACCGGCATCGACCGGCTGGTTTCACATATCTCGCAAATGGTTTCACAATCGGTTTCCGGGCCGGTCTCACCGCCGGTTCTCCATGGGGCCTCACGGGTGGACGTGAACGATGAAGGACAACAGGACGATTTGTTTTGAATGTGCGCGGCGGGTGGTCGTCAAAGTCGGCAGCAATGTTCTCACGGCCGACAACGACCTGAACCTGGTCGCCATCCGGTCCATCAGCCGGCAGATCTGCCGGCTGATCCGCACGGGAATCGAGGTGATCCTGGTTTCATCCGGTGCCATGGCATCGGGGCTTCGCAAACTCGCGCTGCCCCGGCGGCCGGATGAAGTTCCCAAGCGCCAGGCCGTGGCTGCCGTCGGCCAAGCCGGTTTGATCATGGAATACGAGAAAGCCTTCGGTCGCTATGACAAAAAAGTCGCGCAAATTCTGCTCACCAGTGATGATCTCTCCAACCGTCAGCGCTATCTGAATGCGCGCAATACTCTCAACACCCTGCTCGCGTGGCAGGTTGTGCCGATTATTAATGAAAACGATACCGTGATGGTGGAAGAGATCAAGTTTGGGGACAACGACACGCTGGCGGCCATGATTACCCTATTGATGGACGCCGATCTGTTGATCAACCTGACCGACATCGACGGCCTGTTTACCAAAGATCCAAGGCGTTTTGCGGATGCCGAGCTGATTCCGGTGGTATCCCGGATCGAAAAACGGATCGAGAAGTTTGCCAGTGGTATCCCCGGTGCGCTTGGCACCGGCGGTATGCTGAGCAAAATCAAAGCCGCCCGAAAGCTCAGCGCCGTCGGCATTCCGATGGTGATCGCCAACGGAACCAAACCGGACATGCTGAAGAAACTTTTTGACGGGCGGAGGTTGGGAACTTTTTTCGTGCCTAAAAAGAAGAAGCTGTCCAGCCGCAAGGGTTGGATTGCCTTCAATCTCAAGCCGCAGGGCATGTTGGTGATCGACGACGGTGCGGTCGACGCCCTGCTGAGAAACGGTAAAAGCCTTCTGCCCAGCGGTGTAATGGCCGTCGAGGGCGACTTCACCGTCGGCGCACCGGTGGCTTTCAAAAGTCGGGAAAACAAAATGGTCGGGATCGGGCTTGTCAATTACAGTTCTGCGGACATACAGAAAATCAAAGGCCGCAAGTCGAATCAGATTGTACACTGCCTCGGTCACAAACCCTTTGATGAGGTCATCCACCGCGACAATCTAACGATCACCGTCGAAATGAGTGACTGAGACGGTTGAAGAGAAAAAACGACACGGTTATGCGGATCGGTTTGTTCGGCGGGACCTTCAATCCCATTCACATCGGGCACCTGCGGGCAGCCCTGGAGGTGATGGAGGGGTTTCCGCTGGATGAGTGCCATCTTGCCCCGGCCGCAATGCCTCCGCACAAGACCGCCGGGGATATGGTCGATGCGACCATCCGCTACGACATGATCCGCCGTGCGGTGGCCGGCCAAGCCGGATTGAAGGTTTCCGATATCGAACTGAAACGACCGGGACCTTCTTATACCGTCGACACCGTTCGACTCTTCAGGCAGAAGTTGCCCGATACCGCCCGGCTTTATCTCGTCGTCGGGCTGGATGCTTTTTTGGAACTCGACACCTGGAAGTCGTATCGCACGCTCCTCGAATCGGTGACGTTCATCGTGATGTCCAGACCGCAACCGGGACTGGAAAGACCCTCGCAGAGGTGGCAGGCGCTAAACGACTTTTTGTGTGGCGTCATCTCGCCGGAATACGCCGGCGCAGAGGAACGCTCGGTTTTTTTACATCCTCGGCTGATGCCGATTCACGTTTTTAATGTCACCATGCTCGATATCTCTTCTTCCAGGATCAGGGAATTGATCCGCACCGGTTGTTCCGTGCGCTATCTCTTGCCTGCGGAAGTGCTTGAGGTTGTCTGCAGCCGAGGGCTATACGCATGACCGACGATTTTGTCAATGCGCTCGAGGTCTATATCAGGGCCGTATTAGGGAAAAAAGCCGAGAACCTTGTCGTTCTCGATGTTCGGGAACTGACTTCGGTGGCCGATGCGTTTATCATTTGCAGCGGACGATCGAACCGCCAGGTGCAGGCGATTGCCGAACATATCCAGGCCGACCTGAAACGGCAGCATAAAAAACCGCTGAGTGTGGAAGGGCTCGCCGAAGGGCATTGGGCCCTGCTCGATTACGGCGATGTCATCATCCATGTTTTCTACGAACCGGTGCGGGTGTTCTACGATTTGGAGGGATTGTGGACGGATGCCAAGCGCATTCAAACAAGCAGCATGCGAAACGCGATCCATTCAAAAACATTGCCGGAGAATTTCGATGGTTAGACCCAAACCATGTCTGCTGATGATCCTCGACGGCTGGGGAATCGATTCCGCCGGCGATGGCAATGCCGTCCATCTCGCGCGGACCCCTTTTCTGGATGAACTCGTGGCATCGTATCCGACCACCCGCCTGTTGTGCGCCGGCCCCGCGGTCGGACTTCCGCAGGGGATTATGGGCAATTCGGAGGTTGGACACCTGAACATTGGTGCCGGCCGGATCGTATACCAGGACCTTTTGCGCATCGACCGGACGCTTGCCGACGGTTCATTTTTCCGCAACGAGATCCTCACGGCGGTGATGTCAAAAGTCGGTCAAAGAGGGTCGGCGCTGCACCTGCTGGGCCTTGTGTCCGACGGCGGTGTCCACAGCCAACTTGATCACCTGCTCGCCCTGGTCGACATGGCCCGCCAAAAGGGCCTGGTGCGGGTATTTGTCCACGCCATCCTCGACGGACGCGACACTCCGCCTGACAGCGGTGTCGGCTATCTTTCCCGGCTGCAGGGTCATCTGACAGCCGGCGGTTGTGGTCAGATTGCCACGGTTTGCGGACGCTACTATGCCATGGACCGCGACGGCCGCTGGGATCGGGTTGAAAAGGCCTACCGACTCTACGTGCGGGGCGAGGGGCGTAAGGTCCGTGACCCGATTGCGGCTGTCGCCGATTCTTACCTGCGGCAAGAAACCGATGAGTTCGTCAAACCGATTGTGGTCACCGATGAAAAGGATGCGGCCCTGGCCACGGTATCCGAGGGCGACGGGGTCATTTTTTTCAATTTCAGGGCCGATCGTGCCCGTGAGATCACGCGCGCTTTAACCGCAGCGGATTTTGACGGCTTTCGGCGCGGGGTGCCCCCCATCCTCTGCGGGTATGTCTGCATGACCCTCTACGATGAAAAATTCAACCTGCCGGTTGCTTATCCGCCGGTGCGCCTTACGAACCTTCTCGGTGAGGTCATCAGTCGCAACAGCCTGCGGCAGTTGCGGATTGCCGAAACCGAAAAATACGCGCACGTTACTTATTTTTTCAACGGCGGTGAGGAAAAGCCATTTCGGTTTGAAGACAGGTGCCTGATCCCCTCGCCGCGCGAGGTGGCCACTTACGATTTGAAGCCGGAAATGAGCGCCGCAGAGGTAACTGCGGCGCTCATCGAGCGATTGACATCCAACCGTTACGATCTGATCGTGCTGAACTTTGCCAACATGGACATGGTGGGACACACCGGGATTCTTGAGGCCGCCATCAAAGCCTGCGAGACGGTGGACCGTTGCGTGCGGGAAATTGTCGAACGGGTCGTCGGCATGGGAGGGGTGGCCATGATCACGGCCGATCACGGAAATTCGGAAAAGATGATCGATGAGCGCGGCGGCGCCTATACCGCCCATACCCTCAACCCGGTGCCCTTTGTTCTGGTCGACGACGCCAGGCGCGGCACCGACCTGCGTCCGGGAGTTCTGGCCGATATTGCGCCCACGATTCTTGAGATCATGGGGATCTCAAAGCCGGCGGAAATGACGGGAACCTCACTCCTGAAAGGGTGATTCGCGAGAATTGATGATGGCGGCCCGTTTTGGGGGAACTCATTGCACGGATTTCGGGATCGGACAGCGACTCTTCAAAGAAACCGCTGGTGCGCCATAGACAGGAGGAACATTTTGGCCGATACTCTCAAACCGTACCGCATGATCGAGGATTTCGTGACCGGCAGAGATGTGCCCGAGGTGGGCGCCGAATCGAACCGCCAAGCGGTTGAACGGCTGCTGGTCGTCGAGAAAGGCTACGCCAAGGAAGACATCGAAGTTGACGCCGAGATTGCCTTTGAAATCGGCCAAGAGCGCTACGCTTCCCAAGTGGATCTGGTGGTCGGCGTGGACGCGGCAAAAAAACGCATTATGGTCATCAAATGCGCTCCCGGATCACTGGGGTCTTGTGAAAGAGAGGTGATAGCGGCGGCCCGTCTGCTTGACAGCGCCTATCAAATTCCCCTTGCGGTGGTGTCCGACGGTAAGACCGCCGTGGTTTTAGACACCCTCAGCGGTAAAAAAATCGGCGAAGGCCTTGAGTTTATTCCAGCGAAGAATGCGGCCTGCCATTTACTGAAAACCATGACGCTGAAAGCCTGCCCGGCCGAGCGGCTTGAACGGGAACGCCGCATATATCGGACGTACAACTGCGAATATGTCAACGTCTCGCGCCGACTGCCGCCGCGCAGCTGAGCACCGGAACCCCCGTTGGGTACCTTCACGAGAGCTTCGGCGCCAACCGATCAATTACGGCGCCTTTCCGCCGATGGGTTCGATTTTTTTAGACCGGCGTGCCGCTATCCTTCCATGAACTCGAGCTCACTGGCCGGCGACATCCTTGCCGCAATGCTTGCAAATCTTGGCCCGTTTCTTGATGATTTCGGCGCAGAAAGGGCATTCCCGCGTAAAGTTGCGCGCGTGGATTTTGCCGACGGCTTCCTGTAGTTTGGTTTCTAAAATCTGGCTGCCGACCTTTAGGTTGCGAAGCGGTTCAACGGCATCGATTTCACCGATATCACCCAGCATTTCAGCAGCCTTGTTACGCACCCGCATGGCCTCGGTCGGATCAAGCAGGATTCGCAGAACAGCCGGTCCATCTTTGGTGACATAGCATTCCGCCAGTATGGAAAACCCGCGTTTAATCGACTCTTTTTGGGCTTCCTCGGCCGCCAACACTTTTTCGTCGATGATCTGACCTCTCGCCCCCATGGAGCTGAAAACCGGTATCAGCTCGAACTGGTTGGTGCCGGGATAGTTCATGCACCGATACGATGCCGTGTGAGCGTAGTGCTCCTTCATGTGATCCCACCCCTGGGCGTACAGCGAACACGAATCGTTAAAACAGATGAAAAGGTAAGGAGTTCCCCAACCCAAACCATCGCCGATAGATAGCGGCGGCACCTCCCAGAGATTCATCGGCTCGCCGCAGTGCGGACAAGTCGGTTTTTTCATGGCGAGCACCTGCTCCAGAACTTCTTCTCTCGTCTCAAAAGCCATTTGATTCCTCCTGTTGATAACAATGCAATCGATATTTCCGCCGCTGCATCGCATTCGGTGCTGCGGTTGCGGCCGTCTCAAGTCGGCCACCATCGGCGCTTTAAACAGCGCCAAGAACGTAAGCTTTGAAATTTACTTGTCAACGACCACTGCCGCTAAGGTCCGATCGATTTAAAAGGGCGACCTGACGGCGTCCTGAGGACACGGCAGGCTTGTTATATGATCCGATTGCGTGTATGGGTGGCAGCGAGGCTCCGAACGGCCCTTTTGGACGGCCGTTGCGGTTGTCCCAAGAGCCGGTAGTGTACTTTTCGAGAAGCGGGCGGCGGGATTTCTGGACATGGAGCGCCTGGCCATGGTGGCCGGACTGCTGGCGGATCGTTTAACGGTTATCGAGCGGCCTGATTCTGACATTACTTTCCGATGAGAAAGATGCCGAAGCTGGCCCGCAGGTTCGGCATGCAACGGATGGTCCGGCCCTCGCGGCCGTTCACCCTGATGGCGGTTTCCTTAAGGACCCTGAAGCCCACGGTGCGGGCGAATTTTCTAAAATCCTTTAAAGAAATGACGCGAATGTTGGGCGTGTCGTACCATTCGTAGGGCAATTGGCGGGTGACCGGCGCATAACCGGTCAGCAGCAGTTGCAGGCGCACCAGCCAGTGGCCGAAATTCGGAAAACTGACCACCGCTTTTTTCCCGATACGCAGGATCGTACGGAGCAGGACCGCCGGTTCGTAGACCTGTTGGAGGGTCTGACTCAGGATGACCGT
The DNA here is from genome assembly GCA_041299015.1 of Deltaproteobacteria bacterium. GTDB lineage: Bacteria > Desulfobacterota > Desulfobacteria > Desulfobacterales > SG8-13 > JARFQH01. Next base: position 14,409 of record JBFYWB010000126.1, read on the forward strand.
ATCGAAGGCCCCGTCCGGATAGTCGCGGACCTCGGCGTTTATGTCGCCTTGCAGGACGGTTACGCCCTTTGCGACACATTGGGCCACCTTTTCTTCATCGTGTTCGATACCGGTGCCGCGAACTTTTTTACGGGTCTTTAGGTAATGGAGCAGGTCCCCTGCACCACACCCGAGATCCAGTACGCGGGAGTTCGGCGCCACCCAAGCCGCAATGATCTGAAGATCGAACCGGATGCTACTGTTGTCGAATCTCAGTGATGACACGTTCCAAAAAACCTTTGATCAGTGATGTCAGCCGTGGGCTGGGCAATAGAAAAGCGTCATGACCCCACTCGGCCTCGATTTCGCAGAAACTCACCTCGAGTCCGTTTTTTTTCAGGGCCTGCACAATGGCGCGCGACTGGTAGGTCGGGTACAGCCAGTCGGAGGTAAACGAAATGACCAAAAATCTAGCCATGGTCTTCGAAAAGGCAGCCACCAGTGAACCGGCACCGTGCTGTCGTTCCAGGTCGAAATAATCGGCGGCCTTGGTGATGTAGAGAAAACTGTTGGCATCGAAACGTTCAACGAATTTCGTGCCCTGATAGCGAAGATAACTTTCCACTTGGAAATCGGCGTCGAAGTTAAAGGAGAAATCGCTTTTGTCCTGCAGCCGGCGACCGAATTTGTGACGCATGGCTTCATCGGAAAGATAGGTGATGTGGCCGATCATGCGGGCGACCGCCAATCCCAGATCCGGTCGAGCACCTTCGTAGTAGTCGCCTCGGTTCCAATTCGGATCGGCCATGATGGCTTGTCGCGCCACTTCGTTGAAGGCGATGGCCAGTGCGGAGTGTCGGGTGGTGGTGGCCAGGGGTAGGGCCGCAAAAACCATTTCAGGGTAGCGCACGCACCACTCCAGAACCTGCATGCCGCCGATGGAGCCGCCGATGACGGCCAGTATTTTTTCGATCCCAAGATGATCCATCAAGGCCTTCTGGGCCCTGACCATATCGCCGATGGTCACCAAGGGAAAACTGTGCCCGTAAGGTTTGCCCGTGGTCGGATTGATCGAACGGGGCCCGGTCGATCCCATGCAACTGCCCAGAACGTTGCTGCAGATAACGAAAAACTTATCCGTGTCGATTCCTTTTCCGGGCCCGATCATGATATCCCACCAACCCGGTTTCGGGTCCGCGCGGCTGTGAATGCCGGCTGCATGGGCATCGCCCGAAAGGGCGTGCAACACCAAAACTGCATTGCGGCGATCTGCTGTCAGTGTCCCATAGGTCTCGTAGGCGAGTGTTATCGGGCCGAAACGCGTGCCGTTCTCAAGTACCATTTCCGCCGGCGCAGCGGCAAACGTGAAGCTTTTCCGCGCGACGATGCCGACCGAAAGACCGTGCTGATCGTGTTCGATGTATTCGCTCATGCCATTGAAATATCGGTAGCGGAAAGCCGGCCGGTTGAAACCAGCATACAGGTGGTCGGAGAAAAGAGTGGTTAGACCTTCAGCAACTTTTTGAAGATTTTACAGGACCGGCACACGGCCATCTTGTCTCGCCAGGTTTTTTGCACAGTCCCGTTGCAAATAGTGCCGTTGATGAACCAACACATCGCGCCGGATCGGAACTCCCAGGCCGGGCAGTTTGCCCTGCGGTTCGGCGGACAATTTTTGACATTCCAGCAGTCGGCCGTCAGCCGGCGCCCCGTCTGCCGGCGGGACAGCAGAAAAAAAAGTTGCCGTTCGACGGCGGCCGGCACCGGCCGCCAGCCCTGCTCATAACTATGAATCGCTTTGATCGATACACCCAGCAGTTCGCCCATTTGCTTCTGGGTCTTTTCCAGTTTCAGCCGGCAGCTTTTGAACTCTTGCTTGTCCATGTTGGACCCCTCTTGTTCTCGGACCCGAGATTTCCAAAAGAGGCCCGGCCGTTTGCACTGAAGAAAAGCGGATTAGGCGGATTGAATGGCACCCCTTTCAGGTGGATGATTATTCCCACATCGTGGTATGATTTGTCAAGCCAAAACAGGCTCTCGTCACACAAATGGAGACCGCCGGATGCATTTAAGGAAAGTGTACATCGTTCAGGGCAGATTTCCGACGCGAAAGCACTACCCTTTCAATCTCTCTGTTTTACGGAAGACCACCGCCCTTGATTTTCAGACCCCGGTTACTTTTTTCGTCGGAGAAAACGGCACCGGCAAGTCGACGCTGCTCAAGGCCGTTGCGGTGCGCGGCGGTGTGAACATATGGCAGGGAGAAAGGCGCATCCGTTATGGCGCCAATCCATACGAAGAACAGTTGTACAGGGCCCTGGACCTGGAATGGAGTAACGGCCGGGTCCAGGGAACCTATTTCGATTCACAGGTTTTCAGAAATTTTGCCCAAATTCTGGATGACTGGGCCGCCAGCGACCCCGGCGTGTTGGCCTATTTCGGCGGCAAATCTTTGCTGCAGCAGTCGCATGGCCAATCGCTCATGTCATTTTTTCATTCAAGATTTGCAATAGAGGGCTTATACGTTCTGGATGAGCCGGAAACCGCGCTTTCTCCGAAGAGCCAGCTCGAATTGTTGACGCTCCTGAAAAACGCCGGCAATGCCGGACATGCCCAATTTATCATTGCCACCCATTCGCCGATTCTGCTCGCTTGTCCCGGAAGCCGTATTTTCAGCTTTGACCGTCCGCAAATCAAAACGGTGGAATACGAGCAGACAGATCATTATCGCATCTTCAAGCGGTTCATGGAGGAGAGGACGCGTTTCCTGCGGTAAGAAGTCACTTCCCCTGGGGTTCAAACAAACTTCCTGAGTCATTATAAGCGTCGCCGCGTCACTTATCACCGCTGCTTGACACCTCGGTCAATCAAACCTATTTTAAAATATATGTTGGCACAGATAGGCCCGGCTCCAGAGCCAACCGCCCGAAACCGATTTCAACGGCGCACAAGCAATGACA
>JBFYWB010000007.1:0-9878 GCA_041299015.1 Deltaproteobacteria bacterium
CCGGATCACATTGCGGCCGAGGCTGCCCGGATAGGACACCCGGCGTCCGGCCATGTTCAGACCGGCGATCCGCCCCTGGTTGACGGCTTCAGGCCAGATGGCGTTGACCCACGGGGTGCTGCGGGCGATGTCCACGTATTCGGCCACATCCCCGGCCGCGAAGATTCCGGCCGCGCTGGTCTGCATTCGTCCGTCGACCACAATCCCCAGATCGGTTCTGATCCGGTCGCGCGGCACGAAAGCCAGCGCCGGCAGCACGCCTTTGCCGATGACCACCATGTCACACGGCAGAAGGCTGCCGTCGGAAAGCTGCGCCGCCCGGACCCGGCCGTTGCCCTCGAAGGCGAGCGCTTCGATATCGACGCGCACGTCGAGACCGTGACGCATCAATTCATCGCGTATCATCAAGCCGGCGGCTTCGTCGACCTGCATCGACAGCGGATACCCCGACCGGATCAGCATCGTCACGGCCAGGCCGCGCCGCAGGAGGCCATAGGCGGCCTTGAATCCCACCAGGCCGCCGCCGAGCACCAATGCCCGGCGCGCGCCCTTCAGGCCTTTTAGCATCGTGCGCACGTGGTCCTGGTTGCGCATGCAGGAGATGTTCGCGAGCGTCGACCCCTCGGCTTTGATCGGACGCGGATCAGCCCCCGTGGCGATCAGCAGCCGGTCGAATCCGTATGCGGAGCCGCCGGCGGCAACGGTTCTTTTCTCGACATCGACGCCGGTCACCCGATTCCCGAGCACCGCTTGGATGTTCAGGTCGTCGTAGAACCGAGGACCGCGGATCGGCAGCCTTTCCGGTTCGATCGCGCCTTCGAGGACCAGGCTGATCATGGGACGGCAGTATGGCGAAACGGTTTCGTCACCGATCAGGGTGATCCCGCCTTCCGGATCGGACTGCCGAATGGCCTCGGCGGCGGTAATGCCGGCCACGCCGTTGCCGATAATCACGTATTGCATGTTGACCTCCAGCCATGCCGCATGGACACGCCAAAAACCGCGTGCGGTCCATATCCGGAACTCATGGTCGCGGCAAGGCCTAACTTGCATGATCGCGCCCGATTCGAGTCGGTCTGCACGTTACATCCGCCGGCGCAAATCGAGATCTGTGCCGGCGGATACAACACGCCGGATCGACAACCAGACGGGCCAAGAGACAAACAAACCGGGCAATTTTTTTGCCGAAGCGCTTTAAGGAAGGGGCCGAAAGGCATCCGCAGGACCTGATGCGGGATGAGGAGGTGAAAAAGGAATTTGAGCCGCATATGCCCTCCCGAACCAGGAAAACGGTTATCGTCGGGATCGGAGATTGCCGCAGATAAACATCTCATTATCGGCCTTCAGCGGATGTGTCAAGCCCAATCGACCGGGTCACAGCGCCGCAGGGCGCACCGTCTATCGAAGAGCGAACCCGGCAATATCCTCTTTGAGCCGGTCTATTGAACCGCCAGGACGATTTTCCCGAAGTGCCGGCTGTTCTCCATCTCCGCGTGGGCGTCCCGGACGGATGCGAGCGGATAAATCCGGTGAATGAGCGGCACGATCCGGCCATCGGATAGAAGCGGCAATACGTTCGTCTGGAAGGCGGCCGTTATGGCGGCTTTTTCCTCGACGCTGCGGGACCGGATGACCGAACCGATGATCTGCTGGCGCTTGACGAGCAGGTGGGCCAGGTTCACCTGCGCCACGGCCCCGCCCATGACCCCGATGATCACCAGGCGGCCGCCGATGGCCAGCGCTTTTAGGTTCGCTTTCAGGTAGTCGGCGCCGATATGATCGAGGATGAGGTCTACCCCGCGGTTTTTGGTAAAAGCCCGCACCTCGGCCGCGAAATCCTGCCTCTTGTAGTCGATGACCAGATCGGCCCCCAGGGACATGACCCGCTCGATTTTGCCGGCAGAGGCGGTAACGATAGTCGTCGCCTCGGGCGCCAACGCGCGACACAGCTGAAGAGCCGCGGTGTTGACGCCCCCGCCGCCGCCGTGGAGCAAAACGGCTTGGCCGGAATGAAGACCGCCGATCATAAAAACGTTCAGGTAGGCGGTGATGTAAGTCTCGCTGACACAGGCGGCGGTGGTGAAGTTCATCGCTGCCGGTAGCGGGACCAAGTGGTCGGCATGCACCAGGGCATACTCGGCATAACCGCCGCCGGCCACGAGACCCATGCCCCGATCCCCCGGTTTCCAGCCGCTCACGCCGGTGCCGAGTGCGTCGATGCGACCAGCCACCTCCAGGCCGAGAATGTCCGACTCACCGGGTGGCGGCGGATAGTGGCCCTGGCGTTGGATGATATCGGCCCGGTTCACCGAGGTCGCCAGCACGCGAAGCCTGACTTGGTTCGGCCCAGGTTCGGGGATTGCCACTTCTGCGATTTCCATGACCTCCGGGCCACCGAAACCGCGCATTACAACGGCTTTCATCTTATCGAACCTCCTTGTCGATTTAAAACTGATCGAGGGCTGCCTGAACGGCCGCGACGAAGCGGGTCAGCTCCACCGACGGCTTTTTGCGCTGCAGGCGTGCCAGATTGCCGAACATGCGGGATCTCAGGCCGGCCGAAATTTCCAGCTGCACCCCCATGCGCAGGCGGCACCGATTGCAGATGTTGCGTGGACTCGTTCCCGGAAACCGCACCGATCGCCTGACGGTGAAACCGGCATCTTCCAGGGATTTCTCGATCCGCTGCTCCAGCCGCGTAAAAAGGCCGCCGACAAACACGACCGGCTCGGCATCGCCGCATCCGTGAATCGACACGACCGTGAATGCGCGTTGCACCAAACATAGAGCCCGCGGCTCGTTGAAATGCCGGCTCGTAATGTGCAGGCAGGCATTGCCGCTGGGTTTGATTCCGCTGAAGGTGTAGAAGGCGTGCCGCCCGCCGGCCACCGCTTCCGCGATCTCGGTTGTTCCCGGTTCGATCCCGCCGCCGTGAATGGCGACAACCGCAATCCCCGACACGCCGCTCCTTTCACGGATTCGATAGTCGCTGCCGCCGGTTGCGTTTGCGGCCAGTTCCTCGAAAGATCGGTACGTTTTCATGCGCGCTTTCACGATGGCAAACACGATATCGCAGGTTTCATCGGCATGCTTGGCTGTGACCCGGTTGAGTGATTTGGATCGAAGGAAAGCCGGCGGGGTGTTCTTGCCTATCCGTTCAATTAATCCGTTCACTTATGGGCCGCACGGTAGCATTGCTTTGGAAAAATAGTCTATTAAAAACCGCCGCTCCTGTCCATGGCTCCGGTTAGGTTTCGGAATCTGGCGCAAATCCGAAATCAGTGGTATGGTCGCAATGGGATCCGGAGGTTTGAAATCGTGCCGAGCCGCATTGTCTGAGAGCCGCGATTGGGTTTCCGCTCCAAAAATATGGACGGAAACGGCTTATCGGGTGACGCCGCCGGAGGTCTGCGGCGCACCAGAGAGGAGTATTCATGGGCAAGAAGCCTGAGACCGAAAACATGGCCGTATTTTGCGATTTCGAGAACATCGCGCTTGGTGTGAGGGATGCCCGCTACGCGCAGTTCGACATCCGCAAAGTCCTCGAGAAACTTCTGCTCAAGGGCAGCATCGTCGTCAAAAAGGCCTATTGTGATTGGGAACGTTACAAGGATTTCAAGGCGCCCATGCACGAGGCGGCCTTCGAACTCATCGAAATACCGCATGTACGACAGTCGGGGAAGAATTCCGCCGACATCCGCATGGTCGTCGACGCGCTGGACCTGTGCTACACCAAACTGCATGTCGATACATTCGCGATCGTCAGCGGTGACTCCGACTTTTCACCCCTGGTCAGCAAACTGCGTGAAAACAATAAAATCGTGATCGGCGTCGGTGTGAAAAACTCCAGCTCGGATCTTCTGATTGCAAACTGCGACGAGTTTATCTACTACGACGATCTTGTGCGCATCAAGCAGGCGCGGAAGAAGACCCCGCGCAAGACGGCGCGACCGGGCAACAAAGTCGCAGCGCCTGCGGCCAGGGAAGATGAAGAGAAAGAAGATCGAACCCATGACGCGATCGAGCTGATCATGGAGACGCTCGAAGCGCTGGCCGAGGAACGGGGTTCGGAGGAAAAGATCTGGGGCTCGATGGTCAAGCAGACCCTCAAGCGTCGCCGCCCCGGCTTCAACGAGTCCTACTACGGTTTTCGTTCCTTCAACCGCCTGCTCGAGGAAGCGGCCGCGCGCGGCCTCATGGACCTGGAATCCGACGAAAAGTCGGGCGGCTACATCATCCGGCGCTTCCACCAGGAAGAATAACCCGAGCGCCGGCAGCGCGACCCAACAAGAATAGTGGAATTATTTTTTTGCTGGGGCCCTTAACAACAGCCCGTCATCGCGAGGTTTCCGTTTCCAATGCCATCCCGGCCATCAGAAGACCGATGCGGTCGACCGTTTCGGCGTCATCGCCGGCGAAGGTTTTCATGATGCGGCCGCCGAACAGCACGGTAATGCGGTCCGACAACGCAAGGGCCTCATTCAGGTCGCTGGTGACGAGCAGGATTCCGGCTTGGTTGCGAGCCGTCAACAGGACCCGCCATATCTCCTCGGTGGCGCCGACATCGAGGCCCTGGGTCGGCTGTTCGGCGACAATCAAACGGGGCCGGCGATAAAACTCTCGGGCCAGGACGATTTTCTGGAGATTTCCGCCCGAGAGCTGCCGGGCCGGGCGCGACGGCTCCGGCGGTTGTACGCCGAATTCCAGCATCAGCTCCCGGGTTTTGGCTTCGGCTTGACGTCGCAGTAGCCAGGGCCCCAGGGAAAATCCCTGCCGCGTGGTCAATAAAAAATTTTCTACCAGGTCCAAGTCCAGACATGTGGCCAGACCGCGGCGATCCTCTGGAATGTAGATGAGGTTTCCGTCCCAGCGGTGCCGGTCATAGAACTCTTCCCAGCTTTTTCCCAGGATTCGCATCGTCCCGGATTCAGGCCGCCTCAATCCGCAGATGGTTTCCACCAGCGGCTTTTGACCGTTTCCGGCCACGCCGACAACGCCCAGGATCTCGCCCTGACGCACCTGCAGGTGAATATCCGTCAGGCCGCCGCCGTTCAGACGCTCGACATACAAGACCGTCTGACGCGGCTCGAGCGGTTGCTTTTCAACACTCAGCACGACTTCACGGCCGACCATTTTCAGCGCCAGGTCCGTCTTGGAACCCACCTCTGCGATCGGCATTTCACTCACCACGGCACCTTTGCGCATGATGGCGATTTCATCGGCCAACGCCATGACCTCGTCGAGTTTGTGGCTGATAAAGACAATCGCCTTGCCCTCGGTCGCCATCCGGCGCAAGGCATTGAAGAGCTGGTCGATTTCGGGTGCTGTCAGCACGGCGGTAGGTTCGTCGAAAATCAGGATGCGACTGCGGCGGTGGAGCAGTTTTAATATCTCCACGCGCTGACGTTCACCCATCGACAGCGCCGAGACCCGTTGGGCAGGATCGACAGATAGACCAAAACGCCGCGCCAGATCGGCCACCAGCTGAACCGTCTTTTGGGGCGAATGATAGATTCCTCGCGATTGTCCCAGAACGACGTTCTCAGCCACGGTCAGAGCATCGACCAACATGAAATGCTGGTACACCATTCCAATGCCGACCCTGTGGGCCGTGTGGGTGGAGAGAATGGGCGTCGCCACCCCTTCGACCAGGATGCGGCCGTCGTCCGGCTGCAGGCGGCCGGCCAGAATCCCCATGAGCGTGCTTTTACCGGCCCCGTTTTCGCCCAGCAGCGCCTTGATCCGCCCGGCGTGAATGTCCAGGCTGATATCCCTGTTGGCCCGGACCGGCCCGAAGGATTTACTGATGTGTTCCAGCCGAATGACCGGTAAACTCGTTTTTTCGGTCTCCGTCATCACGAAAGGATATTATCGATTTTAACGACGTCCTGTCATTCTGTCGATGGGAGCCGGCTGTTGTTGCGGTTGAAGCAGGCGCAGCTGTTTGAGGCGGTTAGGGGGCCTTGCCCCATAGCCATCGCACAAATAAGATGCACGCTTCCGAGGTTTTCAACCGGCACCGGCCATTTTTTCAACATCGGGCCTGCTATGGGGTTAGGCCCGCTTGACGCCGAGTTCTGCGCCGCATGAAACCGAAGCAAAAGCCGGCGGTGCAATGGACCATGTGTTGTTGGCGTCGACAAGTAGGGTTGAAAAAACGTCAATTTAGAGTTTTTAACGATCGACCCGCTCCTTTAATTCCTTGCCGCATTTAAAGAACGGCAGTTTTTTGGGGGCTACGGTGACGATTTCTCCGGTTTTTGGATTCCTGCCCTTGTAAGGCCGGTACTTTTTAATGAAAAATGAGCACAGCCCTCGAATCTCAACCCTTTCGCCGGACGCGAGGGTATCTGATATTTTTCCAAAAAATAAATCAACGATAGCGGCCGCTTCATACTTCGATATGCGGCCCTCATTTTTCAGCTGATCAATAAGGTCTATTTTGTTCACGGCACCCCCCTGTCATTCCGGTCCTTTGTTTTTTGCCACAAATGGTATTGATTTTATTAATAATACGGCATCTCGACAAAAAGATCAAGAAATTCTTATAGTTCTGTGGGGCATCATATAATGGCGTTTACTTTTCATCCGGCTTGCAGCAACTCGGTCAGTTTCTCTGAGAGTTCTTCGGCAGAAACCGGCTTTTGAACAAAACCGTGAGCGCCGGCATCCAGGATTTCTTGGGCCGGACCCTCGACCGAATAACCGCTGCACACAAGGATTTTGATATTCGGACGAAATTCCTTGAGCAAGGAATAAACTTTATTCCCGTTCATATCCGGCAGGAAAACATCCAGAATGGCCACGTCAATCTCCCCATCAAATGCTCTGGCCAGGTGTATGGCTTCTTTGCCTGTTTTGGCCTCAAGAATGTGGTATCCCAAGTGTTCCAACAATTTCCGGATCGCCTCGATAACCGCCACCTCATCTTCAATGAGCAGAATGGTGCCGGCCCCTTTTATCGGTTCACGGTGCGACCGTTGCCGCTTTTTCTCCTCACCCTTGCGAGTGACAGGCAGGTAAATGCACACGCTGGTTCCGCGTTCGAGTTGCGTTTTAATCGATATCCAGCCGCCATGGTTCTTCACAATGCCATAAGCCGCCGCTAAACCGAGTCCTCGTCCTTGAAATTTAGTCGTGAAAAAGGGTTCAAACGCCCGTTTTATGGTTTCTGCATCCATTCCCCCCCCGTTGTCCTCAACTGTCAAGCTGACGTGCGGTCCGGGCAACAATCCCGGGAAGGCCTTTGTGTCTTCTTTCGTTATCAGTTCATTTCTGCAGGTGATTTTAATATGGCCTTCACTTTCGATGGCCTCGGCTGCGTTGGACAAAAGGATCGACAAGACCATCACCAGTTGGGTCAAATCGCCCTGGGTTTGCGAGATATCACCGGGCAGGTTGGTCTCTACACGGATGGACGGATCAAGGGTGTGTTGGAGCAAGGGCAGGGTGTTGCGCACGAGAACACTCAGCGAAATGTTCTTGACCTCATATTTTCCTCCTCGGGCGTATGCAAGCAGCAGGCGCGTCAACTGCGTCATTCGGTCGGCTGATTTCTTTATCGAGGCAATATAGTCCGCCGTCACCTCATCCTTTGGCACTTGCAATTCGAGCAGGTCGGTGGTGGCCATGATCACAAACAGGGCGTTATTGAACTGGTGGGCAATACCGCCGGCTAATTTAGCGATTGATTCCATCTTTTGAGCTTGCTGAAGTCGCCATTCAAGCTCCTTCTGTTCGGTGATATCACTGACCACAATTCTGATTTGCTTAAGGTCGATATCGAACTCTTCGACAATCATGCATTCCAGGTTGGTGAAAAAGTGGCTGCCGTCATTTTTTACCAACCTTAATTTGAAAGACCGCAAATCCCCGGATTCTAATAAGCTCTGGATATTAAGGTAGTAAACATCCTGGTCCTCATGCTGGATAAAACGGCTGAACGGTTTTCCCACAACTGCCGATCGCTCCATCCCCATCAGGATGGCAAAAGTGAGATTTGCCCGCTCAACTATCCCCTTTTCATTGACCGTCAGATAGCCCACCGGCGCTAAGTCATACAAATGGGCATATCGATCCCGGGCCTCTTCGAGCTCCCCCTGGATGCGGCGCAGCTCTTCGTTCTGCATTTTCAACTCTATCTGATGCACCCGAAGCTCGTGGATCATCTTCGCCATGTCTTCGGTTGACATCCCGGCAATTTCTTCAGAGTCCGCGGGCTCCGTTTGCATCTGCCTCTCGGCCCGCCGCCTGAGGTCCGAGTCGTCTGACTTTTTCTTATCGTTTCCCATTTTGCTCCAATCATCCTGTGGGCAGCCACGCCAGGTCCCGCTCCGTCGTCGCAATTTCAATCGGCCGGCCGCTTTCGTCGGTCAGCACTGTGGCGGTCAGCCAGATATCTAAGCGCTTGCCGCCTTTCGTCAACCGCCGGGTTTTGAATGCTTTCACGGTTTCACCCTTTTTGAGCTTGTCCACCATGGCTTTTTCCTCTTTCAGTCCCTCCTTGGGAATAAGGTCTTCGATATTCATTTTAAGCGCTTCAAATTCGGTCCAGCCATACATGGCCTCGGCCCCTTTGTTCCAGGCCAGAATGCGCCCCTTAAAATCCCGCATCATTATGGAATCATTGGCGTCCTCCAACACAGTGGCCAGACGTCGGATTTTTTCGGCTTGCTTGACCCTGTGGATATCCATTACCGTCATCACCACGCCGGCGATGACATTTTCGCCGGTTCGATACGGCAGAACCTTCAGGGCATGCCAAATACGGTCTTCCGACAAAATTTCCGTTTCCAGGGTATTCAGATCTTTGAGGACTTTTTTTGCATGCCCGGCAAGATCGATCCCCGGAAAGCTGGTTCTAAGGTCGTTTAAGGGTCTGCCGATATCGGTTGGGATCAGTTTGATGATCCGCGCGGCCGCCGGGGTGTAGCGATTGATGTTAAGGCGGGTGTCCATAAAGATGGACGCGATTTCGGAAGCGGCCAGCAGGTTGTTCATGTCGTCGCTGGTCCTGGAAAGCTCATCGACTTTATTTTGAAGCTCTGAGTTGACGGTGGCCAGCTCTTCATTGGTCGATTGAAGTTCCTCCTTGGAGGTCTCCAGTTCCTCATTCGTGCTTTGCAGTTCCTCATTGACCGACTGCATCTCTTCGTTGATTGATTTTTGTTCCTCGTTTGACGTCTCCAGTTCCTCGATAGTCGCCTGCAGGTATTCACGGGTCGAGCGCAACTCCTGTTCCAGCTGATGGACTGTCGGGTCCTGACTTTTTTCTCCGGGTTCGCACACTATGTTTTCATCCGGTAGGCACCCAGGTTCCTTTTCCTCGAAGAGGACCAGCAAGAGACCCTGGGGCAGTCCTTTGTCGGTCACAGGACTGATCGATATGTCGACTATACAGGAAGTGTTGTTATGGTTGACCCGAACGCCCTTGCAGTCGGTGCGCTTTTTTTCACGGACCGCCTTGTGAAGCGCTGCCGTCAGTTTAAATTTGAGATCCTCGCGGGCCATTTTCAACATGTTGAAACTGGGCTTGCCCGCCGGTGGCACGAGGAATTTTTCCGTCCGACCGACAAAATGCAAAATCTCATATTTGTCGTCGATCAAAACCCCCGTGGCCGCATATTGGCTGAGAATCGCTTTTTCAGCCACGGCCTGGATTTCGGTTGCCACCGGCATCCTTATGGGCTCATCGGGTTCTAGCATATCTTGACTACCATAGATGATTTTTTTCGGATAATCGATGATTCCTTCTCTGAAACTTTCCTTGCGTTGAAAGATCTTCCATTTGGCGTTCAGCGGTTGAAATAAATCGGTAAATTCGCCGATGCTCTCAGAGGGACCCAACAATAAAACCCCTTGCGGCTTCAATGTATAAT
>JBFYWB010000009.1:0-40281 GCA_041299015.1 Deltaproteobacteria bacterium
TTCGAGCGCTGGGTCGAAAACCCGCGGTATCGTCTCGAGGCCGAACGCGAAAACGCGTTGATGATCGACATGCTTCAGCCGGCCAGGGGCGAAACGGTCCTCGAGATCGGCTGCGGGACCGGAACCAGCCTGGCACCGCTGATTGAGATGGGACTGAGTGCCGCCGGTATCGATGCTTCACCCTATATGCTCGATGCCAGTTTCAAGAAACTGGGCCATCGGGTCAGTCTTTACCGGGGATCCGCAGAGGACCTGCCTTTCGACGACAATTCCTTCAATCACGCCCTTTTTATGACCACCCTCGAATTCGTCGACGAGCCGAGCAAAGCCATCGAAGAAGCCTGCCGCGTCGCAAAGGACCGGGTTTTCATCGGCGTGCTCAACCGATACGCCATCAAGGGCATCCAGCGTCGGGTCGCCGGGATCTTTTACGAGACCCTTTTCAACCATGCGCGCTTCTTCGGCATCTGGGAGTTGAAACGGCTCATCCGGTCGATTGCCGGGCCGGTGCCGTTGACCTGGCGGACGGTCAACCAGTTTCCGATCGGGAGCAGCCGTTTCGTCCAGAGTGTCGAACAATCCAGATTCGTGCAGCGCTGCCCGTTTGGAACCTTCGTCGGGATGGTGGTGACGCTGGTGCCGGTTTTCAGAACCCGCCCGCTGGCTTTGCGCTACGATGACGAAACCGTCTCCCGTCATGGTGACCGGCTGATGCCGGGAGCGGCCTCCATATTCACCCCTGAAGAACCGGAAATGCGGATCGCGTCGGATATCCGCCATTTGTGTTCACATGCACAGGACAACTGCCATGGAAGCTTACCTCTATGAGATCGTGGGCGATGGTAAAGTCAAGTGCGCCCTCTGCCGCCACCGCTGCCTCATCCAAGAGGGCCGCCGCGGCATTTGCGGCGTTCGCGAGAATCGCGCGGGGGTGCTGCACACACTGGTTTTTGGAAAACTGATCGCGCGTCACATCGATCCCATCGAGAAAAAGCCGCTCTACCACTTTCTGCCCGGCAGCCGTTCCTATTCGATTGCCACGGTCGGGTGCAATTTCAAGTGCCGATTCTGCCAGAATGCAGACATCGCCCAGATGCCGGAGGACCATCAGGGCCTGATCATCGGAGATCCGTGCACACCGCAGGAGGTGGTTGCCGCCGCCCTCAAGGGCGGCTGTCGGAGCATAGCCTACACCTACACGGAACCGACCGTATTTTTTGAGTTTGCCTATGAAACCGCCAAACTGGCGCATGCCGAGGGATTAAAGAACGTCTTTGTCACCAACGGGTATATGACCGATGAGGCGCTCGAGATGATCCGGCCCTACCTGGACGCCGCCAACGTGGATCTGAAAGCCTTCAACGAAACCTACTACCGGGAGGTCTGCGGCGCCAAACTGACCCATGTCCTTAAGACCCTGAAGCAGATGAAATCGAGCGGGGTTTTCGTTGAGGTCACGACACTCATCGTGCCCGGCCTCAACGACGACACCGGAGAATTGGAAAAACTAGCCGCATTTCTGGTGACCGACCTGGGGCCGGAAACACCCTGGCACATCAGCCGTTTTCATCCGACCTACAAGCTGACCGACCGACCGCCGACACCGCTGGAGACTTTATTGAAGGCGCGCGACATCGGCCTGAAAGCCGGCCTTCGCTATGTCTACACCGGCAATGTACCGGGGGAGGACGGTGAAAACACCTTCTGTTACCATTGCGGAAGAATCGTTGTCGAGCGGTGGGGATTTCAGATCCGGAGCACCGCCCTTGAAGAGGGTCGCTGCCGGTATTGCCAAACCGTGATAGACGGAGTCGGGCTATAAGTCCGTCTCCGTTGAGTCTCCCCCTTTGGAAAAGGGGGTTGGGGGGATTTTCAAACGCCGACAAGAAATCCCCCCCGGCCCCCCTTTTTCAAAGGGGGAATTGGGGGCCTTAATTCAATGACATTGGATTACATTCAATGTCATTGGATTACACGATGTTACACAAGGGCCAGCTAACCGTTGGCAATCTAACGGTTTGGAAGCGTTCTCATACGAGCTCCGCAGAACCGGTTCAAAAAAATGAACTCCCGGGGGCGAGCATGGTACGGCCGGTTCCCGGTCGTTGGATGCACGGTTGCCGAGACATTCAATAATTTAAACCTCTCATATATTGTCAAACTATTTGTAATATAACGATTTATTGTATTTTGCCCCTATCGGAGTTCATAAAATTGAATTGCCGGTATTGTTTGTGTTCGGCAGGGTAAGGCACGTTCAAGGGCCGGATCAAAAATAGTGATATATATTAAATGGTTATAATGAATTTTGAATTATACTTACGGTTGTAGGTTGTGGCATGGACCTTGCTTGGGATTATGCCATCCTCAACAAATCATCATCTGTTTTCCTCCTTAGACGGCCAGCCGCAAATCGGTTGGCCGTCTTTTTTTAAGGCAGGTTTTTTAATCATGGATTATTTCGTGCCGGTTTATGCCTCCCGTGGTCGCAACACAAGGGGGTACCGTTGCCTCCCTTTTCCGGACTGATACCACCTGGTCATTTCGGCCCCCCAGGCCGCGCAAATCGTCCTTGACACCCCATAAGCAATCTTTCATACTTCAACATTTAAAAAATCGGTTGAGGCATTGACATGATCAAAGACATCGGGGGCAGGCGATTTCTGCACGACATCCGCTACCGCCGCGACCGCTATCGCCAGTTCATCGGCATCGCTTTCGTCGTGCTGGTGACCGTTGCGGGTTGGCCGGTTGTGTGGCCCTATTGGGTCGGTGTGGTGCTGGCCTGCGGCGGCATCGCCGTGCGGCTGTGGGCCTCGGGTCACATCAAGAAAAACAAGGCCCTCGCGACCGACGGCCCCTATGCCTACGTGCGCCACCCGCTCTATGTCGGCAACATCCTGATAGGGTGCGGGTTTTCGCTGGCTTGCGGACTCTGGTGGAGCGGCCCGCTGTTTGTCCTGATCCTGCTGGGATTCTACCCCCAGGCGATCCGGCGCGAGGACGAGAAACTTCATCACCTGTTCAAAGAAGACTGGGAGCACTGGCGGCAGCAGACCCGCGCGCTCCTGCCGCGCCTGCCGGCGGGTACGCGCCCGGGGGGCGGCTGGTCATTTTGGCAGAGCCTGCGCCAAAACGGCGAGCCGCTCATCGCCCTTTTTCTTCTCGCCTGCCTGTTCAATCTTTATCTCAGGCTGTGAGGCTGGCTTTTACCGATTCGGTTGCCGTCCCCCTCGCCCCGCCTGCCCTGTTAAACCATTACCAGTTAAGCGGGGTAATTCCGGTAGTGGTTCTGAAAATAACGGCAAATATAAACCTTATTTTCGCACCAAACGCTCATAGCTTTTGAGCCACCACTTGTTCCGGGTTCTGAGTTTCGAGTTTCAAGTTTCTATTTGCGGCTCTGCAGTCAGGAAAGACAATATATCAATAATATATGTTATTCTCACAACGGTAACTGCCACCAAATGCCGAAAACCATTGCCGGCATTGCCGAAGACGTGCTGCTGAAATGGGTCACCGCCAGCCTCCGCGAAGGGCAAAATGCCCTCGGCCGGGGATACCAGTGCCATACCCTGCTATACCGGGACGCCCGGCGGTCTCTGGTGGTGAAAGCGCCGCTCGGCCGAGGGCTCGCGGCCTTTGTGCGGCGGCGGATGCTGCGACGTGAATACAAGGTTTACAATCGGCTGGCCGGTTCGCCGGGCATCCCGAACTGTCACGGTTTCCTGGCCGAGCGGTTCCTGGTGCTCGAGTTCATCGACGGCGTTCCTATCGGTGAGGCCCGCATCACGGACCGCGATTTTTTCTTCAACGCCCTGCTCCGGCAGATCGAGACCCTGCACCGCGCCGGCGTGGCGCACGGCGACCTGAAAAAAAAGGACAACATCCTGGTGGTCGACGGCCGGCAGCCCATCCTGCTCGATTTCGGCGTCGCCGTGATTCGGAAGCCCGGTCTGGCGCCGGTCAACCGCTATCTCTTCGGCCTTTTCAGGAAATTCGACCTCAATGCCTACGTGAAATTAAAGTACCGCAAACGCGTTGACCGGATCAGTGCGGCGGACCGTTCGTATTACCATCGCACCCTGGTCGAAAGGTCGGCGGGCGGGATAAAGCGCGGCTACCTCAAGGCCAAAAAATGGCTTCTCGGAAATTGACGCCGCCGACCCGGACCGAAAAAAAACGATCAGAAGTCTTGACAGGCATCTTTATTTAAAGTTATTGTTGAAGAAAATGGCCGCGACGGCTAAAAACAGGTTGATTTTGAGTTTGGAATCGGCTATTATCCCCAGAGTCGTCGCGGCCGGATCCGCAGGGGACTGCGGGTCAGGGCGATCCTCAATATCTTAAAGGATCTTAAAGACGGTCGGCCGCCAGTGCTGATGGCGCTTCGAACAGGCCCGGGCGAGCGATGTGACCTGGCGAGTCCATTCATTAAGGGTTGACATCGCTCTGGCGGCCTGATACCGAATGAAACGATTTTCGAAAAACCGTTTAAATGAGGATCTGCCGGCCGTTTCATCGCAGCGGCCGCTTCAGCGCGGCGGCGGGCCGGATCCACAGACCCTGAAAGGAGGTGAGAAGGCAACCGTTCTCTGTTCTTTTTTTCTGCGTTGATGATGATGAGGAGTGTAATTGAGGAGTGTTTTTGAGGAGTTCTTAAGAGGATCGTTTGAGTTGCACCACACTTCAAGGAGGAATTACAGATGAAAAAATTGACGATTATCGCAATCGCCGTTGCGCTGGCGGCCGTTTTCGCCGTCACCGCCTCGGCCAACGAGTGGAACCTTTACGGCAGCGCCCGTATGGCGACTTTTTGGACCTCCGAAGATTTCAAGGACCGAGGAGATGATGTATTTGGGCGCGACAGCGTGGATGACCTGCAGTGGGATTTTCAGACCAACTCCCGCATCGGCGCCACCGTCAAGGGCGACATGATCAGCGGCCGGTTCGAGTACGGCGCAGGCGGCGGAAACGCCAACATCCGCCGGCTCTACGGCGTGTGGAACTTCATGGAGGGCTGGGGGCTCAAAGTCGGCCAGGACTACACTCCGATCACCTTCTTCCTCTCCGGTCAGGCTTTCGATACCGACAATGGTCTGCTCTTTGTCGGCAACGCCTACGGCGCCCGGAAGGGACAGGTCGCGGTGGAAGGCATGGGATTCAAGTTTGCGGCCATTTCCCCGGAGAGAACCGCCCTTCAGTTTGACGGTGCCGTCGGGACCACGACGACGGAAAGACGGTTCCCCAAGATTGAGGCGTCCTATGAATTCAAGCTCTCCGATACGATGAGCGTGCATGGCTTCGCCGGCTGGCAGTTCTACCAGCAGTTGTGGAATGCTATTGATCCGGCCACCCTTGCCGTCGTCCAGAACGATCAAGATATCACATCGTATATGGTCGGTGCGGGTGCCGATCTCGGTTTCGGGCCTTTCTTCGTCAAGCCGCAGGTGAGCTTCTATCAGAACGGCGCGGCCGCCGGCTGGCTCAACAGAAATCTCGGCCTCAATACGGCCCTGCCCTTGCAGGTGCCGATTATCAATGCGACGACAAACAGCGTGGTCGATGTCGACAGCTTGATGGCGATGCTGGCCCTCGGCTTCAAACCGACCGAAACGCTGGGTCTCGAGTTCGGTGTCGGCTACGTGGACACCATGTCGGATCCGAGCAACGGCGTCGAGTATGAAAATACCTACATGGAATACTACCTCCAGGCGGTGGTCACGCTGGCCAAGGGGGTCTTCCTGGTGCCGGAAGTCGGCTACCGCGCCTATGGTGACCTCGAGGTGACCGGTCTGCCGGATCAAGATCTCGGCAGCCTGTTCTATGCCGGCCTCAAATGGCAGATCAACTTCTAATTTAAATTCGGCGTGCCGAATTTAAATGCATAAACAAAAAACCCGGGGCTTCGGCCCCGGGTTTTTTTATGGCGGCGGCCTGGCCGCCGAGGGTGGATGGCCGGCAAAAAATAAGGTTTCAGAGATATCACCTGAGATGGTGTCGAAATCAACCCACGATAATGCAGGCTCCCTCGTGCTTCCCCCTTTGTAAAAGGGGGACTGCAGGGGGATTTTAAGGCGCTGATAATCCCTTGACAAATTTGATCATGGAAAGTGCCTGGACCTTACAGGACCATCACGACCTCTCCTGGTGGGATGCCCTGATTGTATCCGCCGCGCAGACAGCCGGCTACCGTTATCTGCTGACAGAAGATCTCCAGGACAGCCAGTTGTTGGGGATGTCAAAGTCATCAATCCATTTAAGACCGACCCAGATAAATTCATCTGACCGCCCATGCTGATCTATCTTTTACAAATCTATTCGCTTCTTGCTCCGACTGATCTGATGTGAGCACGGCCATCGCGTGCCCCCACCCGTGGATCGCTGAAAAGATTTAGCGACTGTGAAAAATAGTATTAGGGGGTACTTAAGAATCCTTGACAAGTCAGAGCCCATGTGGGATATTCCCACCATGAGCATTTACACTATCGATACAAAGAAGCGGATCGTTTTGCCGGGTGGGAGGCCGGGGGATGTTTTCGACATCCAGCAGCAGGCAGAAGGCCGTTACCTGCTAGTCAGACTTGAGAAGCCGCGCCAACGCAAACGCATGAGCAAAAAGGCGTGCTTGGAGGCCATGTGCAAAGCTCCCCTAAAGCCAATGTTGACGTGGGAAAAACTTCGTAAACTGACCCGAGAACCATGATCCTTTTGGATACCAACGTTCTCATTTACGCCTTCGATCCTGAATCGACCTTCTGTCAATGGGCCAGAAATACGATCGCAGATGCCGTGGCAGGTGACGGTGCCGCCATTAATGCAGTGAGTCTGGCCGAGATTTGTGTTGGCGACGAGGACCCTACGACGGCTGCCGACCGGATACACAGTTGGGGGGTCGAAATCCTCGATGTGCCCGCTGCGGTGGCCGAGGTCTGTGCTAACGCATACCGCCGATATCGAAAGCGGCGGATGTCTCAGCCCGAGGCCCCGGTTCCGGTCATGCCGCTTCCTGATTTTTTCATTGGCGCTCACGCCAAGACTATGGGCTGGGAGCTCGCCACTGCGGATCGAGGTCGGTTCCACACTTATTTTCCCTCCGTCTCTCTCAAAATGCCGCCATTGCCAGCCCCGGATTAGCCAATACGAATTGACCAATACTGTTCAAGGGTCTGAAATTAAATGTCTTCAGACCATGAGACCTGCATCAGCCTTATACCAAAAAACCATATCGTCTCGCGCCGTGAATGATCCTTCTGATCTGAATGGCCCCGACTTTGACTACGTAAAAGACGAGATAGTTCTCAATGATGAGCATTCTGTAGCCAAGCCTTTTCAATCGATCGTCTTTTGGGACGACACCCATTCCGGGATGATCAGACAGTTTAGAAATTGTGTGGTCAAAATTTTCAAGCAGCGAAACGGCAGCCCTTGGTCTGTCTTTCTCAATATATGCGAAGATATCTTCCAAATCTCTCACCGCCGTTGCCAGATATCGGATCTCAAATGACGGGCTCATTTTATTTTTTCTTTGAGATTTTCGAACAGCTCGGTATGACTGACCCCTCTCTCACCGGATGCATCCAGCACCTCGGCTTCTCCGAGTTGTTGGTATAGTTCAAGCAAGGTCTGCATCCGTTCATAGTGTGCGAGGCTCATGACGACTAGGTCGCCTTTCCCGTTACGTGTGATAAACACAGGTTGGTCTTCACGGTGACAGAGTTCAGAGATTTCGATGGATCGATTGCGCAAGTCGGAAATCGGTCGAATAAGTGGCATATATCCTCCTTATCATAATTATGATATTTTTTTATCATAATAAAACAATTTTTACAATGAAAGTTGATAAAAAAATCCCCCCTCGCCCCCCTTTTTCAAAGTGGGGAATAGATTGCCTTACAATGACGGTGATGAAGAAAAATAGAAAAAAAGATTGGAACAAAACCGCTTTCAAGTTCTCCAGGAGAAGGATATTTCAGGAGAGGAGTGCCTCGCGAATCGGCAAGCGGATTCATTGGGCGGATGTGTCCACGTTGGCGTCATCCGGAGCGGCTTCCAACTCATAGGCGATCAGGGCCGATTTGGCGGAGGTCAGAATGATCTCGCCGGTCTTGATGATCAGGCCGGCCATAAGCTCGTCGCGACCGTCGTTGTCGAAATCGGCGATCTGGATATCGCTGATGAAACGCGTCATCTTGCGGGTGCTCCACTCGGTGTCCAAGGATCCCGCGGCCCAGGTCAGCGCCTCGATCGTCGCGTCGAGAAATTCGCGCCGGTTCCAGCGCATCCCCATGACCTCGCGGTTTTTGACGGCGATGACCTCATTTTTAGCGCTGTCTTCGGTACGGTTGCGGACCAGAATCCGCATGGGCAGGTAGAGCGGGTTTTCGATTTGCCCCTGGTCGGTTTTCGGACCGGAATAGAAGATAACGCTGCCGCCGAACTTGTCGTTGCCCTTCCAAAGACGGTCTCCGCCGGGGGTAAAGATCTCGATATTATTGCCGCTGTTAAAGGCCAAGAGTGTTTCCGATCCGTCGTTCAACACGTCAGCCAGGGCGACCCCCAGGACATTGATTCCCGAAGGCGTTTTGATCCCGCTTTGCGGCGCGTAGGCGCCGCCATCCCATTGCATTTCGAAAATCTCGCCGCCGTAAGGAGTACCCAGCCGATTCTGCTGCCCAAGCAGGATTTTGCCGCGCACCGGGGTATCGGTTACCCGGAAATACCAGGGTTGATCCTTTGCGATGACCGCATAGTCCTTTCCGTTGTATTCGACAACAAAGGAGGTGACGGCGTTCTTAAAGAGATTCAAGGCCGTGACGAAGATTTCGGCGCGGCCGTTGGCATTGATATCGGCGACATCGACGGCGATGTGAAAATGATCGCCGAGCTTTTCGAGGCGTTTGACCTGGATGAAACTGTTGTCTTGAAAACGGTGGATGTTGATCTCATCGGGGCTGAGGATGACGGTTTCATTCAGGCCGTCGCCATCCACGTCGCCGACCGCTATCCCGGCCATGAAAAAATTGACGTTGGGACTTTTCCAATAACCGGCCGACTGCAGGAGCTGATCCTTGCGCTTGATGAAGGGGGAGCCCTTTTCCGGGCCGCCGCCTGCGACGGCGCCGCCCTGCAGCAGCTTTTCCGGATGGGCGCGCGAATCCGGCTGAGACGCCGTTCGGGGTGCAGCCGGCACCCCAGCGGGTGCGGCGGCCGGCGCCTGTCGGCCGAAAACCTTGGTGTTGATCTCGGCCGCAAACCGGTCGATTTCGGGGATGACAGCACCCATGTCCGGACTCTGGCTGTATACGGTCACCGGCGGCCGAGCGTCGGCGACAGCGAGCATTTTGGCATCCAGGCTGAGGCTGTTGCCGAACATCGTCAGGCTGCCGTAGAGCACATGTTCGGCATTTAGTTTTTCGCCGATTCTCCGGGCGGCGGTTTCGTCCAGGGAACCGGTCTCTTCTGCCATCGCTTTTTCAACCTCGGCCCGGCTCAGCACCTGCACCTTTCCGGGATCCGACAGGCGGCTCGACAGCATGTCGAAGATGCCGTCCCTTAAATAGGAAAGGTCCTTTTCGGCATTGACCTTAAACGGAATCATGGCGACCCGCTGCGGTTCGGCGGCCGGCGCGTTTGAAGGCAAAACGGCGATCTCAAACAGAAGGATTCCGATGGCAAGAGTGCTGTGAATCAATAATAATTTTTTCAAAAACGACCTCCGGAAGGGTTCTCATTATTGTAACGATACATAATGGTTGATTGCATGAAACTTGGGTCCATTATTCCCCCCTTTGAAAAAGGGGGGCCAGGGGGGATTTATTGTTACCATTTGAAAATCCCCCCAGCCCCCTTTTTCAAAGGGGGAGACTCGATGGTGCCCCTTTTTCAAAGAGGGAGGCTCAATGGTAACCCTTTTGTCAAAATGGGACTTTATAAGGCAGCCCTTCATCTGATTATCACTGCATAATAGTTGCGCGACGATGAAATTGACATAAAAATTTTGTTGTCCGTTTTTCCATCCATCGACGAGGGAAGTTTTCATTTTGTCTACGGATGTTCAACCATATGGAGTTATATCAGGCATTTTTGGGGCAGCGCAGAGATTAAGTCGGTCTCGAATGGCGCAGGAAATGACCTCTAAAACCGCTTCTGTCGCTTTCAATACCGCACGGCTGTTGAAGCGACATACCTGGATGCCGGCATCTTTCAAGTAAGCATCGCGCCTGCGGTCATATTCAGTGCTTCTATTTGTCAGGTGCTGGGACCCGTCCACTTCGATCACCAGTTTGGCTTTTGGTATATAGAAATCCACAATGTACTCGCCGATTGGTTTTTGACGATAGACCTGTAAGCCGAAAAGTTGTTTGCCACGTAGCCGGGACCACAGGACGCGCTCGCTGTCGGCCATGTTTTTACGCAAATGCCGCGCTCTGGTTTTTAAATGTTTTTCGTATCGCAGCACCAGGCTTTTAAATCCGCCCAGCCCCCTTTTTCAAAGGGGGAGACTTGGTGGATCCCTTTTTCAAAGGGGGAATTTTGGTGGTAAGCCCCCTTTGAAAGAAGAAACTCAGTAACAATCCCATTTAAAAAGAAGAATCCCGGTGGTTGTATTTCTGTATAATATTTTGAATTAACATCAAAATTTTTGGGAAACCCACTTCCCCCTTTGAAAAAGGGGGATCGAGGGGGATTTTTTTTCAATTTCGACGCAAAGCAACAATCCCGTATTACGCAAGTCTCTCCAAACCGGTTGTGATCTTTCCTAAACCATTAATTTTTCTTTCAACACGTCGTTCACCACCTGGGGATTGGCCTTGCCTTTGGTTGCCCGCATGACCTGGCCCACGAAGAAGCCGAGCAGTTTGGTTTTGCCGGCCCTGTAGGCCTCAACTTCATCAGGGTTTTCGGCCATGGCCGTGTCGACGGCGGCCTCGATCCGGGAGGCGTCGCTGACCTGCACGAGGCCCCGTTCCTCGATGATGCGATCGGGGGCCTGACCGCTCACGGCCATCTCATCGAAGACGGTCTTGGCGATCTTGCCGCTGATCAGGCCGCCTTCGATCAACTGCAGCAGGCGGCCCAGGTTTTCGGCAGAGACCGGTGAGGCGCCAATCGACTTGCCGGCCGCGTTCAGCAGTCCCAGCAAAGGGCCCATGATCCAGTTGCTCACCGCTTTGGGATGGTTGAAGGTCCTGAGGCAGGTCTCGAAATAGTCGGCCAGGTCGCGGTCGGTGGTCAGCAGGTCGGCATCGTAGGCCGGCAGACCGTAGTCCGCGACGAAGCGATTTCTTTTGGCCTCCGGCAGCTCCGGCATCTCCTTGCGAATGTCCTCGATCCATGCGCTGCTGATGGTCAGCGGCAGCAGATCCGGGTCGGGAAAATACCGGTAATCGTGGGCCGCCTCCTTTCCGCGCATGGAGGTGGAGCGATTGCGATCGGGGTCCCAGAGCCGGGTTTCCTGGATCACACGGCCGCCGTCGCGCAGGGTTTCGGCCTGGCGTATGATTTCGTAGTGCAGGGCCTTTTCGACATGCTTGAAGGAATTCAGGTTCTTCAATTCGGTACGGGTGCCGAAGGCTTTGTCGCCGAGCGGGCGGAGCGAGACATTGGCATCGCAGCGGAAGCTGCCCTCCTCCAGATTGCCGTCACAGATGCCGAGATACCGCACGATGGCCCGCAGTTGGCGCAGGTAAGCGCCGGCTTCCTCCGGTGAGCGCAGCTCCGGTTCGCTGACGATTTCGATCAGGGGGACCCCGGTGCGGTTGAAATCGACCCGGCTGACCGGCCGCTGGGGGTCGTGGACCAGTTTGCCGGCATCCTCTTCCATGTGGATGCGGTTGATACCGATCCGTTTTCGATCGCCGCCGACC
This sequence comes from Deltaproteobacteria bacterium, assembly GCA_041299015.1. Classification (GTDB taxonomy): domain Bacteria; phylum Desulfobacterota; class Desulfobacteria; order Desulfobacterales; family SG8-13; genus JARFQH01. Next base: position 11,871 of record JBFYWB010000009.1, read on the forward strand.
TGGATCTCGATCCAGCCGCTGCTGGCAATCGGCAGCTCGTACTGGGAAATCTGATACCCTTTGGGCAGATCGGGATAAAAGTAGTTTTTGCGCGCGAAACGGCTTTCGGCGTTGATGGTGCAGTGGGTCGCCAGGGCCATGCGCAGGGTGAAGGCGACCACCCTGCGGTTGAGCACCGGCAGCACCCCCGGCATGCCGAGGCAGACCGGGCAGGTGTGGGTGTTGGGCGGAGCGCCAAAGGCGGTCGAGCAGCCGCAGAAAATTTTTGTCGCCGTGTTGAGTTGGGCGTGGACCTCCAGCCCGATGACCGGTTCGAATTCCATCGTCATCCTCTGTCCTTTAAAAACCAAGTGACCGTATGGGTCAGCTTTGAGAGGCAAGGGTATACGCTTCGAGCGAATAAATCAATCCGCCGGACCATACAAACGGTGCCCCGGCGGTTGCGCGCCTATCCGCGGGATCGCCGCATCACCCTTACTTCCCCCCATCCGTGTTGACGGCCCGACGGTTAATGATGGTCCTCGAAAACACTGCCGCCGTCAGCCTCTGCATGAGGCTCCGGAGAGAAAACGATGATCCGGTCTTCCTCGAATTTTGCGGTAAAGGTGTTCACCCACGAGTACCACACCCCGGCTCTCCGACCATCGGGGGCCAGTATGTAAGCGCCGTAAAGAAACGAGAAATCCGGATACATGCGGTCGACCATCGTTGCGAACTGCGAGGGCTCAATGGCGGTCCAGAATTTGGAACTGAACTGAAAGGCCGGATCGATGCCGATGATCGCCGACGGTTTGTTTTGACGGCCGCTATGATAATACCGGTAATCGGCGAGCATTTCATGATTCCTGAAAGACTGCTCGACCGTACGGTCTATTTGCAACCGGCCGTAGTTGGCCAAACAGCCGGCCAAAAACACCAGGACCAAAGCCGCCGGCAGGACCGGAAACCCTAAGAGACGTTTAGCCTGATGTTTCATATGACACCTCTTTAACCCGCGGCGTACATGGCGAAAAAATGCCGCATGATAAATTTTACGGTATGTTTGTCGACGTGAAAATTTTCCTTGCCGCCGCCGAACCAGGACCGGCCCATCAGCGGCTGATAGATGGTGGCCATTTCAAAGGCCGGAAAATAGAAAACGTTGTCGTGCCCGGCCGCAAACTCGTCGGCCGCCGCCCGCAAGGTGGCTTTAGAGTTGCAGCTGGCCCCGATAACGTCGATATCATTTCGAAAGGTGGCCCAGAGATGCACCGGCGAAACGGTGATCAGCAGCGCGCAGCGGGGGTTGTGAGCGGCCATCAGGGCATGGATGCGCTCGAGGTTGGCCAAATTCTCGGCGTGTCGGCTGACCCGGAACCGGTAACGGTGCATGTCGCCGCCCTCGTTGACGTAGGGCCCGGAGGGCAGGCAGATGACGGATTTGTCTTGGGTGTCCTCCCAAATCTCGGTCAGCCCGAGAGTCAGGATGAGCACCTCGGCCCGCTCCAGGGCCTTGCGCGAGTGGATGCGATGCCGGGCGAAGTCCGCCTCGGCCGCCGCCGGGTCGTCGTAGAGGATGATGCGTCGATAAGGGTCCTGGATCTTGCCGGAGAGCGGAGCCGTCCACCAGCGACAATCGGGCCGCCAGTCGTCAAAGGTGTATTCGAAAATCTGGCGCATCGAAAAGGTGTTGTAGGAGCGTTCCCAGGCCGCGCTGGCATGCACCGCCGCCGGGTGATCGGTTTCTTCGGTGATGTAGGTGTAACCTTCGGCGAGCAGGGCTTTACGGATTTCGCGGGCAAAGCAGGAGCCCATGGAAGCGATCGGCGTTTTACGGGTGATCCTTAGCCCCGTCTGCGGTGGAAACCGGTAGGTGCCATCCGCCGGCGGATTGCGGTAAGACCCCGGCCATACCTGCCAATTCTCGAAGGTGTACACGGGATGGACATCGGAACGTGCCATGATCGAAACCCCATCTGCAAAAAAGGTTTCTGCTGGTGTTTTTCATACTCCATAATATAGGCATTTACAATCCGGGTGCAGCCGTTCCCACCGCAAAGCGACACAATTCCATTAAACGAATGCGTTGTCCCACAACAGGTTCAAAAATTCCAGGTAGGGTAGAATTTCTATCTCGCCGACTTTTCTCCGGCGAGGTTCCATACTGACGCAAATGTAACGTTTTAGTTTTCGCTCCTCTGCCAGCATACGCAGGGGTTTTATGTCGTTGTCAGACAGGTGTTTTTTTGCTTTTATTTCCAAAGCGGTATGATCATCGATGATAAAATCAACTTCAAAGCCGGAGGTGGAGCGCCAATAGCTCAGCTCTCGAATTGCCGACCGGAACCTAAAATCCCTCTGCGGCGAAAAAGCCTAATTAGATGCCCGCCGGAATAGATTTTCCGGAACATATTGTCTTTTTAATAAAATTTATGATAAGTAAAGCACGCTTGTCCAACCGTGACTCACATTGGCCGCCATTCATGTCGCGTACGTCCACCTACAATATTCTGATGTACTCCCACGACACTTACGGCCTGGGCCACATCCGCCGCACCATGGCCATCGCCTCACAGTTGCGGGAACCGAACATCAACATCCTCATCCTGACCGGCTCGCCGATTGCCGGCCGGTTTTCATTTCCGGAGCAGATCGATTTCGTGCGCATTCCGGGAATGATCAAGATGACCAACGAGGAATACCTGCCGCTGTCGATCAAAATCAACGCGCAGCATGCCCTGGACATCCGTAAAAACATCATCACGGCCACTGCAAAGACCTTTCAGCCGCATCTCTTCATCGTCGACAAGGAGCCCTTGGGATTAAAGAAAGAGGTGCTGCCGACGTTGCAGTGGCTCAAACGGTGTCAGCCCAACACCCAGACGATTCTCGGTTTGCGCGACATCATGGACGACCGGGATACCGTCCGGCAGGACTGGAACAAAAAGGGCATCTACGACATCCTCGACACGCTTTACAGCGAGATCTGGGTCTATGGGAACCGGGAGTTTTACGATCCGATCGAAGAGTACGCCATTCCGGCCTGCGTCAGCTGCAAGATGGTGTTTACCGGTTATATTCCCCGCAAGGTGCCCTCGGAAAGCCAGATCCATAAGGCGCGCAAGGATCAGGGCCTTGAAAACGGCGAAAAGCTGATCGTGGTGACCACCGGCGGCGGCGGCGACGGGTACTGCGTGATGGACGCCTATTTGACCATGCTGGAGAGAGAACCCCGGTCGTTGCCGATCAAAACCGTTCTGATCACAGGCCCGTTTATGCCGAAGCAGGATCGCAAAAAGGTTTTCAAGCGCGCCCGCAAACTCGGCGTGCGGACCTACCATTTTTACCGTAACATGGAAAAGCTGATGGCGGCCGCGGACCTGGTTGTCGGCATGGGCGGTTACAACACGATCTGCGAGCTTCTTTCCCTGGGCACCGTGCCGTTGATCGTTCCGCGGGACACCCCGCGCAAGGAGCAACTGATCCGGGCCAGGATATTTCACCGCCACCACCTGGTCGACTACATCCCCTGGCATCAATGCGGGGCCGAGAGCATGCGCGAGAAGGTTTTCACGCTTCTGGCGAACCCGGCCGCCATCACCGGAGCGATATCCCGATTTCAGATGACGGGCATCAGCACCATGCGGGGGCGGTTGAAGGCGTTCAGGGGGTTGGAGCCGATCGACACCTGCAATGAGGCGGTCCACTCGGAAGCCGGAAAAGGATTTAAAAACAACCGGCTGGCTTATGACATCCGTAAGGTGATTTAGGCATATGATCTGACTTAAGGCCCAAAATTCTCCCATTTAGAAAAAGGGGGGTCAGGGGGGATTTGTTATCAGCGGTTGAAAATCCCCCTCAATCCCCATTTTTCAAAGGGGGAGGCTAAAAGTCGTCCACCTTTTTCTGAGGGGAAGCCTGAAACTTGCCCCCTTACACCGGGGGTCATCCGTGATATGGAATGGGAAAACCTCCGATCGTGACGGTCAGCGCGCGGCCGGTTCTGGGAATGGTGCTGAAGGGATACCCCCGGATTTCGGAAACGTTTATTTCAAACGAAATCCTGCTGCTGGAGCAACTCGGCTTCACCGTCCACATTTTCTCGATGCGATCGCCGCGGGAGAATTTTGCCCATCGCAGCATCCGGCACATACGGGCGCGGGTCGATTACCTGCCCGAAACGCTCCTGATTCCCCTGCCCCGATTTTTGTACCACAACCTATTGCTGGCTCGCCAAAGACCCCGTCTTTACCTGGAAACCTTCAAGATGGCCCTGAGGCGGTTCAGAAGGACGCGGCGACCGGCGACCTTCAAACATTTTCTTCAGGCCGGTTATCTGGTCCAGCGACTCTTGCCGGGCAGCGGGGTCCGCCATCTGCATGCCCATTTTGCGCATTCGCCGGCCTCGGTGGCGCTCTTTTCCGCCCGGCTCAGCGGGCTGAGTTTCAGCTTTACCGCGCATGCCAAAGACATTTATACAGCGGATCCGGCGCAACTGGTCGAGAAGCTCGTCCTGGCCAAATTCGTCGTGACCTGCACCGAATACAACCGCCGGCACCTCAAGAACCTGGCCGATGGAAATGGTGCCCCCATATACCGCGTTTATCACGGAATCGACACAGACCTGTTTTCCAGGCCTGCGGCGGCGCGGACGGCCACTACCCCTTACAGTTTGTTGACCGTCGCCCGCATAACCGCCAAAAAGGGGTTGCAGACCGTCTACCATTCCGTCCGCTGGCTTTGCGACAACGGGTATGATGTCCGCCACACCTTGATCGGTGACGGCGAGGACCGCGAAAAAACCCTGGCGCTCATCGACCGCCTGGCGCTCACCGGTGTCGCCCGCTGGTGCGGCACTCAACCCCACGAGGTGGTTCTCGACCACTACCGGCGGGCCGACGTCTTCGTGCTGGGCTGCGAAGTGGCGGCCAACGGCGATCGGGACGGCATTCCCAATGTCCTGCTGGAGAGCATGGCCATGGGCGTGCCGGTGGTCGCCACCTCGGTTTCGGCGATCCCCGAGCTGGTTCAGGACGGTGAGACCGGATTGCTGGTTCCGCCGCGGGATCCTGAAAAGCTTGCCCGAGCGGTAGTGCGGCTGCTGACCGATACGCGCCTGCGCGAAGAGATCGTCGCCAAAGCCCGCGAGCGTGTCATCCGGTATTTCGACAACCGCCAGCATATCCGGCAACTGGTCGAGATCTATCGCTGCGAAATTCCGGCGTTTGGCAAGACATGAACATCTGTTTCTATGCCCCGTTCAAGCCGTTGGGACACCATCAGCCTTCCGGAGATCTCTCTATCGGCACCGGCCTCTATGGCTATCTTGCCGCAAAGGGCCACCGCATGCAGGTCGCTACCAGGTTGCGGTCGCGCTGGATTTTCTGGAAGCCGTGGATGCTGCCGCGCGTAATGGCCGAGACCCGCAGGCTTTCACGGCGACTGTCCGGCGATGCGCCGGACCTTTGGTTGACCTACCACGCCTATTACAAGGGACCGGATGTGATCGGGCCGACCGTATCCGCCCGCACAGGTGTTCCCTATGTGATTTTTCAGGGGGCCTATGCGACCAAACGGCGGCGCGACCCCCGGACCCTTGCCGGATTCTGGTTGAACCGGCGCGCCCTTAAGGCCGCCCGGCACGTGTTTGTCAACAAGCAGATCGATTTCATCAATCTCAAACGGCTGCTGCCGCCGGAACGGGTGACCTATGTGTCACCCGGCATCTTTCCGCAGGACTTCAGCTTCTCCGAAGCGGCGCGCCGCGAGTTGCGGCGGCAGTGGCAGGTCGGTGACACGCCGGTCGTCCTGACGGCGGCGATGTTTCGGCCCGGCGTCAAGTTCCAGGGGCTGGCCGGTGTCATCAGGGCCTGCGGCCGCCTGTTGCGAAACGGCCTTGACTTGCGGCTGGTCGTCGTCGGCGACGGGAAGGAAAGAACGACCCTTTCGGGGTTGGCGCAAGCCGAACTGGCGGACAAGGTTATTTTTGTCGGCAAGGTGCCGCGAACCGACATGTATCGGTATTACAGCGCCGGCGATCTTTTTGTATTCCCGGGATACGGGGAGTCGCTCGGCATGGTTTTTCTCGAAGCCCAGTCCTGCGGCCTGCCGGTGGTGGCGGTTGCCAATGCCGGCGTTCCGGAAGTGGTCGCGGACGGGCACACCGGACTGCTGGCCCCTCGCGATGATCCGGAGGCGTTTATCCGGCGTGTTGCGGATCTTTTGGCCGATGTCCCCCGCCGCCGAAACATGGGACTTGCCGCACAGGCCTACGTCCGCCGGAAGCACGACCTGTCGAAAAACTATGCCGGGGTCGAAAAGACGCTGCACCGGATTGTCGGCTCCGGGAGGGCGGTGCCTTGACATTCAAAGCGGTCGCGAACATGACGAATCGAGAGATAACGACCCGTTTCGGTCTCATTCGGCACGCCGAAACCGTCTGGAACCGCGAGAAACGCATCCAGGGGCAGCTCGATTCCCGCCTGACGGCCAAGGGAAGACGGCAGGCGGAACACTGGTGTCATCGCCTCAAGGATTACCATTGGGACAGGTGCATCTGCAGTGATCTCGCCCGGGCCCGGGCGACCGCCGCCATTCTGCACCGTTTTTTCAATTTCAGCATCACCTGCGAGGCCGGTTTGCGAGAGCAGAACTGGGGTCGATGGTCGGGCCGTTCTCTGACCCAGCTTGAGCGGAACATACTTGATTTGTCGACCGATTTGACGATGCAGGGATGGCAATTCCGCCCGCCCGGCGGAGAGGATCGCACCAGTGTTTGGGAAAGGGGGCGGCGCGCACTGAAATCGGCCGCTGAAAAATGGCCGGGAGCCACCATCCTGGTTGTCACGCACGAGGGTCTCATCAAATGCCTCGTGTATCGGATTTTGCGGCGGCGGTTTCTGCCGATCGAACCGCGCATACTGAAGCCCGGCCACCTCCACCTGCTGGCCGTCAGCCGGGGGCGCATAGGGGTCGAAAAAATAAACGCCGTGGCTCTCGACAGCTTCGATTCGGATATCTGAGGGTGAGTGGAAACGGTGACCAGCCCTAAAAGCAGAACCTGCAAGAAGGGATGTAGCCGCATTGAGAAGTCACGGTTTTTCGCTTGAGAGAGGTCTTTGAAAGCCCCTTCATTAATTAAAGAGGGCCATCGAGTCTCCCCCTTTGAAAAGGGGGCTGGGGGGAATTTTAAGCCTTGAGTTGATGACATGGGCTGCCGAACAGCATGAAGATCATCCTCTACTGTCAACACATCTGGGGCGTGGGCCACTATTTCAGAAGCCTTGAAATCTGCAAGGCGATGATCGGACACGACGTTCTCATGGTGACCGGCGGCGCCGAGGTGGACGCACCGCTGCCGGACCACGTACGCACCTTCCGCCTGCCGGGGTTGATGACGGATCGCCATTACAACGGGCTTTTTCCCACCGCAAAGGGGCGGACGCTGGAAGCGGTCGAAGCCGAACGCCAGCAGCTGCTTTTTAATTTGTTCGAGCGGGAAGCGCCGGATGCTTTCCTCGTCGAACTCTACCCGTTCGGCCGCAGAGCCTTCCGCTTCGAACTCGATCCCGTTCTGTCAGGGATTCGTACCGGAAAGCTCCATCGATGCGTTGTGGCGTGCAGCCTGAGGGATATCCTGGTTGAAAAAAAGGATCCGGCGGTTTACGAGAAACGGGTGGTCGACATTCTCAACCGTCGGTTCGACGCCCTGCTGGTGCACGCCGATCCCGGCCTGATCACTCTCGACCGCACTTTCGCACGCCTCGACGAACTCATCATCCCCGTGGTCTATACCGGATTCATCACACCCAGGCCGATGGCCGATGCCCGGTGCCGAATGCGCCAGCGCCTCGGTATCGACGAGGACACGACGCTGATCGTGGCCAGCGCCGGGGGGGGCCAGGCCGGAATCGTGCTCCTGGAGCCGCTGCTGAAAAGTCTTGCGTACATAGAAACCGACCGGCCTTTCATGCTCTTCGTCTTCACCGGTCCCTACATGCCGGCGGATGAATTTATGCTGCTTGACAGGTACGTGCACAGCCGCGTCAAGGTCGAGCGCTTCACAGCGGAATTCCTGTCGTTTCTATCTGCGGCCGATCTGTCGATCAGCATGGGCGGCTACAACACCTGCATGAACATTTTGGCCACCGGGGTCGCGGCTCTCGTGTGGCCCTATCCGGGAGACCGGGAGCAGGGGCTTCGTGCAAAACGGATGGAGGAGATTGGGGCGATCACGGTTTTGCAAGGAAAAGACCTGCAGCCTGAACGCCTGGCGGCCGTCATCGGCAGGCGGATCAACACCGCAAAACCGGTCTTCCATTCGGTCAATCTCGACGGGGCGGCCCGCACGGCCGAATGGATTCGTAACTCGGTTGCCCGGTTTCCTCTGCTGAATTCTTAGGTTCAGCGCTTAAGACCTCTTTGCAACCGATGACGCCGAAGTTTGCCGGGAATTGTCGTCCGCCGGGCGGTCGGAATCCTCTCGGCCGCTGCCGGTCGGGTCAGGGGCGATAGCGGTTGCTGGAGCTGCGCTTTTATGGTACCGTCCGCCCTGGCACTGGCAAAGCAAAGCGGCGTCGCCCGCTGAACCCGCCTTGGGCGCCTTTTCAGACGCGCGGCATGCCATCCGGCCGATAAGCCCGTTCGCCGGATGGCGCGCCTAGAGTTTGATTTTCCCGATGACTTTCAAAGACGAGTTCCTGCGAACGCGATTGATGGTGATATGGCCTCTGCACCCCCGACAGAACAAATGAGCCGCCTGGTGGTTCTGCCGTTCACCAAGTCCGTAGAGATCTCATTCAAGAACATCCGCGTTCGTTTTTTCCGTTCGATGATCACGACCATGAGCCTGATCCTGGCGGTATCGTTTTTGTGTTTTACAAATGTCGGAATGGATGTGGCCGACGGACTGCTGGCCAGCGGCGACCCGAACAAACGGCAGGCCCTGATAAATGCCGGCTACGATATCGGACCGGAAGACACCAGCGTGGCGGCCACAGCCAAGCAGCGCTGGATTGTGATCCTGTCCCTGGTCGTCTGCGTGGTAGGGATCGTTAACGCCCAACTAATGGCGGTCACGGAACGTTTCCGGGAGATCGGGACGATGAAATGCCTCGGGGCGCTGGACCGATTCATCCTGCGGCTCTTTTTTCTCGAAGCCGGGATGCAGGGACTGGCCGGGGGCGCCGTCGGCGCTCTTGCCGGCGCCTTCTTTGCAATTGTCACCGCGGCGGTCAGCTTCGGGAGCGTTGCGCTGACCCACCTCGCGTGGCTCGACGTGGCCGGATCGGTGCTGTCGGCAGCCCTTGTGGGCTTTTTTTTGAGCCTGATCGGCGTATTTTATCCGGCCATAGTGGCTGCAAAAATGCAACCCGTGGAGGCGATGCGCTCGGAGCATTAGGTAACCGCCCCGGTTCGGCCGATGACAGGGGCCCGGGGCCTTGGGAACCGAGCGCAGCGAAATAGAAAGGCCTGAGTCGGCTGTCTCGGACCGGCCAGGGACATCGGCATGAAGAATAGAAGAATAAAGGTCGGCATGGAGCACGATAAAAACAACATCGTCAGGGTATCCAACGTCACCAAGTCCTTTAAGCTGGGCAAGATCGACGTACAGGCACTCAAAGGCGTCGACCTCGCGATCCAGTCCGGTCATTATATTTCCATCATGGGTCCCTCCGGATCCGGCAAAAGCACCCTTTTCAACATGATCGGCGGACTGGACAAACCGACCTCCGGCAAGGTTTTCATCGACGAGGTGGATATCGCCCAACTGGACGCTTACGAATTGGCCTGGCTGCGGTGTCGCAAGATCGGCTATATTTTTCAGACGTTCAATCTGATTCAGGTCATGACGGCCCTGGAGAACGTGACGCTGCCGATGACCTTTGCCGGCATGAACAGCGACGCGGCGGTGGAAAAGGGGATTCGCCTTCTGAACCTCGTGGGTCTGGGCGATCGTTTTCAGCACAAACCCTCGGAGCTTTCCGGTGGACAGCAGCAGCGCGTGGCGGTAGCCCGGGCCCTGGCCAACGATCCCGCGATCATCCTGGCCGATGAACCCACCGGGAACCTCGACCTCAGTACGGGCGAAGAGATCATCGCCCTGCTCAAAAACCTGAGCAAGGAGCGCGTGGTGACGGTGATTTCCGCTACCCACGACTTCAAGATGCTGAACGTATCGGACCAAGTGGTCTGGATTCGGGACGGACGCGTCGATAAAATCGAAAACCGCGAAGAACTCTCCATCTCGCTGGGAACGATCGGAGTCAGGGAATGATCCGGGCTTCGCGATTGAAGGCGGCGGTTTTTATATTGGCAGTGATCGGCATGTCTTTTACTGCCGCCGCCGGTCAAGTGTCGTCGGCGGACCTTTTCATGTCCGACATTCGCGAACTTGCCGCCTTCGGCGACCGCGGCACCGGTACGCCCGGATGCACTGCCGCCGCCGCTCTCATCAGGGACCGGTTCACCCGGCTGGGGCTCGAATCGATAGGCTCGCAGCAGTTCGCGGTGCCGGTCATCCACCACAGAGAAAGCCGCTTGTTTCTGCCGGATCGGCAGGTGAACGTGGCCGTGCAACCGGTCATGCTGAACGCCGTTGCCCCTCAGAGCATACCGGCCGAAGGCCTGCAGGGGTCGTTGGTTTACGTCGGAAACGGCGAACTGCAACACTTCAACGGGAAAATCGTGGAGGGGTCCATCATTCTGATGGACATCGATTCGGGGAAGAACTGGCTCCATGCCGCTTCGCTGGGGGCCGCAGCCCTTGTTTATCTCGACCGCGACACGACGCCGAAGATGCAATACGAGCAGGCACTGGAACTGACGCCGATCGCCTTTCCGCGATTGCGCATGGATCTCGCTGCGGCCCGCCGGGTCTTCGGCGACTTCGAAACGGCGCCGGCGGGCCTGGTCGCGCGCACCGCCCGTCTGTATTCCAGTATCGAATGGAAGGAGGCCACGGCCGAGAACGTCTACGGCATAATTCCTGGAATTGACCCACAGCTCAAAGATCAACTGGTCGTCGTGGAGGCTTTTTACGACACGGACACACGGGTGCCGGGCCTGGGACCCGGAGCCGACGAAGCCGTCGGCATCGGCACGTTGCTCGATTTGGCCCGCAGGCTCAACCACACGCCGCCCGGCCGTTCGGTTCTGCTTGTGGCAACCGCCGGTCACGCCCAGACGCTTGCGGGCATGCGGGAGATGATCTGGAGCGTCCGGTCGCGCAGCAAGGATCTGCGGGATATCCAAAGGAGGCTTAAGAATACGGTCAGCCGGAGCCGTGACGCCGAGGCCATGCTGGCAGAGGTCAACGCGAAGGGCGTCGCGGCTTACCTTCAGGCACAATCGGTCGGCAAGGGTCCCTCGGGACAGGCGCTGCTCGAAGCTGTCGGCGATCCCCTTAAAACAGAGGTGGATGCCATTTCCGGAAAACTGATGCGCCTGCGCCTGGAAAGCCAGGGCGACCAAGACCAGGACCGCATCCGGGAGCTGGCCCAGGAGAGACGGCTTCTGCGGCGGATTCTCTGGCGCAGCGATCTCGCCAATCTCCTGCCCGAGGAGACGACGGCCATCGAACGGCTGATTCCCCAAGCGCTCGCAGAATACCGTCGCATCGCCGCAGACGCCGGGCAACAGGAAAGAGTGCTGCGCAGCGCCACGGCATTGCGCAATCTTGCCAAATCGATGGAGATTGCCACTATCGTCTCACTGCACCTTTCAAGCCACGGGGACGGCTTCGGCGGCTTCAACTACGGTTGGCTTTATCCGCTGCGGCCGCGGGTCAACCGCACGGCCAATTACAGGATCCTGGACGATGTCCTTCGGAAAGGCGCCGAAGCGTCGACGACCACCGAATCCAGCCGGTCGCTGTATCGCGACACGCTGCGCCCCAGCCGTTTGGGTTCATGGCGAAACTTCTTTCTCGACCGACCCCCGTTGGGGGGTGAGGTCAGCGCGCTGGCCGGGTTCCTCGGGTTTACTTTCGTAACGGTGAACGACGCCAGGCCGCTGTGGGGCACACCGGGCGATCGGCCCGAAAACATCGATGCCGACTTTGCCACGCGCCAGAGCGCCCAGGTTGGGGCTTTGATCGACACCATCAGCCGCGCGCCGCGGCTGCACGACGGCGGCCTTCCCAGGGATGGGTTTGCGACGATCGCCGGGCGGGCGAAATTCCTGCGGCACGGCGAACTGTTTCCCGATCAACCGGCCCCGGAAACGGTGGTCATGGCCTTCCAGGGTCAGGGACGCTACTACAGCATGGTGGACACCATGGGAATGTTTTTTCTCAAGGGGGTGTCCGCGAACAAGATGGTCCAGGACAAAGTGATCATCGAGGCCTACCGCTTCGATCCGGAGAACGGTCAGGTCTTTTGGGCGATCGACAAAAAGCAGACCGGAAAAAATGCCTACCGGATCAAGGTCCAACGCGCCAGCGTGGAAACCGACCTGGTGATGTTCGGCTGCAAGCAGAGCGTCATTTTCAACCTCCTCGAACCGCGCACATTTCACTTCATGAATAAGTACCAGCTGATCGACGCCCGGAGAGAGGCCCAACCGGTTCGCTATAGCTTCAGCCGGCTTGATACCTGGTCTTCCACCATAGCCGCTCTGTTTCTGGAACCGGGCACTCCCTGGAAGTTAACGCTTTCGGACACGGTGCTGGGCTGGAAAATGCTGCTTACCAATGCCGATGACGCGCACCCCCGCGGCCAGGGTTATCTGGTAGACGATTGGCCATCCGTTCACAAAACGACTTACCGGGTGGCCCAAGACATGTGGGCCCTGCTCGGACCGCGAATACGCGCTCTGGAAAAACACGGAATTTACAACGAACGGATCGCCCAGCTGCAGCAGGAAGGCTTGGCCGTCCTGGCGCAAGCCCGCCAGGCGCTCGAGGACCGGTCATACGACCGCTTCAGCAAGGCCGCCTCCCGTTCCTGGGCGCTGGCCACCCGCGTGTACAGCGATGTGGAAAAAACCCAGAAGGACGTCCTTTTCGGGGTTCTTTTCTACATCGCACTCTTCGTTCCGTTTGCTTTCTGCATGGAACGGCTGCTGTTCTCATACGCCGACATCAACCGGCGAATTCTTGCTTTTTGCGGGATTCTTATCCTGTTGATCGTTGTCATCTACAACGTGCACCCGGCTTTTCAGTTGGCCTACAGCCCCACCGTCGTCATTCTGGCCTTTTTCATCATGGGCCTTTCGGGGATCGTCACCCTGATCATTTATTTCCGGTTCGAAGAAGAAATGATCAAACTGCAGCAGCGGGCCCGGCACATGAAAGCGGGGGAAATGGGTCGCTGGAAAGCCTTTGTCGCGGCTTTCCTGCTCGGGGTGAGCAACCTGAGGCGACGGCGGCTGCGGACCGTGTTGACCTGCGCCACGCTGATCATTCTCACCTTTATCGTCATGAGCTTCACCTCGGTGAAGTCCCTGCGTCAGCACACCCGCCTGCCGTTTCAAGATCGCGCCCCTTACGCCGGTTATCTTTTCAAAAACGTCAACTGGAAAGACCTGCCGCCCGAAAGCCTTGGCACGGTGGCCTCCTATTTCGGCCCCAAGGCGATCACGGCCCCGCGCGTCTGGCTGGAGGATGATGACCGGACCCGCACCCTGAATCTGACGCTCCAGCATCGGGAGCGGCAGTACACGGCCTACGGGGTAATCGGTCTGTCCGCCGATGAAGTGCGGGTGACCGGAATGGAAAGAATTCTGGTCGGCGGCCGGTGGTTCGACCCGGCTGAAAGCCGAGCGATTCTCATCTCCGATCGCACAGCGCAGGATCTCGGTATCGATCCCGGCTTGCGGCAGGAGCCGGAGGTGCTGTTGTGGGGCATGCCTTTCCGGGTGGTCGGCGTCTTCTCCGGCCGGAGCCTGATGGAGACCACCGATCTGGATGGAGAACCCCTGACGACGGTGACTTTTCCCAGTGAAATCTCCATGGAAATGACCGAAGTCGAAATGGAGGCCATGGAATCCGGTGAAGAGGTCCGCAATTACGAAAGCCGGTATCAGCATGTCGATGCCGACCGCATGGTGATCGTGCCGGACGGGTTTTTGATGTCCGCCGGCGGTAAGCTGAAAGGCATTGCCGTAAGGCCCGAGGACGGGGTGACGACGCGCGCCGAGGCCGAACGCCTCGTGGATCGCTTCGGCCTCACCCTCTTTGCGGGGGAACCGGACGGCACGTTTTTCTATCAGGCCAGCGACACGATGAGCTACAGCGGAGTTCCCAATGTGGTCATCCCCCTGGTGATTTCCGTTTTTATCGTGCTCAACACGATGATCGGCAGCGTTTACGAAAGAAAACGTGAAATCGCGGTCTACACCTCTGTTGGGCTGGCCCCCTCGCACGTATCGTTTTTGTTCATCGCCGAAGCCCTGGCATTTGCAGTGATCAGTGTCGTCCTGGGCTACCTTATGGCGCAGACGACCGCGCGCCTGTTCGCCGGGACCACCCTCTGGACCGGAATCACGGTCAATTACTCCTCGATTGCCGGAGTTGCGGCGATGGTGCTGGTGATCCTGGTGGTGCTGGCGTCCGTAATTTATCCCTCGCGGGTGGCTGCGAATATCGCCATACCAGATGTCAACCGTTCCTGGAAACTCCCGCCGGCAGTGGGGAATCGGTTACAGGTCACTTTGCCTTTTCTGATGAATTTCCGCGAGCACTTGAGCATCGGCGGGTTTCTCCTGGATCATTTCGAAGGCCACCGCGATATTTCACACGGCCTGTTTTCTTCCGGAAGGATCGAGTTTTCCATGGCTGAGTGCCGGGTGGCCGAATATGAGCGCAACCGCCGACCTCCGGCCCAAGAGTCCGAAACCCTCGCGCAGGATGAGAATTTTTTACAGCTGACCACCGACATCTGGCTGGCGCCATTCGATTTCGGCATCATGCAGAAGGTGGCCGTCGCTTTCTGTCGATCGAGCGAAGATCCCGGCTATCTGGAGATCAGGATTCTTTTGGAGCGGCTCTCCGGGGAGGCCAACGCCTGGCGGCGGATCAACAAGGCCTTTCTGCACGAACTGCGCAAAACCCTGCTGGTGTGGCGGTCTTTGGATGCGGCCTCCAAGGAACACTACACAAGGCTGATTGCCGCCGAAGGAGAAAAACGCGCCATCGACGTCAGGCGAATTTCAGTGGCGAAGCAGCCGCACCTCCCCGCATGAGCGCCGACGCCGGCGGGACCCTTTTCCGGCCGACATTGGGGGGCTGGTTTGAACGACGGAATCGGCGACGGCCGAGATATCGATATGGAAAACTGCGGATCGAGCCTCGAAAATGATGAAACGCGTGCCGGTAAGGACCTCAGGGCACTGCCCGCGACGGGTGCGCCGGCGGTGTCGATCCGCATGCGCGCCCTCGGGATCGGCATCCTGCTGGCGATGCTCATCTGCGCCATCACGCCGTTCAACAATGTGTATCGCTCGGCAACGCCTCTCGGTGGCGGTCATTTCCCTCTGGCCCCCTTCTTCATCCTCTTCTGGTTGATGCTGTTTACTTACGGCCTGAAAAAAATCTTTGCCAAATGGAACGCATTGACCGGCCGCGAACTGTTGCTCATCTGGATCCTGATGGTCGTTGCCTCGGGAATCGCTTACACCGGTCTGGTCCGCACACTTTTCATCAACCTGACGGCTCCTCAACACTTCGCACACCTTGGCAGCCGCTGGGCGGAAGAACTCCTGCCGCTGCTTCCCGGCGGCCTATACCCCATGAACCCGGAGGCGGTGGCCACTCTTTACGACGGTTTGGCCGGCGGTCGCAGCCTGAGCTGGTGGCAAGTTTTCCGACAGGTCCCATGGAGCGACTGGGTGCGGCCGCTCACGATCTGGGGTCTTTTCATCCTCACCTGCTATTTCGTGATGCTGTGCATCATCAATATCCTCAGCCGGCAGGCCATCGAGAACGAGCGCATGAACTACCCCCTCCTGCGGGTTCCGCAACTCATGCAGGAAGCTTATGACGATAATGTTTTGGGTCGCTTTCTGACGGATCGGTTTCTTCTGGCCGGGTTGATGATTCCGGTAACCCTCCATCTGATCAACGGGCTCAATTTCTACATTCCTTCCGTACCCCAGATTCCCACACTGGTTCTGGCGGGCACCTATTTTCCAAAGCACGGCCTCTTTTCCGGCTTTTACAAACTCAAGATTTACATCTACCCGGCCTTTATCGGCTTTGCTTTTTTGACGTCCAAACAGATTTCCCTGTCCTGCTGGCTGTTTTTTATCATCGGCGGTCTGCTCTTCGGCCTCCTGGCGGTTATAGGGTACGACATTCCCGAAGCAGCGCTGGGGATCACCTTCGGCCCGACCCTCTCGCGTCCCGAGGAGACCCAAACCGTTGGGGCCTATGCGGTATTTTTTCTCTTTCTCTTCTGGTTGGCGCGGTATCACCTGCTGAACATCCTGCGGGATGCGGTGCGCTTGCGCCGGTCCGACCCGTCCCTGGCGGAATGGATCTCCTCCCCGGTCGCCTTCTGGGGATTTTTCCTGGGTTCCGCCGCAATCATCGGCTGGTGCGTCTATTTCGGCTTGCCGCTGCTGCCGGCATTTTTGGTGGTGTGCGCCTACTTCATGGTCATGCTGGTTGCCAGCCGCGTGATCTGCCAGGGCGGCCTGGCCTATTTCACGCTCACCGACGCGCCGTTGGACGGCCTGCTCTTTATTTTCGGCGCACGGTTTTTCGGGAGCATCGGGCTGCTGATCAGTGTCGTGGTCCAGAAGGTGCTCTTTCTGGACCTGCGGGAATCTCTCATGCCGTCCCTGTTGCACGCCGGACGGGTGACCTTTCGAATGAATCCCAAAAAATTTATCATCGGCGGCATCCTGATCACCCTCGTGGCATCTGTCGTGGTGTCGTTTGCGTCCATGTTGACCCTCTGCTACAAATTCGGCATCCGGGAACTCGACTTGGACTGGGCGCTCCGCTCGACGGTTTCGGGATACGAGAATGTCCAGACCCTGATCGAATCGCCGATGCCCGGCGGCAAGTGGGTCCTGATTTTTTCTCTGGTCGGGGCGGTGGTCATGCTGGTGCTCGTGGTGTGTTACCACCAGTTCTACTGGTGGCCCATTCACCCGATCGGTTATCTGACGACCTACAGTTCCGCCATGCGAATCCTTTGGTTCAGCTTCTTGATCGGGTGGCTCTGCAACATCCTGTGCATGCGCTACGGCGGGGTGCAGCTGTTTAAAAGAGTGCGGTTGTTTTTCGTCGGGTTGATCATCGGTGATTTTTTCATGGCCGGCAGCTGGGCGATTATCGGATTGTTCAGCAGCGCCAGTTATTTGGTGTTTCCTAGTTGAAATTGGAAACTTGAAACTGGAAACTCGGGCGGGCCTATAATGAAAGAAGTTTTTGAACTGGACGTTTACAAATTGGCCGAAGAACTGTCTGACAAGGTGTGGTATGACTTCGACAGATGGCACTTGAAGGTACAAAAAACCCTCGGGTACCAGATCATCAGGGCGGCTGACAGCATATCGGCAAACCTGGCCGAAGGATACGGCAGGTTCACCCCTGCCGAACGTAAACTCTTTTACCGCTATGCAAGAGGCTCCTTCGAGGAGACCAAAGCCTGGCTGAGAAAATTGATACGCCGCGAAATAATCACAGAAGAAGCACATCGATACAAATATATCATTGACGAGCTGGGACCGAAACTAAACGCCTTTATTCGGAGCACAAAAGTATAGGATCGAACCGCTGCATTTCTGTTTCCAGTTTCAAATCTCCAGTTTCGAGTTTCAACCATGTACGACGACAAGGAACTCAAAGAATACCGCGACCTGCTCAAGCCCCCGGATCATTTTGAAGAAGGGTTTGACTGGAAGACCGTCATCGGAGCCATTTTCATCGGTTTCCTGATGATGCCTGGCAGCATGTACCTGCAACTGGTGATCGGCACGGGTATCGGCCCGGCTGCCCGTTGGGTGACCATCATCCTGTTTGCGGAAGTAGCCAAACGATCCTATACCGAATTGAAGCAGCAGGAAATTTTTCTGCTCTATTACATGGCCGGTGCCGCCATGGCCACGCCTTTTCAGGGGCTGTTGTGGAGTCAATACCTGGTTCAGTCCGATGCCGCCCGCATGCTCGGATTGACCGAGTTAATTCCAAGCTGGATAGCCCCGCCGTCGGACTCCGATTCCCTTGTGCAGCGGAGTTTTTTTCACCGGGACTGGCTGATCCCGATCCTTTTGCTCGTCGGCACCCAGCTCATCCAACGCATCGATCATTTCGGGCTTGGATACACCCTCTACCGCATTACCTCGGACGTCGAAAAGCTGCCGTTTCCGATGGCACCGGTGGGAGCCTTGGGGACGATGGCCCTGGCCGAATCGACCGAAGACAAGCAGAAGAGTTGGAAGTGGCGGGTTTTTTCCATCGGCGGGATAGTCGGGCTGGCATTCGGCGCCGTTTACGTGCTCTTGCCGACCGTCTCCGGCCTGGTTCTCATGGAACCGATCCGCCTCATCCCGATACCCTGGATCGAACTGACCCACTATACGGAACGGCTGTTGCCGGCGGTGGCTACGGGAATCCAGTTGGATCTGACCCTGATGTTAGTCGGCATGGTGCTGCCTTTCTGGGCGGTGATCGGCGGCTTGATAGGCGTGATCATCACCATCGCGGCCAATCCGGTCCTCTTTCGCCACGGGATCCTGCATCGCTGGCACGAAGGCATGGGGACGGTCGACACGGTTTTTGTCAATAATTTCGACTTTTACATGAGCTTCGGTATCGGTATCGGCTTCGCGATCGCCGCCATCGGCATATGGGCGGTGCTGCGTTCCTTCGGCGCCAAGCACTCCGGACAGAAAGGCAGCCTCAGGGACCTCCTGCACACGCATGCGGAACGCGGTGATATCAACATTTGGGTTTCCATCGGGATTTACGTGGTCTCGACCCTTGCTTACGTGGGGCTTTGCGTCTGGCTCGTGCCGAATTTTCCCTGGATCTTTTTCCTTGGGTACGGATTTGTCTACACCCCCCTGGTTTCTTACATCACCGCCCGAATGGAAGGGATCGCCGGTCAATTCGTCAGTCTGCCGCTGGTGCGGGAAGCGAGCTTCATCGCCGGAGCCAGGTTCTTCGGTTACCAGGGCATCGAAATCTGGTACGCACCCATACCGATCCACAACTACGGCGAAGCCACGGTGCATTTCCGGCAGATCGAGTTGACTGGAACCAGCCTGCGCGGCATCATCAAAGCCGAGATCGTGGTATTCCCGGTGGTGATGATTGCCAGCCTCCTGTTTTCACAGTTCATCTGGCGCCTGGCCCCCATTCCTTCCAGCAGCTACCCCTATGCCCAGGAACTCTGGCATTTGCAGGCCCTGAACACCCTTCTGATGCAGACCGCCACACTGGAGGGCAACTCACTTTTTTTCCAGGCATTGCGGGGCAGTTACGTCATGAGCGGATTGCTGTTCGGGCTGGTGACCTATGCGCTGCTGGCCCTGCTGGGGCTGCCGGTCCTGCTGATCTACGGCGTGGTTCGCGGACTGGGTCAGTCGACGCCGCACGGGTTTATACTGGAGGTGGTCGGCGCCCTGTTGGGGCGGTTTTTCTTTCTTAAGCGCTATGGCGCCATGTGGCGGCAATACGCACCGGTGCTGTTGGCCGGTTTTTCGTGCGGAATGGGGCTGACCGGCATGTTTGCGATGGGCTTTGCGCTGATTCTGAAAAGCCTCGGCAGCCTGCAGTACTGATCCGCATCAGTGACGGCCTCAACGAGAAAACGATAGTGGCCAATCGACTCCAAGAAGCCGAACCGTCGACATGGCGGCGAATCGGATGGAACGGTGTGAGTTTCGATACCCCGATGGATTGGGACGTCGGCACAATCGGTCACCGCTATCTGTTACTGGAAACCTCAAGGGGGCCGATTTTCGAAGTCAAGTGGGCACCGGTGAAGGGCAGATTTTCGCTTCGCACCCAGCTCAAACACCTGGCCGCTTCCCAACAGCGGCAGCTGCGCAGGGGCTTGCGGGAAACACCTATGCCGGTAAACTGGGCGCGGGCTCTCGAGCGTTTCGAGAGTCTCGGATTCGCCTGGCAGACCGATACCATCGCCGGCCGGGGTGCCGTCCTGTATTGTCCCGGGTGCCGAAGGGCCGTTCTGCTGCAGTTCTTCGAAACGACCGGGCAGCCGGCTTACGCTCATGCCGGACGGATTCTGGCCTCTTTCGAAGATCACTCCGAACGCCGAGAAACGCTCTGGTCGGTATTCGACATCCATGCCGAAGTGCCGAAGAGCTATCACTTGAAAAGGTTTCGATTCGACACCGGCGCATACGAACTGATGTTCACAAACCGCCGGTTGCAGCTCACCCTGCAGCGCTGGGGCCCGGCTGACGCGCTCCTCAGTGCCGGCGGTCTATGCGGTTTCGAGCAGCGCTGCCTCGGGCTGTCGGCAAACCGATCCGTGAGGTTCATGCAGCGGTCGCCGCTGACCGTGGAACTGGAAGAAGGGCCTCCGAGCAATTTGCTTTTGCGGTGGTACCGGAGTTTTCAGCGGCACCCCTTGTACCGCCGTCTGCGCTTGTGGCACGAAGTCGATAAGAACCGCATACTCGGCGTGCGGTTGGAAAGCCGAAAACCGATCGAGGCAGGGGTTCTGGACGGGATCTGCGCAGCCTATGCGACGGTTTAGCGGAAAGAAAAAGGGCGGGCTCCCCACGCGTGACGAAGCCCTCGCGTGTACCCCGGTCAAAAACGATCGGGTCGCGGAGTCGCGCCAGGAAAACGGGGCATTGCTGCTGTCCTATCCGGTAACCGTCCGACCCCGGCTGGCTGGATTTTTCAAGCGGTTGGGACGAAAACCCAACGGTACATACCTTAAAAAACTAGAGCTGGATGAATTGGGAACCGATGTTTGGCAGCTCCTGGACGGCGATACCTGCGTTCAGGATGTGATCCGTCAATTTGCCGCAAGACACCGTTTGCAGCAACGGGAAGCGGAGCTGGCCGTCACCCGGTTTCTGCGCGAACTGGGCAAACGGGGGCTGATCGGACTGCGGTGATTTTTTCATGAATCTCGAGCGCCGCGGGCCTAAACCTTGGCCAGCGCTTCGTCGACGGTTGAAAAAATCGGTAAAAATGTATCGAATCCCGAGATTTCAAACACCTCTTTGACGTAGTCCTGCATCGCACACAAAACGATATGACCATCCGTGCGTTTGAGGTCCTTGGTGGTTTTCAGAATGATGCGCAAACCGGCGCTGGAAATATAGTCGAGGTTTTCGAAATCGATGACCATGCTCCGGATACCGTTTTCAATGGCCGAAACCAACTTTTTTTCCAAGGCCGGGGAAGTGTTCGAATCGAGACGACCGTTCAGTTTGAAAATGCTGATGTTTTCTTTCTGAGTTTCGATGATGTCCATCTTACATCCTTTTAGAATGCATGTGCCGGGAGACTTCTAAGGGTTCACGGAAAAGGCCGCGCATCAGGTCTGCGGAGTGTATTTTGTCAAAGTGATGACGTTCTTGCCCCCGCAGCGTTGGTATTCGATGCCATCCATTATCCTTTTCACCAGATGCAGCCCCAGCCCGCCGATCTTACAGTCTTCGATGTGATCTTTAAGCTCCGACGTGTGTTTTGCCGCCGCGTCAAAGGGGATCCCGTCGTCTTCGACGCGAATACTGATCTTGCCGTCTGCATGCGAAAGCGCCACCCTGACATAGTGGCGGCTGTCGTCTGCGAATCCGTACTTAACGATGTTGGTAAACAGTTCGTCCACGGCCAGATTGATTTGGAAGACACATTTTTTGGACAGTCCGATATCTTCACCGAACGCCTGGAGTTTTTGGCCCAGTCTTTCGAGTTCGGAGATCCGGTTCTTGAGTTTGATCGATACGCTTTTCCTTGACATCGGATTTTTCGTTCAGGCACGTTAATCCACGTCACCCGAGCCGGCTCAGCCGAACGCCGTCTGCCGAGCGGTTACGTCACAACAGTTCCATCACAATACCTATCACGTTCGCGACGATCACACAAGGCTGACACCGAGCTCTTTGAAGCAATCACTGCAATCCACGGCGCGATAGGCCATGAACCGCTTTTCCCAACCGTACACATTTTCAACGATAACCTTGACCAACTTCGGCATCACGTCAGGAAAGCGTTCCAGGGCCTTGGTGAATTTCTCGCGGCTGATGGTCAGGCAGGTCATGTCGGTCCGGGCTCTGAGAGAAAACAGGCGGCGCATGGCACCCATAAGGGCCAGACGTCCGAGAAATTCACCTTCTTCATAGTCCCGGACGACTTGTTCCCGGTCAGCGATTATCTTAAACAGGCGGGCGCTGCCCGAAATGATGTAATACGCCTGCTCATCCTCGTCGTCCTGTTTAAACAAGAAATCACCGGCCTTGAAGTGTATCCGGTGGCAAAGATAGGCCAGGACCTTCGCGGCCTCCAGCGGCAGTGCTGAAAAAAAGTCGACCTGACGCAGGATGTTCAAATTTTCCGTGTACTCACAGGTGGTAGCGTCGTTATTTTTTTCCGTATTCGAGTTCATACAAGAGGCCTTTCCGGGCAATGAGTTCGTCATAGGTCCCGCTTTCACCGATTTTACCGGACTTCATCACGGCCACCTGGTCGAAGTTCTTAATAATGTCGAGCCGGTGGACCACCGAAATCAGGGTGCTTTTACCCTTCCATTGGTTTTCCAGCAAGTTCTGAATTCGGGTCTGAGAATTGTTGTCCAGCGCCGAGGTGGCTTCATCCAGAATCAGCACGGGCGGCTTTTTGAGCAGGGCGCGGGCAATTGAGAGCTTCTGGCGCTGACCTCCCGAGAGCCGGTCGCCCTTATTGCCGACCTCGAACTGCATGCCGATTTCGATAATGGTTTCGAGGAAATCTTCTTCGATCAACAGATGGACGATGCTTTGATTGATTTTTTCCTGGGCGGACGGGTTGAAGATTTTCATTTTACCAAAAAAGATATTGTTCAGAATCGTCTGCGAGTAAATGTACTGCGATATTTGAAAAAAAGTGACGGCATGGGGGTCGTCGGCGCTGATTTTTTTCCTGAATAGCGTTCGACCTTCGAGGATGAGGGCTTCCAGAGTCTTCGGGAGTGCCACCGTTTTGTGAATCCCGGGTGTGAAGCGCAAGGCCAGCTCAAGGAGTTTGGTACGGTCCGCTTCCTCGGGCTGGCCGAGTTTGGCCTTTTTGGAGCGTTCGACGACTTTCCGGAAGTCGTTCAACTCCTCCGGCGCGATCGGACTCTGCTCGAAGAGCAACTCGTCCGGCGGCATGTTGCCCAGGATGTCGACCATCTGCTCGGCCAGTCGAATGCCGAGGTTCAGCAGCGGCCGCGCGAGCCGGGATTCTTCCAGAAAGCGCAGGAAATATGTGTTTTGGGGCAAATTGACGGAGTTGAACTCATCCCGTTTGGCCGTACCGAAGGTCAGGTTCTCCACGACGCTTGAAAAATAAAGATACCGGTTCTCGTCGAAAAATTCGACATATTCCGCCAACTCTGCGCCGAAGCTGCGCTGGAAACTTTCCCTGGTGCGCAGCACCCTGGCGGCCAGTTCCTGATCGTGGTCATTTGTCAGGACGGTATTGAGGCCGAAGCGCAGCACATCAACGAAGATTCCGGTTTGCTGCAAAACCGCGATGATGTCGTCAAGGCTCGGCATCCGGTCGGTTTTGCCACCCTGGCCCGCATCGGCATTGGCCAGGCAACCGTAAAGCAGATTCTCCCGGATGGTGCCCGAAAATATGAACGGGCTCTGGGAGACGAAGCCGACATTCCGGGTCATGTCCTTTTTGGACAGCTCCGCCACTTCTTTGCCGTCCAGCAGAACATGCCCGCCCGTATAGCGGTAGAGCTGGCCGATGCACTGGGCCAGGGTACTCTTACCGCTGCCCGAAAAACCGACCAAGGCCAAGTTTTGGCCCTGCCCTATGGAAAGTGAAATGTCGTCGAGCAGATGAATTCCTTCTTCGGTGACAAACGACAGGTTTTGCACTGCGATGTCGCCCCGAACCGCATACGGTTGGCGGTCGATCGGTTCCAGAGCATAATCCGGTTCGCGATCGAAATACTCCATGGTGCGATTGTACTGCACGAAGGCATCCTGATAGACTTGATACATTTCGATCAGTTCCTTCCAGGGCGTGTAGAGTTTTTCCTGAGCCGAGAGAAATGCGATCATGGCCCCCAACTCCAGTTGGCCTTTCATGGCCAAATAGCCGCCGAGCAGGAACACCAGAAAGGGGCTCAGATTCGTAAAGAAATTGTTTATGGTCTTAATCGCCTGGGTGTAGAGGGTCCAGATGAGTCGGATTTTCTCCAGCTTGTTCACCATGCCGTCGAATTTGGTGTTCTCGATCCGGTAGGCGCCGTTACCGTGGATTTCGTGTATTCCGGTGACGGCTTCGCCGATCTTGCCCGCCATGGCGCGGGTGGCATCCACCCGCCTTGTGTTCAGCTGGTTGGCACGTCTCTGAAGCAGGGGCAGGATGATCATCACCATCGGGTAGATGCTGAGGGACACGGCGGCCAGGAGGGGATTGAGCCAGAACAGATAAACGGCGAAAGCCAGCAGCGTCAGGACGTTGGTGACCGGTACCGATATGGCCATGCCCACAAAGTTACCGGCGACGGGCAACTCGGTCGTCAGGGCCGAGACCACCAGGCCGGGTTGTGTTTTCCGAAAGAAATCTAAAGGTAAAGTCAGAATGTGATGATAGAGTTCCTGGCGCATTGCGGACAGGGCGCGCTGCGCGATCATGGCCTGGATGTAGTTGATCAGCAGTTTCAAGGCCCCCTGGGAAATGACGGCGACCAGGTAAATGCCGCAGTAGATCAGCAGCAGATCCACTTTCCTCAGATAGATCGCTTCGTTGACAACCCGTTTCTGCATTTCGAGGGGCACGACGCGGGTGAAGACAGTGATCAGAATGATGAATATCAGCAGAAACTGTAACTTCGGCCTGGTGGTGAGGACCCAAGACCAAAGGGTCCGCTTATGCACCGGAAGTGGCTCGGTTTTCATGGATGATAATTCCCTCTTTTATCCGATCAATCGGATGGCGGATCGTACAGCTTAATCATTATACAGGCCGAATCAAATTGACAAGTCTTAACCCGTTGAGCGGCTACTAGGGCAAAAACCGGACCGAGCTCAACGAACAACAAGAAAACCTTTGCCTTTGACAACGATGCGGCGAAGGCATATACGGAGGCTTTTTACAGGGCACTGTGCGCGCAACCCTATTTGTTTGTCCTCGGGAAAAGGGAAATAAATGGACTTTTTTCTGTGTGTTGTCGGCGTGGTCATGATCTTCGAAGGGCTGCCGTATTTTGCGTTCCCGTCCAAGATGAAGCGCTGGATCCTGAAAGTCGCTGAGATGCCGGACGAAAGCCTGCGCCGCTTCGGATTCGTGTTGATGGCGATCGGACTTGCGTTGGTGTATTTGGGAAAGCGTTAACAAAAGGCCGGATGTGCACGCGGATGTTTTCACTATCGGACTACGACTACAATCTGCCTTCCGAATGGATCGCCCAAACACCGTCGGCCCGCAGGGAGTGCTCCCGGCTCTTGGTTCTGGACCGCAGTAGCGGGGCCTTGGCGCATCGCTTTTTCGAGGACCTTCTTGCCTACATCGGCCCGCCCGACGTGCTGGTCGTCAACAACACGGAAGTGATCCCCGGTCGTCTGATCGGCCGCAAGACCACCGGCGGTAAGATCGAGGTCCTGGTTCTCGACTACGCCGGCGGACGAACCGAAAACGGTCGGTTTGTTTGCCAGTGTCTGGCGAAGGCCGCCAAACCGCCACGGCCCGGAGAAGAGATCTCGTTCGACGGAGCGCTGCAGGCCAGGGTGTTGGCCGGCGGCGACGGCCTCTTCACGCTTGCCTTCGACTGCGACGGGTTGTTCGAGGACCACCTTTACCGTGTCGGCCAGGTGCCGCTTCCGCCGTATATCCGTCGAAACGCCGGGTATTGCCTGCCGGACGACCGCGGGCGCTACCAAACGGTCTATGCCGAACAGAAGGGGGCCGTGGCCGCGCCGACGGCCGGCCTTCATTTTTCGCAGGAACTGCTGGCGGGCATACATGCAAAAGGCGTCGACGTCGTCACCATTACCCTGCATGTCGGTTACGGCACTTTCATGCCGGTCAGGGTGGCTGACATTCGCCAACACCGCATGCACGCCGAAAGATTTAAGGTGTCTTCCAAAGCGGCCGAGCGCATCAATCGCGCCAGAGCGGAGGGCGGCCGCATCGTCGCGGTGGGAACCACGTGCGTGCGCACCCTCGAGTTCAGCGCCGACCACCGGGGTCGGATTGCCTCCGGCAGCGGCACCTGCGATCTCTTCATATACCCGGGGTACCGGTTCAAAGCGATCGATGGGCTGGTGACGAACTTTCATCTGCCGAAGTCGACCCTGCTGATGCTGGTGGCCGCCTTTGCCGGAAGAGATACGGTTCTTAAGGCATACGCGCAGGCGATCGCGGCAAGGTACCGGTTTTTCAGCTATGGGGATGCGATGTTGATCATATAACTACCTGCGGTTTAGGTTTTAGGATTCGGGTTTAAAGCCAACATGTAGAACTTAAGACTTAATGTCATTTTTCGCCTATGTTCGATTTTACGGTCACATCCCGATGCCGAGACACCCGTGCGCGAACCGGTGTTTTCGAGACCGCACATGGCGCTGTGCGGACACCGGTTTTCATGCCGGTCGGCACGCTGGGAACCGTCAAGGCTCTTTCACCGGAGGAGCTTGTGCAATGCGGCGCCCAGATCATCCTGGGCAACACCTACCATCTCTACCTGAGGCCCGGTTGCGCGGTCATCGAGCGCTTTGCGGGACTCCACCGGTTTATGAACTGGCACGGCCCGATCCTGACCGACAGCGGCGGCTTTCAGGTGTTTTCCCTGGCACGGCTGTCCAGGATCAGTGAGGAGGGGGTGGTTTTTCAGTCGCACATCGACGGATCTGCGCATTTGCTCAGTCCCGAAAAGGCGGTTGCAATCCAGGTGTGCCTCGATGCGGACATCATCATGTGCCTCGACCAGTGTATCGCCTACCCGGCCGCGCGAGAAACCGCTCGCGAGGCTCTCGAACTGACCGCCCGGTGGGCCAGGCGGTGCAAAGCGGCATGGTCACGAGCAAACGATCACCGGGCGCTGTTTGGAATTGTCCAGGGCGGCATGTACGGGGAGTTGCGGGCGCGGTCCGCCGAATTGACGGCCGAAATCGAATTTGACGGTTACGCCGTCGGCGGACTCAGCGTCGGCGAGCCCAAGGCCCAGATGCTGGAAATAGCCGATCAGACGCTGCCCCGGCTGCCGGCATCGCGGCCCAAATACATCATGGGGGTCGGAACGCCGGAAGACCTGGTCGAGCTGGTGGCCCTTGGTGCCGACATGTTCGACTGCGTGCTGCCGACCCGCAATGCCCGCAACGGTCAGGTGTTTACAACTGCCGGGACCCTGAACATCTCAAACGCCCGCTACCGGACCGATACGGCACCTCCCGACCCCGCCTGCACCTGCTACACCTGCCGCCATTACTCGCGGGCCTACCTGCGCCACCTGTATACATCCCGGGAGCTTCTGGCTTATCGCCTCAACACGATTCACAACATTCATTATTTTGCAGGCCTGGCGGACGATATGCGGGCCGCCATCGCCGAACAGCGCTTTGCGGATTTCCGCAGACAGTTTTATCACCGGCGCGGCGGACGCGCAGGCTAGCCGCCGCGGACCGACAACCGCGGCGCGGCGGATGGTCCCTTGACGGTGCGCCGCGCACACGGGATGGGACAGTTGGCAAATTCAATTTTTATATTTATTTTGTGAAGCAAATCCGCTATGGCTTTGAGAAAGCCCCATTCGATCTGGTTGCCCAGTCGGGCACCCCATCACAAGGAGGAGATCATGAAAGAAAAAGTTGAAGCGGCCCTGAACAAGATTCGTCCGATGCTCCAGAGAGACGGCGGCAACGTGGAACTGATCGAGGTCACCGACGGCATCGTCAAGGTCCGCCTGCAGGGCGCATGTTCGGGCTGCCCCATGTCCCAGATGACCATCAAAAACGGTATCGAGAGATTATTGAAACAGGAGATTCCCGAGGTCAAGTCGGTTGTGCCCGTTTGAGGGCCGCCGCTTCGGCGGTGGCATCAGCGACCCGAACCAATGCATTGCCGATCGTTTTCCGGCAGCGTTTAGAGGCGAGGCTCTCTGAAACGGTCGACCGGCACGGGGTGACTTCAGCACCGCTTCACGGATCACCAGCCATTCGATCGCGGCAATCGAATTCCACCTGAACGGGCAGGGACTGACCATGACCATTGCAGCGGAAATCAAGACCATGATGGCCGGATCCTCTTGGATCCGAAAGATGTTCGAGGAAGGTGCCAGGCTGAAGGCCCAACACGGGG
>JBFYWB010000024.1:0-32817 GCA_041299015.1 Deltaproteobacteria bacterium
AACACCTGCCGAAAAGCTTCGCGACGCAGTCGCGGCAGCCGCCGTTCGATATCGGACCGCAGGGGTTCGTATTGCGCCGGCAGTTTTAGGGATGATCCCAGCTCGTGGGCGGATTCATCGATCGCGAATCCGGGGGAGTCGGTGGCGATTTCAAAAAGCACCCCGGCCGGTATATGAAAGTAAATCGACCGGAAGTATTTCCTGTCGCGAACCTCGGTCACCCCCACGCCCGATTTTCTCAGGATCGACTGCCACCTCAATTGCGAGGCGTCATTTTCAGTGCGAAAGGCGATATGATGTACCGTGCCGCCGCCCGGTCTTCCCGGGGGCGCCTGCGGATCGCAGACAACATCCAGAAAACGTCCCGGGGCCTCGCCGTCATCGATCCTGAACCGGTGACGATGATTATTGCTCTGGTGAAGCGTCATTCCCATCACGCCGCGCAAAAGGGTATTGTTTTCTTCCAGCACATTGACGGTGACTGTTGCGGAATGAAACCCGGTGATGGCATGGGCTTTGGCAATCGGGCCTTCCGGCCAGGGCACGGTCGCGGGCGGGTCCGATGTGCCGATCAACTCGATGGGCAGACCGTGCGGGTCGGCAAATCGAATCACCGGATCGCCGAACCGGTCGCTGTTTTCGACGCGGATGATGTGCGCTCCGATTCTCCGGGCCCAGAAGGCCAATGAGGTGCGGGGAACGGCAAATGCAATCGCCGTCACCATCCCGGCGCCGGGTTTTCCGCGTGGCAGGTTCTCCCAGGGGAAAAAGGTCAGAATCGTCCCCGGAGAACCTTTCGCATCACCGTAATACAAGTGGTAGGTAAATGGATCGTCAAAATTGACGGTTTGTTTGACCAGCCGTAAGCCGAGAATTTTCTCGTAAAACGTCAGGTTTTCAACGGCCGAGGATGTGACCGCGGTTATGTGGTGAATGCCGAATATCTTCTTGTCTGTGTTCATCGTTTGCCTATGTCGGCCTATTTTCTTTAATAATCTGACGAGTTCCTCACGCTCTGCCGTCGTCAGGACGTCGGCTATCCTGACGAGGTTTTTTTGCTGCGCGTATGCCGCTTCGATGACATTCCTGCCGGTTTTCGTCAGATGAACGTAAAAAAACCGACCATCCGAGTGGTCCTGCAGCCGTTTTTTCGAAAGCCTTGGCCGCCTGCCAGAAAACCAGTCTCAGGTAAGGTGCCGTTTCAATGACATCAGGGTAAGGTCAACTATCTTGATGTCAAGGTATCATGAAGACAGTGCTATCGCCCTTGACGTTCAGAAATCAGGCTGAACGGTCGACTTGAAAAACGCCGCCAGCGTTTGGTTGAAAATCTCCGGCGCCTCCACGGAAACGGTGTGGCCGGTTCGCGGCAGCAGGCGGTGGGTGCCGCGGCACAGCACCGCCAGGCGGGCGGCGGCATCCGGGGAAACCAGCGGATCCTGGTCTCCGGAAACGACGAGGGTGGGCTGACGAATGTGCGCGCTGTGAAGGCAAGGGGAGGGATAGCGCGTCATGGCAGCGAGGTGCGCCAGCAGTGCATCGGCACGATTGCGGGTCGCGACCGCTTTGACCAGCTTGTCCAGGATGCGTTGGTTTTCCGCCAGATAAGCCTCTCCGAAAATCATCGGCAGAGCGGCCCAGGCCATCGCTGTGAGTCCGTTAGCGCCCAAGATTTTTCCCCATGATTGCAAGACGGCCCTGGTGCGGGCGCTCGATTCGGCTGCGATGCTGCCAAGAACGAGTCCGTCGACCTGCGCGGGATACCGTACCGCCACTGCCATGGCCACATGGGCGCCGTGGCTCAGTCCCACCAGCAGCCCCTTTTCTGTGCCGGTGTGCTTCAACAGGGCGGAGAGATCATCGACGTGTATATCGAGGCTCAACGGCAAGCGCCCGACCTCACTTCGGCCTTGGGCCCGGGCATCGTAGAGCAGGATGCGGTACTCCTTCCTGAGGTGCAGGACCTGGTACCGCCAGTGCACAGTGGTCTGGGTGGTGCCATTGAGAAAGACGACAGCGGGTTTTTGCGGTTCGTCGCCCACGGTTTCGTAAAAGAGACGGCAACCGTCTTTTGTTCTATGGTAAGGCACTGAAAAGCTCTTTGGCGTGATAGGAAGAACGAACCAAGGGTCCGCTGGCGACCTCGCCGAAACCCATCTGAAAGGCGGTTTGCCGCCACTGGTCGAATTCGGCCGGCGGGGCGAAGCGGGCCACCGGCAGATGGGCTTGCGACGGTTGGAGATACTGACCCAAGGTCAGCATGCGGCAGTCGACATCCCGAAGGTCTTGCAGGGTCTGCCGGATTTCAGCCTCGGTTTCACCGAGTCCGAGCATCAGACCCGATTTGGTCGGAACCGCGGGGGCGATGGCCTTCACGCGCCCGAGCAGCTCCAGCGACCGGCTGTAAACGGCGCCGGGGCGTACGGTGGCGTACAGACGCGGCACGGTTTCGATGTTGTGGTTCAACACTTGCGGTCGCGCTGCCAGCACGGTGCGCAGGGCGGCGGTGTCCCCCCTGAAATCGGGGATCAGCACTTCGATCACGGCTTCCGGGATGCGGCGGTGAATCTCATGGATGGTTTCTGCAAAGTGACCGGCCCCGCCGTCTGGAAGGTCGTCGCGGGTCACCGATGTGATGACCACGTAGGCCAGCCCGAGTTTCTCCACTGTTTCAGCCACGCGCACCGGTTCGGCCGGATCCGGCGGCTCTACCGGGCCGTGTGCCACGGCGCAGAAGCGGCAGCTGCGGGTGCAGCGATTCCCCAGGATCAGGAAGGTGGCCGTCCGGTTGGAAAAGCACTCCCAGATGTTCGGGCACTTGGCTTCCTGGCAAACGGTGTGCAGCCGTCCCCGGTTCATCAGTTCGCGGATTTTTTCGTACTCGGGCCCGCTGGGCAGGCGCCGGGTGAGCCAGGGCGGTTTTTTGGTTCGGATCCTCACGTCAGTTCTTCCTTACGGTTCAGGTGTCGTTATGTCGTCCACCTCTTCGGGTGTCATCGACACCAGCCGGGTGCCGAAAACAAACTGAACGTGCCTTTTGAAAATTCGACGGACCGACGGCATGTTCAGCGGCCGGCCGGATGCCACCTGCAGAGAAGTCACCCCCACGTCGGCAAGGCCGCACGGGTTGATCCAGCCGAAGGGCTCGAGGGACACGTCGATGTTCAAGGCCAGGCCATGGTAGGTGATGCCGCGGCGAATGGCGATGCCGATGCTGCCCATTTTGCGGTTACCGACCCAGATACCGCGGTTGGCCGGGTTGCGCTCGGCGGCGACTCCCCACTCGGCGGCGGTGCGGATCATGACCTCCTCCAGAAAATGGACGAAGTCTTTGACGCCCATTCTGGCCGCCTCCAGGTCGAGGACCAGGTAGGCCACCAGCTGCCCCGGACCGTGATAGGTGATGTTGCCGCCCCGTTCGGCCTGGAAGACCCGAATGCCGCTGGTCGCAAGGAAGTCGGCCGAGACGAGCAGGTTTTCCCGACCGCCGCGGCGGCCCAGGGTGAATACCGGGGGGTGTTCGAGCAACATCAGGAGATCGGCAGCGAGAACGCCGGTCTTGCGCGCCGCGACCAGGCGCTGCTGCAGCCGCAGGGCCTCGGCATAGTCGAGGCAGCCCGGCTCGAAAACCCGCCAGGTCGCGGGGCCTTCAGGGTGCATCCATTTATCCCTCTTCATTTACCACCGCGGCCGAATGAAATCGCACATTTCGTCTCAGCGGCGGCCTTAGATCATCGGATGCCCGCACCAGGCCTTTTCTCGAACCCACACGGGGGTTGCCCTCGCGAACCGGTCGATCACGCCTGATACGCGCTCACTCGGCCGGTTGTTCAGCCCGCCAGGCACGGCTTGCGGGCGGCGGACACCTCGTCCAGACGGCGGACTTTGCTCTTGTGCGGGGCGTCGTGCAGGAGCTGCGGGTTTTCTGCGGCCTCCCGGGCAATCTGTTGCATGGCGTCGATGAACCGGTCGAGATCCTCCTTGGATTCGGTCTCGGTGGGCTCGATCATGATGGCCCCCGGAACGACCAGGGGAAAGTAAATCGTGGGCGGATGGAACCCATAGTCCATCAAGCGCTTGGCGATATCGAGGGTCGTGACCCCATGGCCCGCCTGGTTCTTGTCGCTCAACACGCACTCGTGCATGCACGGCCGGTCGTGGGCGAGGTGAAAGGTCTCTTTGAGTTTTTCCTTGACATAGTTGGCGTTCAGGACTGCCAGCTGGCTGGCCTTTTTCAGGCCGGCGGGTCCCAAGCTCAAGATGTAGCTGTAGGCGCGCACCATGATGCCGAAATGCCCGTGAAAGGTGTCGAGCTTGCCGATCGACTGCGGAAACTCCTCGGATAGTGTGTACGTGCTACCCTGCTTGATGACGCGCGGCACGGGCAGAAAGGGCTCGAGCCGCTTGTGGACGCAGACCGGCCCGGAACCCGGCCCGCCGCCGCCGTGGGGGGTGGAAAAGGTTTTGTGCAGGTTCAGATGCAGGACGTCGATGCCGATCGCTTTCATGTCGATGATGCCCATCACGGCGTTCATATTGGCGCCGTCGCAATAGACTAGGCCGCCCTTGGCGTGAACGATGTCGGTGATCTGTCGGATGTTCTCTTCGAAAAGACCGAGCGTGTTGGGGTTGGTTACCATGATGCCGGCGGTTTCCTCGTCCATCACGGCCGCCACGACCTCGGCGGTCAGGACGCCTTGGGCTCCGGATGTGATCGGGACCGGGCGGTAGCCGCACAGGGCCGCACTGGCCGGGTTGGTTCCGTGGGCCGTGTCGGGAATGATGATTTTAGACCGCTGGGCGCCTTGGCTGCGATGATAGGCATAGATCAGCAACATGCCGGTCAGCTCGCCGTGGGCGCCGGCAGCCGGCTGCAAGGAGACCGCATCCATTCCGGTTATTTCCGCCAGAAAGCCCGCGAGATCGTGCATCAGCGCGAGGGCGCCCTGGGCGAGCTCCGGCGGCAGAAGGGGATGGGCGGCGGCGAAACCCGGCAGGCCCGCCTGGCGTTCGTTGGTCTTGGGATTGTACTTCATGGTGCAGGAGCCGAGCGGGTAGGTGCCGGTATCCACCCCGAAATTCCAGGTCGACAGTCGCGTGTAGTGGCGGATGAGATCCACTTCGCTCAATTCGGGGAAATCCGGACCGGTACCGGTTAGGTGCGGATCGAGGGCGCTGACCGGAACATCGCGGCGGGGCAGCGAAAAGCCGCAGCGCCCTTTGCGGCCTTTTTCCCACAGCAGCGGTTCGTTGAGGATCAGACCGGTCGTTCCGAGGCTATCGGTCATGAGCGCACCTCCTTGATCAGGTTGTCCAAGTCGTGTTTGGCGGCGGTTTCCGTGACGCACAAAAGGGTGCAATCGGAAAGCCCCGGGTAATACTTGGCCAGCGGCAGTCCGGCGACGATCCGCTTGTCGAGCAGCCGCCGGTAGACCTTCTCGACACCACCCGGAAAACGGACGACGAATTCATTGAAGGTCGGGCTCGAAAAAGGCGAGGGGAAGCCGGCCTGCGCCAAACCCGTCTTGAGGTATTCGGCCTTGTCGTGGTTGAGTTGGGCCAGCTCGCAAAACCCCGCGGCACCCAGTGCGGCCATGTACACGGCCGCGGTCAGCGCGCAGAGGCTGTTGTTGGTGCAGATGTTCGATGTGGCTTTTTCACGGCGAATGTGCTGCTCGCGGGTGGCCAGGGTCAGAACGAAGCCTTGTCTGCCGTCCTGATCCTGCGTCCGGCCTACCAGCCGGCCCGGCAGGTTGCGCACGAAGGCCATGCGGCTGCCGAGCATGCCGAGCCCCGGCCCGCCGAAAGACCGGGGCAGCCCCAGGCTCTGCCCCTCGCCGCAAACGATATCGGCGCCGAGGCTGCCGGGGCTCTTCAGGAGGCCGAATGCCAGCGGCTCCGTGAAGGAGGCGACAAACAGGGCTTGCCTGGCGTGGGCACCGTCCGCGGCGGCTTGGAGATCTTCGATGCAGCCGAAAAAATTGGGTGACTGGACGGCCGCGGCCGCCAGCTCCTCTATGCCGTCGAGCGCGGTCAGGTCGGTGCGGCCGTCCGGTAGGCAGGGCAGTTCGACGATGTCGTAGCCGGTGGGATCGAAATAGGTGGCGACCACTCGCCGATGATGGGGGTGGACGGCGGCCGATACGGCCACCCGTTTTTTGCGGGTAATGCGGATTGCCATCAGCAGGGCTTCGGCCAAGGCCGTGGACCCATCGTAGTGTGAGGCGGTGGCGACCTCGGTTCCCATCAGGCGCCCGGCCAGCGTTTGGTACTCGTAGATGGCCTGCAGGGTGCCCTGACTGATTTCCGGTTGGTAGGGCGTATAGGAGGTCACGAATTCGCCGCGGGCCAGGACATGCCGGGCGGCCGCCGGCAGGAAATGGTCGTAGCTGCCGGCGCCCATGTACACCTTGACCGCCGGTGATACGGCCGTGCGGGCCGCCAGAGCATCCATGTGGTCGTTGAGTTCCCACTCGGTCAGGGCCGCCGGCAGCTGCATGTCGAGCCGACAGCAGCAGTCTTTCGGGATCGTGGCGAAGAGTGCCTCGAGGCTCCCGACGCCGACCTCCGCCAGCATATCCGCAATGTCCTCCGGGGTGTGGGGCAGATAGCGCATGTCTAAAGTCCTTTCAACATCTCGAGGTAGGCGTCCTTGGTCATCAACGCTTCGAGTCCATCCGGATCATCGGGTGTGACGGCGATCATCCAGCCCTCGTCATACGGGCCGGTGTTGACGAGTTCGGGAGATTCCTCGAGGTTCTTGTTGACCGCACTGATTTCACCGCCCACCGGTATGAACAGTTCCGAAACCGCCTTGACCGACTCGACGCTGCCGAAGGCGTCGCCTGTGGCGAATTTGTCGCCGACCTGCGGCAGTTCAACGAAAACGACGTCGCCAAGCTGGTCCTGGGCGTAATCGTCGATTCCCACCCGGATGGCTTCGCCCTCCTTGCGGGCCCATTCGTGGTCTTTTGTAAAGCGAACATTTTCAGGTAGATTGAGTTGACTGGTTTCTTTCATGGGCTCCTCCTCTGAAGGCGTTGAAGTTGCCGGCGCGGCAAGGCTTGCGTCCGGTTCACGCAACGGGTGACGGTTTATTTTGACGGGGCATGGCGCATGGATCACCGGTTCATAAGACAGACCGTTGCCGTCATCATCCGGGACTCTTCTGACCGACCATCACGTCGATCCAGCCCCCAAAAAATTTGCCAACGGCTTGCGGGCCGTCCGGTCGGGGCGGATATCGGCGACGATTTCGACATTGATCGTCCGGCGCTTGTCCGTCAGCCGGACGTTCTGACCGGGCCGCAGGGGTCTTGTGACCTTGACGAAGCCGCAGCTCAACCCGCGCGGCGTAAAATCGGCCGGTTTTTTCGGACTGGCAATGCTGAAGATGCTTTTATCGTGACGGCCGATGGCCATGTCGGTGACGCAGGTCAGCACCCGGCCGATGTCATGGTCTTCATCGTCCGTCACGACGGCCGGGTCGCCTGGGGAGACCTTGCGCAGGTCATGACCGGCAAAGGGAAAGGTGTACTGGTTGCGATCGCTGCGCTGCAGAGCGATGGCCCCCACGAAATCCTTGGTGAATCCGCGGCCGTGGGCGTCGTAAGGCAGGGCAAAATGCCAGGGGGTGTTTTTGAACGGCCACGCGCCGATGTCCTGATGCGAAAGCGGCAGCCCGGCCCCGGTACGCAGGGAATCTCTGGCCGCCAGTCCGCAGGGGAGCATTCCAAACGCCTGGCCCGCGTCGATGAGCATCTGCCAGAGGTCGCGGACCCTATCGGGCGCGACGAACAGCTCGAAGCCGAACTCGCCGGTATAGCCGGTGCGCGACAGCAGGATGGGGGTGCCGTCCGTGAGGGTCACCTCTGCGGACACCGGCAGGGCGGTATTGAAATGACCCTTGAATGAAAAATAGGGCAGCTCCGCGAACACCTTCTCCGGTTTCCGGGTGATGCGGCTGATGACCCGGGCCGCCTGCGGTCCCTGGACGTCCAGCTTGCCGACCCGATCGGTGAGATCGACTACCGCCGCCTTGCGGCCGCCGCAATAGCCTTGCAGATGGGCACTGACGACACCGCCCATTCCGGCATTGACCACCACCATGAAAAACGAATCGTAAACTTGAAAAACGATCGCATCGTCGATGACTTCCCCGGCTTCGTTCAGAAAGACGCCGTACACGCTCCTGCCGGCGGTGAGCGGCTTTTGAGCCTTTCCGACGCAGGCCGCCAGGTTTTTGGAAAAACAAACCTGCAGGAGGTCCCGCGCTCCGGACCCCTTGACCGTAAGGGGACTCATGTGGCTCGTGTCGAAAATTCCGGCACGCGTCAGAACCGCGAGGTGTTCCTCCTTGGCGCCGTGCGGATACCACAGTGGCATGGCGTATGATCCGAAAATCGCCAGGTTGGCACCGTGGTCAACGTGCCAGCCGTGAAGAGGGGTTCTTTTGACGGGTTGGCTCATGGCGGCTCTCCCGGGCTTCGCAACGGATATTCGGCGGTGGCGCTGAAAACAGATAAAAAGAAACTAAATATTTGTCAATGATTTATAGTTGATTATGTCAATATCGTATGCTAACAGACCGGCACTGACAGGAACAGGCAATCGTGACGCTCCTCAACATAACCCCGGTGCAGCTGGATAAAAGGAGGTAGAAATGAAAAAAAGACTCGTCTTTATCGGTATCTTCTGTGGTCTGATTCTGGGCCTGGCCTTTCTGGCCTGCGGACCCGAGGCACCGAAGACCATCAAGATCGGTGTCAACGCACCGATTACCGGCGACATCCCCAAAGTCGGGGAAGGAACCAAATACGCGGCCCAGATGTGGCTCGAAGACGTCACTGCCGCCGGTGGACTCGATGTCGGCGGGAAGAAATACAAGGTCGACCTGGTGATCGAAGACAACGAATCCAAAGCCGAATCGGCCGTCAAGGTCAACACCAAGATGATCACCGAAGACGATGTCCTGATGATCGTCGGTCCGCAGTCCTCGAAGCAGGCGGTGCCCGCGGGTGAGGTGGCCAACAACTACAGCACGCCCATGATCAGCCCCTGGTCCACGAACCCAAAGACCACCGCGGACCGGCCCTTCGTCTTCAGGTCCTGTTTCCTGGATCCGTTCCAGGGACCGGTGGTGGCCAACTTCGTAAAGGATGAATTCGGCTTCACCAAGGCGGCGGTGCTCTACGATGTCGCCAGCGATTATCCCAAGGGCCTGGCCGAATTTTTCAAGAAAGCCTGGGAAG
Source organism: Deltaproteobacteria bacterium (assembly GCA_041299015.1). Classification (GTDB taxonomy): domain Bacteria; phylum Desulfobacterota; class Desulfobacteria; order Desulfobacterales; family SG8-13; genus JARFQH01. The sequence continues at coordinate 9,252 of JBFYWB010000024.1, forward strand.
ATCTCCATGGCCCCGGTTCCGTCGTGGCCTATGAGAGCTTTACCACCAAAGACGCCGATTTCAGCTCGCAGCTGACCAACATCATCAACTCCGGGGCCGAATTTCTGTTCACCCCCCAGTACTACAACGAAGTGGCCCTGATCGTTCAACAGGCCCGCCAGTTGGGGTTCGACAAGCCGATCGTGGGCAGCGACAGCTGGGGATCGGCCGAGACCGTGCAGCTCTGCGGACCGGACTGCTACGGACTCTTCTTTAGCACCCATTATGCGGCCGCCGGCGCCACCGGCAAGACCAAGGAGTTCATCGATCGCTATCAGCAGAAATACGGCTACGTCCCCGACGATGTCGGCGCCCTGACATGGGATGCCATGGGACTGGTTCAAAAGGCCATTCAGGATTGCGGCCAGATCACCGGCGACCTGAAGAAAGACCGTCAGTGCGTCCGCGATGCCATGGCAAGCGTCAAGGAATACGACGGTATTACCGGCAAGATGACCTTCGAGGGCAGCGGCGATCCCACTAAGTGCGCGGTCATCGTCAAGATCAGCGACAAGGGTGAATTCGAATTTTACAAATCGGTTTGCCCGTAGGACAGGCCGAGTCCGGTTCGCTGACGGATGCGTCACCGAACCCTGAGCCGGCTGAGTTTTAGTCACTTTCGAACACGCCAAGCATGGCAAGCGGCGATCTGCGTATCGGCGGGCCAGGGTATCCCTGCGCCCGCCTTTTTGAACTGTAACGCCGATTGCGTCGGGTGGCCCGATTGTGTCAACTGGATGGCTAGACGCGGTTGAAAATTGCCGCTGGCGCCAGTGCCAACCGGTTCAGCGACCGCCGGCGAAGCAACCGACCGAGGAGCAGGTGCGATGGCCTTTTTTCTTCAGAACCTTGTGAACGCCTTGCAGTGGGGCAGTTTCTACGCGTTGATCGCACTGGGGTATTCCATGGTGTACAGCATTTTGATGCTCTTCAACTTCGCTCATGGCGACATCTTCATGACCGGGGCCTACATCGGGTTCGGGGTGGCCACCGGTTTGATGGTCCTGGCCTCGCAATGGGCTTTTGTTTTGCCCGGCTGGCTGATTTTGGTGCTGACGATCCTGCTCTCCATGTTTTTGACCTCTTTTCTGGGCATGTTCGTCGAACGGGTGGGCTATCGCCCCTTGCGCGAGGCGCCGCGGGCATCGGCGGCCATTACCGGCCTGATGATCGGCATTATTCTAGAGACCATCATCTTGTGGGGTATGGGAACTCAGCGCGTCAGCTTCCCCTCCATGATCGAGACCGTAACCTATGACATGGGCGGCGTGTTTGTCACCAACAAGAAAATCATGATTGTTGGCGTGTCGCTTTCTTTCATGCTGGCGCTGCACCTGTTCATCACCAGGACGCGGTGGGGCATGGCCATGCGCGCAATGGCGTTTGACTACGTGGTCGTGCCGTTGATGGGCGTGTCGATCAACCGCATCGCGGCCATGACCTTTGCCATCGGATCGGCGCTGGCGGCGCTGGCCGGCATTCTGTTCGGGGTCGCCTATCCGGTCCTGGATCCGTACATGGGGATTGTCTTCGGCTGGAAGGCTTTCGTGGCCGCGATTCTGGGCGGCAGAGGGTCCATCATGGGGGCGACCCTGGCCGGTTTTCTGCTTGGTTTCATCGAAATATTCGTGGCCATGATCTTTCCGTCGACCCTGCGGGATTTCATCGCCTATTCAGTCGTCTTGCTCATTCTGGCCTTCAGGCCGTATGGTTTTTTCGGCGAGCCCTACAGCGCCAAGTTGAGATTGTAATGACCGGTGCCGGTTGGTTCGAATCCGGTGGTTTTTCAGAAAGGGAATGCAATGGAAGCAGCGCGCAGCGCATTGTCTGCACCCGCGAGCCGTTCTAAAAATAAACTGCGGCGAATGTTCTCTCAGGTTTCGGTCCTGGGATGGCTGGGCGGCGTGTTGGCTGCGGTTTTATTGGAACAAATCGCGGGCAGACCGTTGGCGCTGGCCCTGGGCCTGTCGAAAATTCCGGCGCTTTTCGGTTTCACGATCATTCTGAAAAATCCGGCACTTTTTCCCGGCGCGGTGCTTTACGTGCTGTTGATATACCTGCTGCCGATCCTTTTCGTTGCGCGCTTGGGCCTCGCGCCGGCCAACTGGCTGGCCGATAAAATGATCGCGTTCTCGACCCAGGGTTCCGTGCTCGTCCACCTGGTCCTGTTGTACACCATCTTTCATATCTGGACCGAAATCAGCGACTACCGGGAAATAACCCTCAAGTTTACGCTGATAGCCATCATGCTCACCGTCAGTCTGAATGTGATCAACGGCTATATGGGGGAGTTCTCCTGTTCCCACCCCGGGTTCATGGCCCTGGGGGCGTATACCGCTTCGATCTTCAGCGTATCCCTTTTTGTCACCGACAGCCAGTTCGGCCAGGCGCTGTTGCCCTCCTTTCTGGGCCCGTTTTTGTTTCCGCTCGGGCTCATCCTGGGTGGGTTCGTTGCCGCCCTGGGGGCGTTGATCGTCGCCATTCCGTCGTTTAAAACCCGGGGCGATTATCTGGCGATTATCTCCCTGGCGTTTATGTTCATCGTCAAGAGTCTGATCGAAAACCTGGAATTTGTCGGCGGCCCGCGCGGTCTCAGCAGTCAACCGGACTGGGCCGATCTGCCCACGGTTTTCATCTGGACCGTCATCTGCATCTGGATGATCAACAACTTTGTCCGCTCCACCCTCGGCAAGGCGCTCAACGCCGTGCGCGACGACGAGACGGCGGCCAACGCCATGACCGTCAACACGCGCCGCACCAAGATGGTGGCCTTCATGTTTGCCGCTTTCTGGGCCGGTGTGGCGGGCGGTTTGTTTGCCCACGTCCTGCGCTACGTGAATCCCAGTTCTTTCGGCATTCAACAGCTCGCCGAGGGGCTGGCCATGGTCTACTTCGGCGGTCTTAACTCGGTGTATGGGTCGATCCTCGGGGCCGTGAGCCTGAGTCTGCTCAGTGAGGCTCTGCGGCCACTTGAACTCTTCAAATGGATTGTGATTCCGCTGCTGCTCATCCTGGTGATGATTTTCCGGCCGACGGGACTGATCGCATTCAAGGAATTCGATGTCAAGCACCTGGTCCGACCGCGGCGGAAGACGGAAAAAGAGGTGTAGCATGTCGCTGTTGCAGGTTGAGAGCATGACCCATTATTTCGGCGGGCTGCGCGCCGTGCACAACTACAGCCTGCGAATCGAACCGGGCCAGATCCGGGGACTGATCGGTCCCAACGGCGCCGGCAAGACGACCATTTTCAACCTGATTACCGGCATTCACCAGCCTTCGGAAGGCACCATCCGCCTGGCAGGCAAAAATTTGGTCGGTCTGCAGCCCCATCAGATCGCTTCGGTCGGTCTCGGCCGTACTTTCCAGAACCTGTTGCTCTGGCGCCACATGAGCGTACTGGAGCACGTGGTCATGGCCCAGTACGCGCAGATGACCTACGGTTTGCGCGGGGCTTTTTTCGGGACAGCCGAACGCAAACGGCAGGAAGCCGCGGCCGAAGAGAAGGCCTACAGGCTTCTGGAGCTCGTGGGCATTGCCGATCTGGCCGGCCAGAATGTTCTTAACCTGCCGTATGGGGATCAGAGAAGGGTCGAGATGGCCAGGGCCCTGGCCATAGATCCGAAAATTCTTTTCCTGGATGAACCGACCGCCGGAATGAATCCGGAAGAGCTGATCCAGATGATGGACGTCATCCGTCAAGTGCACAAAGAATTCGGCCTGGCGATTTTTTTGATCGAACACCGGCTCAAAATGGTGATGGAATTGTGCGAAATGATCCAGACGCTGGTTTTCGGCGAGGTGATTGCCGAAGGCACACCCGAACAAATCCAGAGCGACCCGAAAGTGATCGATGCCTACCTGGGCAAGGAGGCCATTGACTGATGCTAGCAGTGGAAAATCTTCAGGTGTCCTACGGCAATATCAAGGCGCTGCAGGGAATCAGCTTCAAGATTGACCAGGGCGAGATCGTCACCATTATCGGTGCCAACGGGGCCGGGAAGAGCACGACCTTGAGGGCGATTTCACGCCTGGTGCCGGTCGCCAAGACGAGCCGGATGATGTTCAACGATCATAACCTGCTGGAATATTCGGCCGACAAGGTGGTCAGTGAACTGGGCATATCGCATGTCCCCGAGGGCCGGCGGCTTTTCGGGAACCTGACCGTACTCGAAAACTTGAAGCTGGCCACTTTTGCCCGCAAGGACAGAGACGGTATTGAAAGAGACATCCAGCGCGTGTTCGCGATCTTTCCACGTTTAGAGGAACGCAGGCTGCAGAAAGCCGGGACCCTGAGCGGCGGCGAGCAGCAGATGCTGGCCATCGGGCGGGCTTTCATGAGCGGTCGCAAGATCATGCTGTTAGATGAGCCCTCCATGGGGCTGGCGCCGCTGCTGATGCGCAATGTTTTCGACGCCCTCAAGGATATCAACCGGGAAGGCACCGCGATATTGCTGGTGGAGCAGAATGCCCGCATGGCGCTCAAATTCGCCCGGCGCGGCTACGTTCTGGAGAGCGGCAGCCTCGTCTTGGAGGGCCCCTCAAACGAATTGCTGGAGAACCCGGAGGTGAAGAAAGCTTACCTGGGAGGGTAAACGAAAACAACAACCCCGCTCCGCGATGACGCGTCGTACAAACCGGGAACGAGAAGAACACCGCTAAAAAAAGAAGAAGCCCGCTGGATTCTGCCGGCGGGCTTTTTTAGTCGGAGATGGTTTTACTGAGGTTGGGAATGGTCTCGGGGCGGTCGCGCAGCATGTAGCGGCTGTCTCCGCCGCGGCGGGTGACGTTTTCGTAGACGCCGTCGTCGCGTTTGACGAGTTTCGTGAAGCCGAGGTTGCGCAGATCGCTATCGCTTTTCGGGGTGTTGATAAAGTTCAACGACATGATCTTGCGGATGTTTCCGCCGCAGTGCGGGCAACGGGTGAAAGGAGTTTCCGCGAGCGACTGCCTGATCTCAACGATCCGGCCCTTTTCGCATGGTGCATCCGTGTGCTCGTACTCATAGGTCGGCATCCGACAACTCCCGGAGATGGATAAAAAATGGCGCGCCGGCAAGGCGCGCCATCATCGAGTTTCACGCCCGGCACTTTGTTGGTATTTTACATCAATGCGCGTGCCGGGGCAACCGCTTAATACATGTCCTCATCCATGGGCGCCGCTGCCGCAGATTTTTTCTTCTGCGGCTTTTCGGTGATCATGGCCTCGGTGGTGATCATCAGGCCGGCGACCGACGCGGCGTTCTGGAGGGCGAAACGGACCACCTTCGTGGGGTCGATGACCCCGGCCGCGATCAGGTTTTCGAATTCCCCGGTTTCGGCGTTGTAGCCGTAGTCGTCCTTGTGTTCGACGACCGTGTTCAAAACGACCGACGGCTCCGCTCCGGCGTTTTTGGCGATCTGCCGCAACGGCTCTGCGAGCGCCCGCCTCAAAATGCCGACGCCCAAATTTTCCTCTCCTTTGGCTTTTACGGCGTCTAAGGCGCCGATGCAGCGCACCAGGGCGACCCCGCCGCCCGGCACGATACCCTCTTCAACGGCCGCGCGGGTGGCATTCAAGGCGTCTTCGACCCGCGCCTTTTTCTCCTTCATTTCGGTTTCGGTGGCGGCGCCGATGTGAAGCACGGCCACGCCCCCGACCAGTTTGGCCAGGCGTTCCTGAAGCTTCTCACGGTCGTAATCCGAAGTGGTTTCGTCGATCTGCGCCCGGATCTGCTTGATACGGCCCTCGATGGCGGCACGCTTGCCGGCGCCGTCGACGATGGTGGTGTTCTCCTTGTCGATCTTGACCGTCTTGCAGCGGCCGAGATCGGCGGTGGTAACGGTCTCGAGCTTGACGCCCATCTCTTCGGAGATGACTTGTCCACCGGTCAGGACCGCAATGTCTTCGAGCATGGCCTTGCGCCGGTCGCCGAATCCCGGGGCCTTGACCGCCGCCACCTGAAGGGTGCCGCGCAGACGGTTGACGATCAGCGTCGCCAAGGCTTCGCCCTCGACGTCCTCGGCGATGATCAGCAGGGGTTTGCCCTCGCGCGCAACCGATTCCAGCAGCGGAACCAGGTCCTTCATGCTGCTGATTTTCTTCTCGTTCAACAGGACATAGGCGTCGGTCAGCGTCACGGTCATCTTTTCGGGCTGGGTGACGAAGTAGGGAGAGATGTACCCGCGGTCGAACTGCATTCCTTCCACCACCTCGAGGGTCGTCTCCATGGCCTTGGCTTCCTCTACCGTTATGACCCCTTCCTTGCCGACCTTCTCCATGGCTTCGGAGATCAGCTTGCCGATCATCTGATCGTTGTTGGCGGATATCGACCCGACCTGGGTGATTTCGGTTTTGTCTTTGGTCGGCTTGGACTGCTTTTTCAGGGCTTCCACAACAGCGGTTACGCCCCGGTCGATGCCTCTTTTGAGCGCCATCGGGTTGGCACCGGCCGCCACCAGTTTCTGGCCCTCGTTGTATATGGCCTGGGCCAGGACCGTCGCCGTGGTGGTGCCGTCGCCGGCCACATCGCTGGTTTTGCTGGCGACCTCTCTGACCATCTGGGCGCCCATGTTTTCAAATTTTTCTTTCAAGTCGATCTCCTTGGCCACGGTGACTCCGTCCTTGGTTACCGTGGGAGAGCCGAAGGATTTCTCGAGGACAACATTGCGCCCCTTGGGGCCGAGCGTTACCTTGACGGCATCCGCCAGAGTGTTGACACCCTTCAGCATCCGTTCCCTGGCCGAAGATCCAAAGGCAATCATTTTCGCAGGCATTTTTCTTTTCCTCCATTTCCGAATAGAATTATTCCAAGACGCCCAGGATGTCGTCTTCCCTCATAAAGACATGCTCGACACCGTCGATCTTTATGTCGGTACCGGCGTATTTCGAAAAAAGGATCCGGTCGCCGACCTTGACCTCAGGGGCCACACGTTTGCCGTCATCTCCGAGTTTGCCGGAGCCCACAGCGATCACCCTGCCTTCCTGCGGTTTTTCCTTCGCGGTGTCCGGTATGATGATGCCTCCGGCCGTTTTCTGCTCCTCTTCGACCCTCAGGATCAGCACCCTGTCGTTCATCGGCTTGATCTTCATTTCTCCCAATGCCTCCTCTAAATTATTTGTTATAAAATTAACATGTTACAAAGTATTGACCTCTAAATGTTAAGCACCTTTTTTTGACTGTCAAGGCGCCGTTATCAGAAAAAACGGGGCCTTTTTCGTGCGGCGCAACCATTCGGACAGCCGTCCGTTGGGCTTCCCATTTCGGGCTGTTCAACCTCCTTGCAATCGATTCCTATCTCTGGTAGGAGAGATCAGTTTTTAGCTGAAAATTCGCTTCGCTTCGGCGATGGTCCGGTTACAGGGGGGAATATGACCCGAGTGGCGGTGGTGGGTGCGACGGGGTATGCGGGCGCCGAATTGGTGCGTCTGCTCGCCGGTCATCCCCACATCGAATTGACCGTTCTAACCTCCCGCAAATACGCCGGCCAGACGTTCGAAAGCGTTTATCCGGCCATGTCCGGAGTCGTCCGGCTGACCTGTGAAGCCTATGACAGCCGCAGGGTCTGTGAACAAGCGGATGTGGTCTTCACGGCGCTGCCTCACAAGCTGCCGATGGAAATCGTCCCCGGTCTCATCGACCAGGGCAAGAGAGTGATCGACCTTTCGGCTGATTTCAGGTTTCAGGATGCCGCGTCATACGAAGCGCATTATCAACCCCACACGGCCAAAGATCTTTTGTCCCGCAGTGTCTACGGTTTACCCGAAATCTACCCTGACGAGATTCGGGCGGCTGTGCTGGTCGGCAATCCCGGGTGTTATCCCACCAGCGTTCTGCTGCCGCTCGTACCGCTTGTTCGGGACGGGCTGCTGGATCTTAAGACCGTTGTTGCGGATGCCAAATCCGGTGTGAGCGGCGCCGGGCGGTCGCCGTCGCTGACCACTCTCTTTTGCGCCGTAAGCGAATCCTTCAAAGCCTACAAGGTTGCCGGTCACCGTCACACGCCGGAAATGGAGGCGGTCCTCGGCCGGGAGGCCGGTCAAGCGGTGACGCTCACCTTTGTTCCGCATCTGGTGCCGATGTCGCGCGGCATGCAGACAACCATTTACGCCAATCCGGTCGCCGGCGTCGAACGCGAGCACATCGACCAGTGCCTGAGGACATTTTACCGCGACCGGCCATTCGTGCGCTTGCGTGGCGACGGCAAACCGCCGGACACCCTGTTTGTGCGCGGGACGAACTATTGCGACATCGGCTTTGTCTTCGACGGGCGCAACAACCGGCTGATTCTCCTGTCGGCCATAGACAATTTGATCAAGGGGGCGGCCGGACAGGCGCTGCAGAACATGAATATCATGCTCGATTTTCCTGAAACGGCCGGACTGATGCAGATCCCCTCTGCGCTGTGAACGGCGGAGGCCCCAGGAGTTTCTTGACATCGATCAGTTATTGAAATAGGAGAGATCGGAAATCATCCGCTCCCGCCTTATCACTTATCCGGAAACACTATAAAAAAGGAGGTTGACGATGTCGGCAAAGTTAATCAAAGGCACGGAAATCCGCGAAGAAATCCTGGAGGAAATCACGGCGGAGGTCGCCCAAATCAAAGCCAAGCACGGCGTGGTTCCCGGTCTGGTCACGATTCTCGTGGGGCAAAATCCGGCCTCCATCTCCTATGTGACCCTGAAAATCAAGACCGCTCATCGTGTCGGTTTCAAAGAGATCCAGGACAGTCAACCACCGGATATTTCCGAGGCGGACCTGCTGGCCCTGATCGACAAGTACAACAAGGATGATTCGATCCACGGTATTCTCGTCCAATTGCCGCTTCCCAAGCACGTCGATGAGAAGAAGGTGCTCAATGCCATCGATCCGGACAAGGACGTGGACGGTTTCCATCCCGTCAACGTGGGGCGTTTGATGATCGGCGGCAGCGAGGTCAAGTTTCCGCCGTGCACACCGGCCGGTATCCAGGAAATGATCGTTCGCGCCGGCGTGCAAACCAGCGGTGCCGAGGTCGTGGTCGTCGGACGCTCCAACATCGTCGGCAAACCGATCGCCAACATGATGTTGCAGAAGGGCCCCGGGGCCAATTCGACGGTTACCGTGGTTCATACCCGCACAAAGGATCTTGCCTCCCACTGTCAACGGGCCGACATTTTAATCGTGGCCGCCGGTGTTCCCGACCTGGTGAAACCGCAGTGGATCAAGCCGGGTTCCTGCGTTATCGATGTCGGCGTCAACCGCGTGGGTGAGAAGGTCAGTGAAAAAACCGGTCAGAAGATTGCGATCTTGAAGGGCGACGTCGATTTCGATGCGGCCAAGGAGATTGCCGGTTGGATTACACCGGTTCCGGGCGGGGTCGGGCCGATGACCATTACCATGCTCATGAAAAATACCCTCAAGTCACTGAAATTCCGCCTGGGAATTGCCTGATCAACAGCAGCGATTCACGGGGGAGGCGGATGACCTCTCCCGTGAGCGTCCCCTTACGCCGCCAAATTGTCTATGTTCGAACCGGTGACGTTTTTTCTGCCGGCCATCGGGTTAAACGACAAGTACCCGTGCGTCGGCCAGTTGCCCGGGCCCACGTCCCAGTTTATCATTCCGCATTCTTTGCGGCCGATATCACCCGAATCCATTGTTGATAAAGGTCTGCAAGCAGTTGCGCGGGCGAGCTCATCATTGGCAGGGCTTTCCCGCTTCAATCCGGACATTCTCCTTGACAGACAGCGGAACATAGGGTAGCATGGAGTCACATAAACGATGAAAGGGCAAAGTCACCGAAAGGCGGCGACGCAAAACCATGGGTCTACAGCCGTAAGGCCATGACTGCCAGGTTGCCAAAGTCAGTTTCCATGCGCCTTTGGGGAGTTTGCCCCAAGGGCTTTTTTTTTCGTCAAAGCACCGGATAGAAAACATGCTGTAATCCTGAGAGGGTATACTCACTATGCGAAAAAAAACCTCCTTGGTTATCCTGAGTAATTCCGGGGCCTCAGCAAAACAGTTCACGATTTCCAGTGTGTTTCTGAGAGTACTCATCGTCGGGTGCCTGATGGCCGCGGCCGGTCTGACTTACGATTACTATCGCCTGAAGGTATCAGCCGTCAGCGTCCTTGAAAATACCCTTCAGCTGGCCGGCCAGACCGACGAAATCATGCGCCAGCGTGAACAGATTCAGGAGTTTGCCGAAGAGATCACCACTCTGAAGACCAAACTGGTCGCGCTCAGCGATTTCGAGAAAAAGGTCCGCATCATTGCCAACATCGAAAGCACGGAAGAGCAGAGCAATCTGTTTGGTATCGGCGGGTCCATTCCCGAGGACCTCGACACCCAAATCCCGTTGACCCAGAAACACAACAGCCTGATTCGGGACATGCACGAACAGGTGGGTCAGCTGAACCTGGCTTCCCACAATCAGGGCCAAGGCTTCGAAATCCTGTTGAAACGCCTTCAGGATCAGCAGAACCTGCTGGCGTCCACTCCGGCCGTGCGGCCCTGCCCGGGATGGACGACCTCCAGTTTCGGTTACCGGATTTCCCCTTTCACCGGACGTCGGGAGTTTCACAAAGGTTTTGACATCGCCAACCGCAAGGGCACCCCTATTATCGCCACCGCCGATGGGATAATCGCCTTTGCCGGACCCAAAGGTCTGCTGGGCAATTCGATTGTCATCGACCACGGCCACGGTATGGTGACCCGCTATGGCCATCTCGAAAAAGTGATGGCCAAGCAGGGTACTCCGGTCAAGAGGGGCGACACGATCGGCTTGATGGGGAGCACCGGCAGAAGCACGGGATCGCATTTGCACTACGAAGTTCACCTTAACGGAATTCCGGTCAACCCGGATCAATACATCCTCAATTAGTCACCAAACCACAAGACCCTCTTTCAGCTCGCCGGCAAAGAAAACAGGCCATCTTCCCGACACGCTGGACTTCTTGGGGTGCGCGCACATGGCCGCCTGTGCCCCGGCACGCCATCAGGTTAGACCGGCCGCGCAACTGCCCGCCCTCTTCGATCCTCGTTCCAAGGCCCGCACCTTTTTGAGAAAACGGTTGTCGCCCTGACTTGCGAGACCCGAACGATGTTGCGGCAGCCGCCGCACCGGCGAGCGGACGGTTATAGGCGCCTTGCCTGTTAGCATCCCGCAAATTGACGTTCACCGGCTTCCGGCGGTTTCAAAACCGGGCCTGTGGATAAGGTGTTTTTTAAGGTTGAGGCCACAGGTCCATATGCTATAATCACCCCTTTCTGACAATTTTGCGGTCTGTCCATTATTCAGGAGGGGTTACGTTATCATGCTTGCAAGCTTTCTTACCAAGGTTTTCGGCAGCAAGAACGAACGGGAATTAAAGAAGCTTCAGCCGATCATAGAACAGATCAATGCCTTCGAGACCGATCTCAGGGCGCTGAGTGACGAGCGGCTAAGCGCGCAGACGGTCAACTTCAAAGAGCGTCTGCGTAACGGCGAATCCCTGAACGACCTGCTGCCGGAGGCCTTTGCGGTGGTCAGGGAGGCTTCGCGGCGCACGCTCAACATGCGCCACTTCGACGTGCAGCTGCTCGGCGGCATCGTTTTGCATCAGGGCGTGATCGCCGAAATGAAGACCGGTGAGGGTAAAACGCTGGTGGCGACCCTGCCGGCCTATTTGAATGCCCTTACCGGCAGGGGCGTTCATATCGTTACGGTGAACGACTATCTGGCCAGCCGTGACACGCAGTGGATGGGGAACATCTATACGTTTTTGGGTTTGACGGTCGGGACCATCGTTCACGGTCTGGACGATGCCGAGCGAAGGAGGGCCTATGCAGCGGACATCACCTTCGGCACCAACAACGAGTTCGGGTTCGACTACCTGCGCGACAACATGAAGTTCGACCGCGAGAGCCTGGTGCAGAGAGAACTTCACTACGCGATTGTCGACGAGGTCGACAGCATCCTGATCGATGAAGCCCGAACACCGCTAATCATTTCCGGGCCGGCCGAACGATCGACCGATCTTTACTACCAAGTCAACAACATCATCCCGCGCCTCAACAAGGAGAGCGACTACTCGATCGACGAAAAAGCCCGCACCGTCGTCCTGACGGAGGAAGGGGTGGCCAGGGCCGAGAAACTCTTGCAGGTCGACAACATCTACGACCCCAAGAACATCGAGCTGCTGCACCACGTCAACCAAGGGCTCAAAGCCCATACGCTGTTTAAAAGCGACGTCGACTACATCGTCAAGAACGGCGAGGTGATCATCGTCGACGAGTTCACCGGTCGGCTCATGCCCGGACGTCGCTACAGCGAAGGCTTGCATCAGGCCCTGGAGGCCAAGGAGGGCGTCAAGATAGAAAACGAAAACCAGACGCTCGCCACGGTGACCTTTCAGAACTATTTTCGAATGTACGCCAAATTGGCGGGCATGACCGGCACCGCCGATACCGAGGCGGTCGAATTCAAAAAGATCTATTCCCTCGACGTGGCCGTCATTCCGCCCAATAAACCGATGATCAGAAGGGACAACCCGGATGTCATTTACAAGACGCGGCGAGAGAAATTCAATGCGGTCATCGAGGAAATCGTCGAACTTCATCACCGGGGCCAGCCCGTTTTGGTGGGCACCATCTCGATCGATGTGTCCGAGCAGGTCAGTGCCAGTTTGAAAAAAAGAGGCATCCGGCACACGGTGCTCAACGCCAAGAATCACGAAAAGGAGGCCGAGATCATCGCCATGGCCGGTCAAAAGGACGCGGTGACCATATCCACCAACATGGCCGGGCGCGGCACCGACATCGTCCTGGGTGCGGGGGTCACGGAACTGGGTGGTTTGCACATCATCGGAACGGAAAGACACGAGAGCCGCCGGATCGACAATCAACTCCGTGGGCGTTCCGGTCGCCAGGGCGATCCCGGATCTTCACGCTTCTATCTTTCCCTGGAGGACGATCTGATGCGGATTTTCGGTGGTGAACGGATCACCGGGGTCATGGACCGGCTCGGCATGCAGGAGGGCGAACCCATCGAACACAGCCTGATCAGCAGGGCCATCGAAAACGCCCAATCAAAGGTCGAGGGCCGCAACTTTGAAATCCGCAAACAGCTCCTGGAATACGATGATGTCATGAACCAGCAGCGCGAGGTGATTTACCGACAGCGACGCGAGGCGCTCTTCGGAAAAGACCTGAAGTCATCCATCCATGACATCATCGAGGAAAAGGGGGAGGAGATTGCCGCCGCTTTTGCCGACGAACGGCTACCGTCCGACGAATGGGACTTAAAGGGGCTTAACGAAGCCGTGTTCAAACAGTTCAACTTCCGCCTGCCGGCCCTGACGGACGAAACGCTCGATGGGTTGACCCGGGAGGGGTTGGCCCAGTTGATCATCGATGAAGCCGTCAAGGTCTACGCGGAAAAGGAAAATGGTATCGGGGCACAGGATTTCCGCCAACTCGAGCGCATCGTCATGCTTCAGAATGTGGACAATTTCTGGAAAGACCACCTGTTTTCCATGGATCATCTCAAGGAGGGGATCGGCCTGCGGGGCTATGCTCAGCAGAATCCGCTGCTGGTTTACAAGAAAGAGGGTTTCGAGATGTTTCAGGATATGATCGCAAGGATCAAAGAGGAGACCCTCGGGATTCTGTTCAGAATTCAGCTTGCCGAACCTCAGAAAATGAAAGAGCTGCAAGGGCCGCGGGAACAACATCTGACCTATTCAGGCTCCGGCGATCCGCAGAAAAAAAAGCCCATGAAGCGGGTCGAGAAAAAGGTCGGCCGCAACGCCCCCTGCCCTTGCGGCAGCGGCAAGAAATTCAAAAAATGCTGCGGAAAATAAGTGTCGATCCGCGGAAGCAGCCGAGGCGCGCCCCGACGCCTGCAGCAGCTGTCCATGGCCATTTGCAAGAGATTGCCGGTGGACTCGCCGCCATGATTTTGGTATCATAACCCTATCCGGGTGCCGTTTAGACTGCAGACGGGGTTTTTGACCGCGCCCCTTTACAAGATTTAAACCAAGTGCTTATATTCGAACCAATGCGCAGGACAAACCTGCACCGGCTGCGATGCAGCGCCGGTTTCGATTAAAAATTTGCGTGGGTCTGACCGGCTGCGCATCTTCGAGCCGATGGCGGCATTCAACCGGGATGCCGGACCCTCCGCCTTCCACGGCAGCATCGAACGCAACCGGAAGTCTGCCCTGCGCGGCACGTTTTTGAAACCCGGCAGGCCGCCTTCATACCGGGCCCTGTGAGATGGCGATACGGTCATGGGGGTCTTTGGGGTGCCGTGTGGGGGTATCGAGATGAGCGAGTACAGGCCTGAATTCGAAAGTGACATCGCCTCAGAGACCAAGAGCGATATCACCGAACCACCGCTGTTTCGGGTGCTGCTCCTCAATGACGACTACACAACCATGGAGTTTGTGGTCGAAATCCTCAGGACTGTCTTCAACAAATCGGCAGAGGAGGCCACGCGCATCATGCTCAATGTCCATCATGCCGGTGCCGGACTCTGCGGCGTCTATGCCTTCGAAATTGCAGAAACCAAAGTGGATACCGTTCATACCCTGGCGAGGGAACATGGTTTTCCGCTCAAAAGCACCATGGAGAAAGAGTAAGAAATGATCAGCAAGGAACTCAGCGTAACCTTGGGCTTGGCCGTACGGGAAGCCAAGAAGCGGCGCCACGAGTACGTGTGTGTCGAGCATATCCTCTTTGCCATCCTGTATGACAGCGCCGGCATCGATATCATCGAAAACTGCGGCGGTAATATCGAGAGCCTGAACCGGTCTCTCGAGCAGTTTTTCACCGAAAAACTGGAACGCGTGGCTGACGGCACCGAATACGTGCTCCAACAAACCATTGCTTTTCAGCGGGTGATCCAGCGGGCCGTCAATCACGTCAGGTCGGCCGAAAAGCAGGAGGTTGAGGTCAGCGACATCTTGGCCTCAATTTTTCTAGAGAAAGATTCGCATGCCGCCTTCATTCTTCAGCGCGAAGGCATCACCCGTCTGGACGTTTTGAACTACATTTCGCATGACTTGTCGAAGTCTGCCTTTGAAGACGGGCAGGAGGGCTTCGCGCGCACCGACCGGCGCGATAAGAACAAAAAGGGGGACCCGCTGTCGATGTTCACGGTCGATCTGGTCAAGATGGCGGCTGAAGGCAAGCTGGACCCGTTGATCGGCCGTCAGCTCGAGACCGAGCGAACCATGCAGGTCCTGTGCCGCAGGCGCAAAAACAATCCGGTTTTCGTCGGCGATCCCGGTGTCGGCAAAACGGCGATGGCCGAGGGCCTGGCCCAGAAAATCAATTCAGGCGACGTTCCGGAGATCCTCAAGGACGTGCGGATCTTTTCGCTTGACCTGGGGGGCATGCTGGCGGGCACCAAGTTTCGCGGCGATTTCGAACAGCGTCTCAAGGGCGTCATCCAGGCGCTGCAGCGCATGCCCAAAGCGATTTTGTTTATCGATGAAATTCACACCATCGTGGGCGCGGGGGCGACCAGCAGCGGCTCCATGGATGCCTCCAACATACTGAAACCGGTGCTGGCGACCGGCGGAATCCGCTGCATCGGTTCGACCACCTACGAGGAGTACAAAAACCATTTCGAAAAGGATCGCGCCCTGTCGCGCCGTTTCGAAAAAATCGAGATATCGGAACCGCCGATCAAAGAGGCGATTCAGATCCTCAAGGGACTCAAGACCCGTTATGAGGAGCATCACGGTATCGTGTACACCGACTCGGCCCTGAAGTCGGCCGCGGAGTTGAGCGCGAAATTTCTGAATGACCGCTATCTGCCGGACAAGGCCATCGACGTGATCGACGAGGCCGGGGCCTTCGTGCGGCTTTCCGGGTCGCCGCGCCGTAAAAACATCATCCCGGCGGACATCGAAAAAATCATCGCCAAAATGGCGCGCATTCCCACCCGCAGTGTTTCCACCTCGGATCGGATCAAGCTCGAGAGCCTCGACAAGGAACTGCAGGCGGTCGTGTTCGGGCAGGACGAGGCGATCCAGTCGCTGGTGACGGCCATCAAGCGGACGCGAGCCGGGCTGGGCGCCCCGGGAAAACCGGTCGGCTCCTTTCTCTTCACCGGGCCTACCGGTGTGGGCAAGACCGAAGTGTCGCGGCAGTTGGCACGCATCCTGGGAGTTGAGTTCCTGCGTTTCGACATGAGCGAATACATGGAAAAACATACCGTGGCGCGCCTGATCGGCGCACCTCCGGGATACATCGGTTTTGACCAGGGCGGTCTGCTGACCGATGGAATCCGGAAGCACCCTTACAGCGTCCTGCTGCTCGACGAGATCGAAAAGGCCCATCCGGACCTGTTCAACATCCTGCTGCAGGTGATGGACCATGCGACCCTGACCGACAACAACGGCAAGAAAGCCGATTTTCGGAATGTCATCCTCATCATGACTTCCAACGCCGGTTCGCGCGAGATGAGCAACCGTTCCATTGGTTTCGGCGACAGCTTCAAAGATGCCGAACACAAGGGTCAAAAGGCGATTGAGGGGTTTTTCAGCCCGGAATTCAGAAACCGCCTGGATGCCACCATCTCCTTCCATTCTCTGACCATCGAGATCATGGAGTTGGTCGTCGACAAATTCATCACTGAGCTGAACGACCAGTTGGCCGCCCGAAAAGTGTTCCTGACCATCACGGCGGAAGTCCGCACATGGCTGGCGAAGAAAGGCTACGACCCGTCTTACGGCGCGCGGCCGCTGGCCCGCCTGATTCAGACCAATATCAAGGATCGGCTGTCCGATGAAATTCTCTTTGGACGCCTGACCAAGGGCGGGACCATCACCGTCGATCTCAAAGACGACCGGCTCGAATTCGCCTGATCGAACCTGTTGATTGCTTTTCCGGGAACCGCCTCAGCGAGATCTCGGCCGGTTGTTTTGACGCCGGCCCGACTCCCGATTGGCCTATCTTTTTTGAAGCGCCGCTTGCCATGGGTCATGCCGGTATTTCTTCTTTCTGACAAAATTGCGTTTCCACCGCCCCACTTTGCCACTCCCGAAGGGTTGCTGGCCGTCGGCGGCGACTTGAGCCAGGAACGCCTGCTGCTTGCTTACCGGATGGGTATCTTTCCATGGTATGCCGAGGGTGAACCCATTCTTTGGTGGTCGCCCGATCCCCGGCTCATGCTCTATCCGGAAACGCTCCACGTTTCCAGGACCCTAAAAAAGGTATTAAAACAAAAGGTGTTCACGGTCACCGTGGACCAGGCCTTCGAAGAGGTGATCACGGCCTGCGCCCAGGTCCGGTTGCAGAACCGCGAGGGGACTTGGATCGTCGACGACATCCGCGATGCCTATTGCGGCCTGCACCATTCCGGCTATGCCCACTCTGTGGAAACTTGGACGGACGGTCGACTGGCCGGCGGTCTGTACGGCGTTTCTCTGGGACGCTGTTTTTTTGGAGAATCGATGTTTTCACGGGTTAACAACGCCTCCAGTGTGGCCCTGGTCGCCCTTGCGCGGTTGCTCAAAACCCTGTCCTTCGACTTCATCGATTGCCAAGTGGCCACGGCCCACCTGAAGCGTTTGGGAGCCTGTGAAATCCCGCGGTCCCGGTTTCTCAAAGAATTGCGGCACGCGCTGGCGGCCCCTACCTTGAAGGGGCGGTGGCATTTTCCGCCTGTGACCGATGCAGGTGTTGTTGAGAGACAGGCCCGTCTATGAGCTGCCCTGCCGCCCTCCGGTTGACAAGACGGCCCGGGTCCGAGGACAAGTTCTCGCATCTCCGGCCGCAGGCTGTTTGAGGGGACCCCGCGCGGGGGCTGGACGCTCAACCCGGACGCTTCGGAGGCGGTCTATGGAAAAGGATTGCATCTTCTGCACCATCGTAAACGGCACGACCGACACCCAGTTTGTATTCGAGGACGATCAACTGGTTGTCTTCAATGACATCAACCCCCATGCACCGGTCCACGATCTGATTGTGCCGCGCCGGCACATCCGCAGCATCAACGACATGACCGTCGCGGACCAAGGCCTCGTGGCGCACATGCTGACGGTCGGTCGGGACGTGGCCAGGGAGCGGGGCATTGCCGCCTCCGGGTACAAACTGGTGTTCAACGTGGAGTGGGGCGGCGGACAGCGGGTTTTTCATCTGCATCTGCACCTTCTCGGCGGCTGGAAAAAATAACGGTTCGAACGCACTGATCGGATGGAACGGCCGGGAATCGTCATGACCTTCCCACCGGGCGCATTCGCTCATGCGGTCTCTGCTTTGTTGAAAAGGCATTGTGTTCCCAAAGCGCACGCGAGGCGGCAGTGACCAGCGGCTGCCGAGATTCGATATGCTGTCCGACCAAAAGACGGCCGATGCGGCCGGTCTCTATATTCACATTCCTTTCTGCCGTAAAAAATGTTCCTACTGTGATTTTTACTCCGTCATCGATTCTGCCCGGCAACCCGCCTACCTGAGAGCCTTGCAGTTGGAAATGCAGCTTGCGGCGGCCTCGCATCCTTTGCTGCGCTTCGACACTCTTTACCTTGGCGGCGGAACACCGTCGGCTCTGAGGGCTGGCGCCTTGGAAGAAATCGTTGGTGCGGCCCGCCGTACTTTCGTATTTCTGCCGGATACCGAAGTTACCGTCGAGGTCAATCCCGGGACCGTCGATCTTGATGCGTTGCAGCGGCTCCGCCGGGCGGGTGTCGATCGGCTCAGTATCGGGGTTCAGTCTTTCCAGGATCGGCACCTGGCGTTTCTGGGGCGGGTCCACCGCGCGATCGAGGCCGAGAAGGCGCTGGCATGGTCGCACGCGGCCGGATTCGACAATATCGGGATCGATTTGATTTACGGCCTGCCCGCTCAGACGCCGGACGACTGGGAACTCGATCTGCTCAGGGCGCTGGAGCATGACCCCGCCCATCTTTCCTGTTACAGCCTGACCTTCGCGCCCGGCACACCCCTGGAAACCGACTTGCGGCGCGGGAAATTTACGGCTGCGGATGAAGACCGGGTTGCGGCGCTCTACCTTCAGACTCTCGCGGTGTTGGCGAAAGGGGGCTTCGAGCAGTACGAGACCGCCAACTTTGCCCGATCCCGCAGCCGGCGCTCGCGCCACAACGGCAAATACTGGTCTTTTTCACCCTACCTGGGACTGGGCCCCTCGGCCCATTCATTCATCGAGCCCGAACGCTTCTGGAATTATGCCGATGTTGACCGCTACGTCAGGGAAATCAACAACGGTCGACGGGCGATTGAGGAAAGCGAAACCCTGACCCCCGAAAAAATGATGATCGAGGCGCTTTATCTCGGCTTGCGTCTCACCGACGGGATCGACATGGCCGCTTTCGGCGCTCGTTTCGGGATCGGGTTTATGGAAACTTTCGGTGCGACGGCGGCGGTTTTCGAAAGGCAGGGCTTGCTGACGACAACCGTCGGGCACTGCCGTTTGACGCCCCGTGGAATGCTGCTCCTTGACGCCATCGCGGCGGCTTTCATCGACCGTATCGACTGACGGCGCCGCTGTTTGTGTCTAACCGCTCTTGCGCAGTTTACGGATGTCGCCGATGCGGATCGTAAAGTTCTGGGCATCGAAGTACTCGATCAGCGGAATGACATACTTGCGGGAGGCGGCGGTCATTTCTTTGAACTGCGGGGTCGAGATCTCGCCGTTGACCGTCAGGAACTCGACCAGTTGCCGCTTCAGGCGCGCCACGGCCTCGGCATCAAAATAAAGGTCCTCTTTGACTTTAACGAGCCGGCCCTCTTGCACCAGCAGGTTGAGCACATCGCGGGCCCGCGGCGGATCAGTGTTCAACTGCGTGCCAAGCTCCTTGAAGTACGGCGGCTGAAGAGCGCTTTCTCTGTATTTGGCAAGGATCTTCTTGCGGACGTCTTCCTGATCGGTGCACAGGGCGACCTTGTGCGTGGCCAGGCGCACGGTGTCTTCCGCCACGGTGATTCCGCCGTCCTTGAGCATCTGGTTCATCAGCAGGTTGAACAGCTTGGGACTCAGGTTCGGCGGCAGCTTGGTCTTCAACTCTTCCTTGGGCATGCCGGTCTTGAGTGGATAGGTCTTGTGATAGTTCTCGAGATGTCTGTTAAGGGTCAGCCTGAGCTGCTGAAAGCTGTTGGCATGCATGTAGATGCGGCTGTCGCGGTCCAAGAGCAGTATGGTTTTACGGGAAAGCAGGGCCTGCAACTGCTGTTCGAGCGATTTTTCGGTGATGTTGGTCATCAGGACGAGATCGGAAAAGCTAACGCCGGCACTGCCGGTCTGATCGATGTAATAGGCGATCAACTCATCCGGCGATCGTTCGCCGATGCCCGCCAGTCCCTGAACCAGGTCGGCCTTGAAGCGCTTGTGCTTGGGTGGAATCGGGTTGAGCACCTGCCCGCCGCCGATGGTCCTCACCGGCGAATAGCTTCGGATCACGAAGCGGTCGTCTTTGACCAGGCAGACCGGTTCATCCAGGCGCAGCTGCACCACCGCCTGGTGTCCCGGTGAAAGTTCTTCGCGGTCGAGCAGGACCAGGTTGCCGAGAATTTCGCTGGTACCGGTGTGGAATCTGACCCGGGTACGGTTTTTAACGGGCTTCTTGTTGCTGCCCAGATACTGCAGCTGCACATCGACCATGAAGCTCGGTTTGAGGGTTCCCGGCAGCGCCAGCACTTCACCGCGGTTGATGGCGGCTTTTTCGAGTCCCTGAAAATTGATGGCGGTGCGCTGGCCGGCTTCGGCGATGGCGGTGCCCTGGTTGTGAACCTGAATCCCGCGCACCTTGGAGGTGATCATCGAGGGGTAGATCATGATGGTTTCGCCGACCTGCACGCGTCCCGAGATCAGGGACCCGGTGATGACGGTGCCGAAACCCTTCATGGTGAAAACCCGGTCGACCGGCAGACGGAACAGGCTCGACAGGCTGCGTTCGGGCACCTGCGCGCAGATTGTCTCCAAAACGCGGCCGAACTCCTGCAGACCCTGCTCTTTCACAGCGGAAACCGGCACGATCGGTGCATTTTCCAGAAACGTTCCGGCCATGAATTCCCGGACATCTTCCATCGCCAATTCCAGCCACTCCTCATCAACCAGGTCGATTTTGGTCAGGGCCACAAACCCGTGTTTAATGCCCAGCAGGGTGCAGATTTCCATATGTTCCCGGGTCTGCGGCATGACGCCTTCGTCGGCGGCGATGACCATGGCGACGATATCGATACCGGTGGCGCCGGCCACCATGTTCTTGACGAATTTTTCATGACCGGGAACGTCCACGATCCCGACGTGCTGTCCGTTGGGCAGGTCCAGGGAGGCAAAACCCAACTCGATGGTAATCCCGCGTTCCTTCTCTTCCTTCAAACGGTCGGTGTCCGTGCCGGTGATGGCTTTGATCAGAGAGGTCTTGCCGTGGTCGATGTGACCGGCCGTGCCGAGAATGATCTGTTTCAATGGTTCAGCTCCCGATGGCGATACTCTTCGGCAAGCCCAGAAAACGATGGTGACGGTTCCCTGAACGTGCCATCTGTATTCGGTGACCGATTGAACGCGGTCCTCTTTAAAGCCGGAATCGGCCTGCGCCCGACATCAGCGTTTTTTACGATGCCGTAAATATTCGGCGAAATAGGCCAACCCCACCAGGATGACCGCCAAGCCGATGGTGGTGGCGATGTCGACCCGTCCGTAAAATATGCGGGTGGCGATGACCGCAAATCCCAATCCGAGTATGGCCCTCATGACAAAGAGTTGAAATCCGGTCACGCGCCGTATCCTTTCGTGAGTGGGTTGCCGAGAATTGTTGTATAGTTCCATTGCCTTGCATCGTCAATAGCCAGTTTACCGCTCAAAGGGGGGCGAATGGGCAGGGTACCCGGATGCGCACCGAACGGCAAGGCGGCCACTGCCGGAAACAGGTGCCCTGTCATATGCTGCCGCCTCGTGAATACGGCCAAAAGTTTGCGCTTGAAATGTCGAAAACATTCTGATAGATAAGAAAGGCTTGAATACGGTGGGTGTAGCTCAGGTGGTAGAGCCCCAGGTTGTGGCCCTGGTTGTCGTGGGTTCGAGTCCCATCACTCACCCCATAAAAAAATTTGGGAAAATGCCGATATTTTTCTGCATGCGCCCGTAGCTCAGCTGGATAGAGCGCCGGACTTCGAATCCGTAGGCCGGGGGTTCGAATCCCTCCGGGCGTACCAATGAATACGGTAAAAACAATAAATTAAAGCCCCCATAAGTGGATTTTATGGGGGCTTTAATTTTAGGTGTCAACATAGTGTCGACGTAAAGCCCTCATTTAAAGCTCTCGCGGACCGCCTATAATCCGTTTAAAAATCTCATCCGAAAGTCGTGAATGCTCTGCATGTCCCCCCGTGCCGCTTGGCCTCGAAACCGACCCGGCTGATGGGGCCCGGGCGAGAGATAATCCGAGCGGCCCCTTGATTTCATGTCCCCGTGGGTCCCCACAAGATGTATATCCCATTGACATATCCCAAATTGATTATATAATATTTACGAAATCAATAGATCTTTTTATGGGGGATCGTCATGGCCTGTGTGAAAACAAAAATCTTTAAAAGCAACCGGAGTCAGGCTGTTCGCCTGCCGATGGAAGTTGCCTTTCCGGAATCCGTGAAGGATGTTGAAATCACTGCGATCGGCAACAAACGTATGATTGCGCCGGCGGGCCAATCCTGGGATGAGTGGTTCAATGCTCCGGGGGTTTCCAAAGACTTTATGACAGAGCGAAAGCAGCCGGAAGACCAGCGCCGGGAGACCCTGTAATGCTCAAGTACCTGCTGGACACCAATATTGTCATCTACACAATGAAGAACCGTCCGCAACAGGTGAAAAGACGTTTTCAGCAGCATCACGGGCGGATGTCCATTTCTACCGTAACCTTAGGTGAATTGGTTTTTGGCGCGGAACATTCAAAACAAGTGGAACAGAATCTGGCCGACATCGAGGCCATGGCCGCCCGGCTTGAAGTCTTGCCCTTCGACAACAAAGCCGCCTATCATTTTGGGCAGATACGGGCTGCGCTTTATCGAACGGGTCAGCCCATAGGACCTTATGATATGATGATTGCCGGTCAAGCCAGGGCCATCGGCCTGATACTGGTAACAAACAATGTCAAAGAGTTTGAACGGGTGCCGGGCCTGCTTCTTGAAGATTGGAGCAAAGAGTAAAACATCAACAAAATTGTGTGGGGTAACCACTTCCCAATTTGATTTTCCATCACAGCTCAACAGCTTATTAGGAAATGCATAGAATCATGCGATGCCCCCATGTCGTCCTCGATCGGGGAGGTTGTCATTCAAGAGGCGGCTGTCTGTAACTGACGCCAAAGATTTCATCCAGGAAAAACGGTGACTGGATGCGGATGATGTGGTGTTAAGACCAAAAAAACGGTGAGATGGATTTGGCAAGGGGGGAAAATGGAAAAAAGCTTGATCCGGCATTATCGTCTGGCAAATGAACTGTCACAGCTTTTCGATTTGGAAAGCAAAATAGATAATGTGCTTGCAGTTTCAATGTACAAACTCAACCAATTAATGGATTCCGAAAGGTCATCGATTTTTTTATTCGACCCATTGAAA
>JBFYWB010000028.1:0-24537 GCA_041299015.1 Deltaproteobacteria bacterium
GAAAGACGATGAAGTAACCGAATAGGGCGCCCCCGATAAAGAAAAACGAAGAAAGACAAACGATCGGCAGCATCAACCGTTTTTCTTGATCGTATAAGCCGGGAGCCACAAATATCCAGAATTGAAAAATAATGATGGGTGCGGCCAGCATCAGACCCGTGAGAAAGGCGACTTTCAGGTAGGTGAAGAAGGCTTCCGGCAGTCCGGTGAAAATCAGCGATTCACCGGGTTTCATCACCTTGACCAGGGGATGGACCAGGATGCCAAACAGGTATTCCTTGAACCCGTAGGAGATGACAAAACCGATGCCGACGGCGATGAAACAGACGATCAGGCGTTTGCGCAGTTCTTCCAGGTGGGCGGTAAAGGGAAGTTTCGACTCCTCATCCATTCTAAGCCGGTCCTTCATGAACGGTTTTTTGCGGCCGGTCGTCAGCGGTATCGGCCGGTGTTGGGCCAGCGCTTCCGGTAACATTATCAGGGGCCGCCGAACCGCCCTTTCCGGCTTCGGCGGCGGAGTCGTTCTGCTGCCATGTGTCGTAAGCCTCTTTAAGCGCAGAGGTTTTATGTTCTGACGGTTTCGACTCGCCGGTCGTTTCAGTCCGGTCCTTGAGCACATCCTTGGTGTCAGCAAGGCTGTCGGTAAAGCTTTTCTTGACCTCCTTGAGCTCGCTGTCCAGCTCGATGGATTCCTTCAATTCGCTGGTCGCCTTCTTGAATTCCCGCAGCGCACGTCCGAGGGACTTCGCCAGATCCGGCAGTTTTTTGGGTCCGATGATGATGAGCGCAATTGCCAGAATCAACAACATTTCCGGCATGCCGATACCAAACATGGGGTGTCTCCTTTTAGATCCCCGAGCGGCCGGTCGTTTGGGGATTTATTCCGGCGGGTAACGCGCAACACTTCAAAACACCGGCGTATGTTGTGAAACCCTGTTAATACCTACTGGGTTTAGGATAACCTGTCAAGACCGACGGGAATCCGGGTTACTTTGGTGAAAGCGGTTGAACGTCCGCCGTAAAAAAACCGCCGGCCGGTTCTTGGTCAGCCCGCTTTTCCGGGTTTCAACACCATAAGGTATAGATTCCCCTTCTGCCGCATGTGACCGGCGGCGGTCTCGGCATACGGTCCGCTGCCCCAGAACAGATCGGCGCGCGCCGGGCCGCGAATGGCGCCACCGGTGTCCTGGCTGAGAACGAACCGACCGAATGTTTCCCAGCCGACAATTTGACCACCATCGTCCAGGACCGGTTTTTCGGTTTCGATATAAGCCAGCGCCGGCAGCGGAAACACGCGGTAGTCGAGGGCAAGCGAGCGTCCCGGTGTCAGTTTGACCTCCAGGAACCCAAGCGGCCCGTCTTCTTCAACCCGAAAAAACACGTAGCTGGGATTATGATTGAGGATGCTGCGGGTTTCCTCTGGATGGGTCGCCAGGTAGGAACGGATGCGTTGCATCGACATTTCCGAAAGCGCGATTTTACCGTCGTCGATCAGGCGCCGACCGATACTCCGATAGGGCCGACCGTTGGAGGAATCATAGTGAACGTTGAGCGTCTCGCCGCTGTCTAACAAGATGCGGCCGGAACCCTGAATCTGGAGAAAAAACAGATCCACGGGGTCCTCGAGCCATGCCAGTACGGGCGCCTTGCCCGTCAGAACACCTTCTTCTTCGATGTCTCTGCGTTCATGATAAGGAACCACGGTTTGACCGGTCAGACGACCAATGAGTCTTTCACCCGTGTATTTGTCCGAAAAAGCTCCGAGATCAATCGTCACCAAGTCATTCGGACGTCCCAAGATCGGTACCCGGTGAGTTTGGTCGGGTTGTCGCCGGGCAACCAGTAAAGGTTCATAATAGCCGGTAAACAAGACGTATTTTTCGGGGCCGTTGCCGACGGATCGGTAGATCCGGTAGTTGTCCCGAATGAATCGGCTCACTTCGCCGTCTGTCGGACTGCTTTGGAGAAAGGCCAGAAAGGTATCCATGGAACGCATCAGGTGTGCGGCGGAATAGCTGTCCGCGCCGAAGCTGAACTCCTTGTCCGGCGGCACGCGCTGAAGATAAGCCCGGCTTTGCCGGATGCCCGGTTCCAGTCCGTCGAACCGCAGGTCGTCCGTAAAATGTGGATATCTGTCAGGAGAAATTTCAAAGACGGCATGCTTTTCCGGAGCCGCGCAACCGCCGATCCAGACGGCGAGAAGCAAAAGCCCCACGAGTAAAGGCAGGATCAACGCCGTCCGCCAAAGCGCCGGTCCTGGCGCACCGCACCATCCGCGCCGGCCGGTTTTCGTCGAATCGCCGAACATTTTTACCGCCTTCATCCCGGTTTATTCCCGACGCACGTAATGACCGCTTTTGCCGCCCGATTTTTCGACCAGACACACATCGGTTATGGTCATTTCGCGGTCGTAGGATTTGCACATGTCGTAAATGGTCAATGCCGCTATCGTCACGGCCGTCAGAGCTTCCATTTCGACACCGGTGCGGCCCACGAGGCGCACGCCGGCTTCGATTCGAATCAAATGCGCGGCCTGATCCGGGAAAAAGTCGATCCGCACGTGGGTCAAGGGGAGCGGATGGCACATCGGTATGAGATCGGATGTTTTTTTTGCAGCCATTACTCCGGCGACACGCGCCGTTTCGAGGACATTGCCTTTTGTAACGGTGCCGATCAGGATTTTTTCCAGTGTATCGGGCTGCATGGTGATTGCGCCGCGCGCGACGGCCACCCGATCCGTTGCCTCTTTCGCGGTGACATCGACCATGCGCACCCTTCCCTCGGTGTCCATATGGGTGAATCCGGTCATGCGTGGACCTCCTTTATTCAAAATATTCGATTTTGCGGGTGGCCGTTTTTTTGATGGCGTCGAGCGTTGATTTCAACACGGAAAGAACGTTTTCGCGCACGTCACCGGCGACCACCAGTACCATCACATCTTCGCCCACCGCCAGATAACGGTTTTCGGCAATACTGACTTCGAGCGCAACGATGCCGGGCTTACGACGGCCTTCGGCGATGATGCGGTTCAGTAGATCGTGATCGACGCTGACCTCAAGACCCTTGACCCGACGTCCACCGCGGGAGGTGGCCCGCACGATGCCGTTGTGGCAGAGAATCATACCGACCCGATCGAATTCGGGATGTTTTTTAACCGTGTCAATGAGATGCTGAACATTCATGGCATTGCCTTAGATCGAATTCGGTAGACGGTTTAACGGTCCCGCTCCGGCTCGGCAGCCCGCAGGGCTTCGGCACGGGCCAAGTCAGACGGAGAGTTGATGTTGAAAAACGATATCAGCTGCGGGTCGAGCCGGCGCAGACGCGCTTCAGGGATAATTCTGACGTGCATCTTATTGAGAAAGAGCCTGATCTTGAGCCTGTTATTCGTCAGGTGCCGCCACACGTTTTCCAGGCAGCGTGTCGAATAAACGGCACAAAGAGGTTCGAGTCCGGCAGCCGTTTCCGGAATCACGGCATCGATATCGGGCGTGATGGCACCGACGACTTCATCTACGATTTGTCGTTTCAAATACGGGATGTCACAGGCCGCGAAAAACGCAAACGGAGTTCGGCTATGGAATAGACCGGCATGGATTCCGTTTAATGAACTCCGTACAGGAAAGATATCGGTGACGATGTGGAGGTCCCAGTCCAAATATTTAATCGGATCGTTGGTGACCAGCAGATTTTCTGCAAACTTTTCCCGAAAAATCCGGTAGAGTCGATCGACGATGCGCTCGCCGTCGACGGTCAGTAACGCCTTTTCGGTGCCGGAGAAACGGGTGTTAAGCCCACCGGCCAAGATGATGCCGCTGCAAGAGGTCTTCATATTATGGGTCAAATTAATAAAAATGGTGTGTAAAATCAAGGCAATTTGATAATCTTAAGATTCATTTGCCTTGTGCTGGGTGAAATTTTGTATCAGGTGGATCTTGAAATCAACCCCGTATCTCGTGTAAGGATCAATAACCAGCATGGGCTCACACGCACATAAAAAAAATGCGCCGCGTTTGGTTGCCATCGGCATTGTGACGGTTTCGACGACACGGACCCTTGAAACCGATGAAAGCGGAAAGTGGATCGAAAACCAAGCCTTGAATTCAGGGCATTCCGTGTCCTGCCGACGGATCGTTCCCGATGATGCGGTCCGCATTGCCGAAACGGTGGCTGACGTGATTCAGAATCATCGGCCGCAGGTTCTGGTTTTGACCGGCGGTACGGGTATCACGCCCGAGGATGTGACCATCGAAGCCGTGCGCCCGATGCTAACAAAAGAGTTAACCGCTTTCGCACCGCTTTTTGCGCTTCTCAGCCACGGCGAAATCGGATCAGCCGCCCTACTCTCGCGCGCAACCGCGGGGGTCATCGGAAGCACGGTTGTTTTTTGCCTGCCGGGAAGCCTGAATGCCTGCCGGCTCGCCTGGAATGCCCTCATTTATCCCGAGCTGGGACATCTTGCGCACCACAGCTTGAAGAGATAATTTGTTTTCCCATATCATGGACCGGCGTAGCGGTTCGGTTTGACCCAACGCCAGCGGTTTCATGGTGCGCAGGCTCTTTTTCGACCCGGCCAGACCGGCATGGGAGGGTTGCTTGAGAAAAAATGCCCGCTTTTTGACGGCCCTGGTGGCCAACCGGCAAGGAGAAATTTATGAGCTCGACGGCTATGCCGCCGTCGGTATGGCGAGCAGTCGATTGGTGCCGCTCTACCGGGACAATACGATCGAGCGGCCCTTCGGTAGTGAATTGATGTTTCTGCCCGACCGGGTGCCGATTCTTTTCAATCTCCGCAGCCGCCGGTTCGAGCAGTTGACCGAGGATCCCTACCGCCGCGGAGAACCGGTTTTTCCGGTAGCGGTCTTCAACTCCCCCGGCTATGTCGTCAGTTGGATCAGTGCCTACGTCGAAAGCGATAAGGCCGGCATTCTGCCACTTTTTTCTTACGGCGCCGTTGGCTGGCATCGCGGCGGATACCGTTCGGCGGTATTCCGGGTGGATCGTGAGCGCAGACAGGATCTGCGGCTTATGCCTTCCGAAGCCGTCACGGCCGGCGTCCGGACCAAACGCCGACAGATGCCCGGTAACCGCTTGCGCGAGCACTTGGAGACCTGCGCCCTCGTCTACGGCTGTCCGGCGGCCAAGAATTTTTTTCTCGAGCGGTGCGAAGCACCGCTTCCGACTTCGCAACGCTGCAATGCACAGTGCCGCGGCTGCCTCTCGCTTCAGGATGGCAGCGGTATTTCCCAAAGTCAGAAACGGATCGACTTCACCCCGACGCCGAAGGAAATTACGGCGGTTGCGCTTGAGCACATCCTCCGGGTGAAACGCGGGGTGGTCAGCTTCGGCCAGGGGTGCGAGGGTGATCCCCTGATGGCGGCCGAGATCATCGCCGCGGCCATCCGATCGATCCGTGCCGCGACCGACCGGGGAACGATCAACATGAATACCAACGGCAGCCGCCCCGCTGCCTTGCAGCTGTTGATGGATGCCGGCCTCGACAGTATTCGGATCAGCCTCAACAGTGTCAGGCAAGACTGTTACAATGTCTATTTTCGGCCCACTGGGTACCATTTTTCCGATGTAATCGCGGGAATCGATAGGGCGCTGCGGCACGGGATCCATGTGGCGCTCAACTATTTGAGCCTCCCCGGTTTTACGGACACGCCCGAAGAGGTTGCAGCCCTCATGCGCTTTCTGCGCCTGCACCCCGTCCAGATGATCCAGTGGCGTAATCTGAACTTCGACCCTCTGCGGTACTGGAAGATGATGACCAAGATTCAACCGCATGGAAAACCACAGGGGATGAAAACCGTGATCGATGAGGTACGGGCTCATTTTCCCGGGCTGCGCCACGGGTACTTCAACCCGCCAAAGGAAAAGTTTTCGGAACCGAGTCGGTCGCCGAGTTAAGTATCCGGTAGACCGCAACTCCGATTTCCTCGGTCGTATACGGTTTTTTTACGTAGACGCCGGCGCCGAGACGCTGCACTTCGCTGACCAAGTCCGATTCGGAAAACCCACTGGCGATGATGGCCTTCTGGCCGGGATGCAAGGCCAGAATTTGGCGGTAGGTTTCAAGACCGTCCATGCCCGGTTCCATGATCATGTCGAGAACAACCAAGTCTACCCGGGCTGTCTTGAGATAGTCCACCGCAGCTTCGCCACTGTAAACGGCGGCAACCGTGTAACCGAGTTTTTTAAGCAACTCAGAGGCGATTTCACGTTGTTCGGCAACGTCGTCGACGACCAGGATCGATTCGTTACGGCCCATGTATTTTTCACGGGGTAATGGGGCGTTCTGACGAGCAAAGGGCTTGCGTGTGACCGGAAAAAAGAGCGTGAAAGTGGTGCCTTTTCCCAGCCGGCTGCGAACATCGATGTAGCCCTTGTGATCCTTGACGGTGCCCCAGACCACGGCCATTCCAAGTCCGGATCCGCTGCGGCCCATCACTTTTTTGGTGTAGAACGGCTCGAAGATCCGCTCGATATCGGCGCCGGAGATCCCGATGCCATCGTCGGACACCGTTAGGACGACGTATTCACCCGCGGCAATTGCTTCGTATCCCTTGACCGGACGGTCGATATATCGATTTTCGGTCCTGATCCGAATTTCTCCGCCGGCCGGCATGGCCTCGGCCGCATTGTTAACGATGTTCATCAGAGATTTGGAAAGATGAACCGGCGAACCGCTCATGTTCAACAAATTCGCTGCGGGTTCGACGCTGATGTCGACCTCGGGATACATGGCCCGAATTTTCATGAATTCAGGACTTTTAACATAATCGTCGACGACATGGTTGAGGTTGATCACCTGCGAGACGGCGACGCCGCGGCGCGCCAGCGTGAGAAGGTCCTGCACGATCGCCGAAGCCTTCTCGCCCGATTTTTGGATTGTCAGAATCGGCTTTCTAAGGGGGCTGTCTTCGGGCAGATCCATCAGCAGCAGTTCCGGATAACTAACGATGCCCGATAAAACGTTGTTCAAGTCATGGGCGACGCCGCCGGCCAGAGTGCCGATGGCCTTCATTTTTTCGGCCTGTTGAAGCCGGGCTTCCAGCACCTTGCGCTCCTTTTCCGCGGTGATCTGGTTGGTCACGTCCCGGGCGAGGCCGCGAAAACCGATCGGTTCACCGGTGGGGTCGCGCATGAGCGAGACCAGGGCCTGGACGAAGCATTCCGACTTGTCCTTGTGGATCATTTTCCAATCCAACGCCCGGGTGGCTTCCCCGGTTTGGTAGACTGCATTGAACGTCTGAAAAACCTTTTCAGCCGTCACCGCATCCATAAACTGGCTGTAGTTCATCCCGAGTAATTCATGGCGTCCATAGCCGAGCATACGGCAGGTCGACTCGTTCAGGAACGTCAGGTTGCCGGCGAGGTCGACTTCGAAATAACCGTCATCGATGCTCTCAAGGATCGTGCGATATTTTTCCTCGCTGACCTGAAGTCTATTGAAAGAACGGGCATTAGCGATACTGATGGCCGTTTGGGACGCGACACCCGCCAATAAGTTCATGTCACTTTGAGTGAGCAGGCGTTTCGATGCGATGGTGTCGACGGCCAAAATGCCAAATGATTCTTTCTCATAAACAATCGGGACGCATATCATCGATTTGACACCCATTTCCAGCGCCAGCGCCCGGCTTCGCCGTGAAAGTTTGTCCTGATCCGCCTGTATATCCTGCATAAGAAAGGTTTTTTGGTCGAGGAAGGCCCTGACGAAAAATCCCCGAGCCTCCGCGCGGTCTAAATGAAAGCTGTTGTTACGCAACAGCCCCTCGTGCGCTTGGCTGTATCCGAACCCATCGACGTATTCCAGGCGGGTTTTTTCCGTGTTGGCCAGCAGGATGACGCCGCGATCGAAATCAAGTCTTTTGGAAATGGCCCGCATGACCGCGGATATCAATGCGTCGATTTCCATCACAGCCGATGTCGCCTGTCCGATTTCCTGAACCAATTGGGCGTTGTTGTAGCGGGCGCTGAGGTGATCGAGGTGCTCCTGGGCCGCTGCTTTCTGGGAGTGAATGGTCCGGATCAGTTCGCGCTTTTCAAGTTGGGTCGCAATCAATGAAAGTGTCAAAACCGCGGCCAGGCCGCCGAGGTTTCCAATCAACCAGGGGAGCAACGGCGTGAAGGTCCAAAAGGAGAGCGCAACCAATACAAGGAGGGCGGAGGCATAGTTCCGGGCCCTCTTCCATAAAAAGGCCGGAGACTTGTCCCAGGTGACGATGTAGCGGCAGCAAGAATCCCCGCGATGGAAACATTCCGGGTGATCGATCCGAGCGAATTTGCCGGTAAACACTTCGGCCATCGCTTCCAGAAGGCCGATGCGGTTTTGACACTGATACGGTTTTTCCTGCACGCCTGGAAGCGGCGTAAAGGTCGATTCGATTCTATTTGAGCCCAATTTTCTAGCCGTGTTGACCGTCGCCCGACTGAACTTGTCGGCTATTTTACCGGCTGCCAGATAGGCGAGGGCCGGACCCACGAAGCCGAGAAAATACTGTTTGGCGGCCCCGGTTCCGCTGGATGAACTTATATGGCGACCGGCCTGCCTCGAAATGTCGGCTGACCCGGTTTTTTCCACGATGACATCGTGAAAGCGATCGACCTGTTCCTGCGTAAACCAATGCGCCGGGTCATCAACCTGGTAGCGGGTCATGCCGGATCTTTCGAGCAGGTCGTTGCGGTCGACTTGCGGCCAGTTTAATTGCAGGTAATTAAGGTAGGATTTGGTAATCCGGCTGTTATAAATCGGGCCGCTGACCATTTCCGTTGCGTTTCGAGGGGTGCCGGGACCGTTCACATTTTTATCCAATCGGTTATTACCCTATTCGTGATAATCGCTCAGCGATTTGACGAAAACAGGACCATGACGTATGTATGGCAGCGGGTACCGCAAGAGCACCTTCGGCACAGTTTCGTCAAAGAATTGACTATCGGCACCCCTGCAGGGGCACCGGGTCGACAGGCGCGGGGCTTATGATTTAAAACCTAATATTTTGATTTTAAATGTGTTTTGTTGTTCAGGCGACTGGTCGCGAGAACCGCTGTGAAAGCTGCAATAAATATACCGTAATGAAATGGATAGAAGCCAAAGTTAAGTTCGAATCTGCCGATACCGAAAAAGCCGTAGACGTCATTGCCGGTGTTTTCTTCGACCTCGGCCTCGGAGGGGTTGTGATAGACGACCCCGGTTTGCAGCCTGACGAAGACTGGGGAGAAGCGCCGATCGAGCCTCCGGAACACCCTGCGGTGACAGGTTTCCTGCCCGTGAGTCCCGAGGGTTTTGAACGGTTCAAGAGCCTGCAAGTGCAATTAAAACGCGCGGGTGACCGCAACAATATCGTCACATACCTACAGCATAGAGAAATCGACGACCAAGATTGGGCCGAATCCTGGAAGAAGTTCTTCAAGCCGGTTTGGATCGACCGCGAGATGGTCATAAAGCCCTCCTGGGAAACCGTTGCCGCCGATTCGGACACCATCGTTATCGACATCGACCCGGGTATGGCCTTCGGCACCGGGGGACATTCGACAACCATCTTGAGCCTGCGTTTGATGCGTGTATACCTGAAAAAAGGGGATGCGTTCCTGGATGTGGGCACCGGGTCCGGGATTCTCGCCATCGGCGCCGCTAAATTGGGTGCCGGAGCGATTTGTGCCGTCGACGTCGATGCAACGGCCGTGGCGGTGGCGGCTGACAACTTTATGAGAAATGCTCTTACCCGCGACCACTGCCGGTTGGTACGGGGGCACATGGCAACGGCGATAAGGGGACAGTTCGACCTTGTCGCTGCCAACATCCTCACCGATGTGATTCTCGAATTTCTCGATGATTTACAGCGTGTGTCGCGGCGTGAAGGTGTTTTTATCTGTTCCGGAATCATTCCACAACACAAAGAACGGGTCGTCACAGCGCTGGAAAACCATCGATTCAGCATTCTGGCGATCGACACGCTCGAAGGCTGGATCGGGATTGCCGCGCGGCGACGGGTTAAGTGAACTTATTTTCTATTGATTTCCATGACGGTGCGGCATATACCGCCAACGAGTGTTTCCGGCTGCGCGCATGCGGAGCGCCAGCGAAGTGTCGGAATTAAGGGCCATGAAAATAATGAACAAATCGAAAGTCGGTCGGAACGATCCCTGCCACTGCGGAAGCGGTCTTAAATATAAAAAATGCTGCCTCGGCAAAGATGACCGGCAGCCGGAAGATATTACGACCGCATATAAAAGAAAACACAAAATTTGTTTGAAGGATGAAAAAGCCGTTGACGGTATCCGGACTGCCGGGCGGCTGGTTCTCAAGACCCTCGATATGGTGGAAGCGTTGATCCGTCCCGGGGTCGTTACCGATGTCATTAACACAGTGGTCCATGAACACACCGTCAAGAACGGCGGGATACCGGCGCCGCTGAACTATCGCGGATTTCCCAAGAGCGTTTGTGTCTCGGTCAATGAAGTGATTTGCCACGGCATCCCCGGAGAACGCGAACTGCGGGACGGCGACATCGTCAACGTCGATATCACCACCATACTCGATGGTTATTTTGCCGATGCCAACAAGACGTTTTTCGTCGGTACGCCGGGGCTTGATGCCCGTAAAATCGTCAATGTAGCCCGGGAGTGCCTGCGGCTCGGAATACAGAAAGTATGCCCAGGCAACACCATCGGCGACATCGGTTTTGCAATTCAGCACTACGCCGAGGGGCAAGGCTGTTCGGTCGTGCGCGAATTCGTCGGACACGGGGTCGGGTATGAATTTCATGAACCCCCCCAAGTGCCCCATTTCGGCCGCAAAGGCGACGGACTCACCCTGGTGCCCGGCATGGTGTTTACCATTGAGCCGATGATCAACCTGGGTGAGCGCTATCTGAGGGTCTTAGACGACGACTGGACCGCGGTTACGCGTGACGGGTCGCTGTCAGCCCAGTTTGAACAGACTATCCTGGTGACCGATGACGGTTATGAAAGTCTGACGCCCTATGACCTGTGAACGGATTCCGCGGCAGTCACCGCCAACCACCAAAATCCGGTCCCCGAACCCCACCCGCCACCCGGCATGACCCATCGTTTTTTCATTTTAAACACCTATCGATCGATCACCACCATTTTGATTTTAAGGAGGCATAATGGCAGCGGAAAAAGAAAATGGAATCGATGAATTAACCGGATTTGCAATGGACATCATCCATGCCGTCGGTGAGAAAGCCCTGACCTATTACGGTAAGGGGCAACATCAGACCCGTTTCGACGAAGACCTGGTAACCACGGCAGAGTTGCGGTTGTCCGCTTTTTTTAAAAATGAATTGCAGAACCGGTTTCCGGGACATCATCTTTTCAAGGACACATTTGACGGCACGGATTACTCGCATGAAAATGAACGTTATCTTTGGATTTTCGATCCACTCGACGGTGTTGCCAATTTTCAGGCCGGTATTCCCATCTGGGGCTGTTCATTGGCCCTGATCGAAAACTTCTGGCCGATTTTCGGCGTTTTTTTCATGCCGGCCACCGGTGATCTTTTCCACGCCCGTGCCGGTCAAGAAGCTTTCTGGGGCAATGAGCGCATTCGGATTTCCGGCATCGATTCCACCAACGACGAAAGTCTGCTGCTGACCTTTTCACGATTTCACAACCGTTTCAATACCGATTTCCAGGGAAAGATCAGATCCTTCGGCTGTACGTCGGCCCACATATGTTACGTCGCTATGGGACGAGCAGACGCCGCTATCGTGGCCAACGAGTCTTTTCAGGACCTGGCCGCCGCGCGGGTCATTATAGAATCGTCCGGGGGCAGGTTCTGCAAGATCGACGGCAGTGACTTCTTTCTCAACGATTACCTCGACGGTCAGAAAATCGAGGACCCTCTTCTGGCGACATCGGTGGAACTGTTGCCGCAGATACGGGCCTGCCTGAAACCAATTTCCTGATCGATGCCGCTGCTGGCCGTCACAAGGACCAATTTGATCGCTAACACAATTTTGGTACCCGGCCTTACTATACCATTGCGTGGTGGCCGTCTATATGGTATCAATGTGATATAATATCAATGCGTTGGTTTTGCGCTACGGTGTGGCCGCCAGGGCGCTTGCTGTAACCTTCTCGAATCGCCGGAGTCCTTGGATACGATCGTCCCAGAGGACGATAACCGGTTGTGCCATGCTGGGGGGTAAAATGCACAAGGATAAAAAAACGATAAAAAGGGAAATCCTTGATAAATTTCGATTACTTGGCAGCGAAAACGATACGCTGCCGCAGAATTGGTTGGAATTGGATTATTTTGCAGGCCTGGACAACGAGGAGAAAAAGCTTTTTAAACAGGCCATTAAAGAACTCGTGTCAAGCGGGCTGGTCGAATACCTCGAAGAGCCGGAAGACAACCTCCGGTTGACGCAAAAGGGCGCAGATCTGATTTACTGACCCGGAGACGAGTGGATTTCCGGGTCA
Organism: Deltaproteobacteria bacterium; assembly: GCA_041299015.1. Taxonomy (GTDB): domain Bacteria; phylum Desulfobacterota; class Desulfobacteria; order Desulfobacterales; family SG8-13; genus JARFQH01. The sequence goes on from JBFYWB010000028.1 coordinate 12,457, forward strand.
CAACCGCTGGCGTTCATATTTGGCGGTTGCACCGCCGCGGTTCTCATTCCTTCACCGCTCATCAGAATTTTCGGAAGCGCTTGTGCCGTCGCTTGCCGCTATTAAAAATTTCTTCAGATCACCCGTTTCTTAGCACAGCCCCGATCGAACTCACCCGAAACTGACGCTTCGCCCTCGGTCCTGAGGGCCGCGCGAACCCATCGCCAGGCGTTCTGATGGCGAAGTGGACGGAAACGCAATGTGCTCACCGGACGGTCCTGGCTGAAAAAAATGCCTGTCAATATCAGGAGGGCCGCCAGGTATTGAAGCGGTGTGAATTGCTCGCCCAAGATCAGCCACCCCAGCAGCACCGTGAAAACCGGGATCAGGTTCACAAATGCGGTTGCCTGGCTGACCGGGGTGCGGCTGACGCCGAAATTGTAAAGCCCGTAGGCCCCAAAGCTGATGGCCGCACCCAGATATACGATGGCAAGCGTGCCGCCGAGATCGAAGTGCATCGGTAAGCGGGTCGATGGCAGAAACAGAATCGGCAGATAAAAAAGGCAGCCGACAAAGGCCTGAAATGCGGTCAGCAGCAAGGGACTGTACCGTGCGGTGAGTCTTTTGAGTGTGATGATATAGCCGACAGCGCATACCATGGCGATGAACTCAAGGAAATTGCCCAGGGACGGATTGGGTGCCGACGGAGATGCGGCGCCGCTCAGACTCAGCCAAACGGCGCCGCTGATGGCCATTAAAAAGCCGACCACCGTCTTGAGGGTGATGCTTTCTTTCAGAAAAATCCGGGCGGCTACGGCCACCATCAGCGGTAAAAGGGCTGAGATCATGCCGGCCTGGGAGGCGGTGGTGTTTTCGATCGCCTTGGCTTCGAACAGAAAATAGAGACAAGGCTCACAAAAAGACATGAACAAAATGAGTTTCCAGTCTCCCCGGTGAAAGGTGATGGTCCGGTATCGGTGAACAAAGAACAGAAAACAGATGCTGGCGACCAGCAAACGGCCGAATATCACCACCATCGGATGATAACTACGAAAGGCAAGTTTCAAGACGATGAACGAACTCGCCCACAGGATCATCGCCGCAACAATGCCGGCGATGGGAAGCCATTTTGACCGGGTCTGGGTCAAAGCGCACCTTTTAAGCCGCAATTAAAAATTTGCTGATGGATCCGGAAAGACGGGGCGGCTTACCTCTTTACCGATTTACCGAACGATGAGAACGCATTCTTTACCACTATTCATTTAGAAATGAAACATCCGTCCGAGGGCGCAAAAAGTGAAGGACCTTGCATATCGCAGCGCATTCGCGGAACTTGACGCCTGCTTATCAGACGGCTAAAATGGCCCCGGTTACCATGGTTGCGCAGGTCGCGCCCGGGATGGATCAATAAAAATCGAAGGGAAGGCGCATTCAATGGCTCACAATTCCTCATATGTATCGACCAGAGAGTTTTCCGAACTGACCGGTATCGCCAGGTCAACCGTCAACCGTCTATTACGGGAAGGGAAGATCAAGGGGGTTAAAACCGCCGGAAAATGGAAAATGGCCAAGAGCGAAATTCAGGCCAAGGCAATTCAAACCATTCTGAAACCGTCGAGCAAAGCGATGACCACGCAAAATGGCGAAGCTCTGGGGGCAGCGGTTCCCGCAGGCGATTTTGTGCCTGAAATCACGGAAGCGCCGATCGGGATCTCAGGCGGTATTGCCCGGACCTACTCCGTGACCGAATTCAGCGCCCTGACCTACTTGACCGAATTTGGCGTGCTCGAATTTTTAAAAAAAGGACTCTTGCAGGGGGTCAGGGATGAAAAAGGGAATTGGCGGCTGAGTGTTGACAACCTTCACTTTCCCGGTTTGCGCCACCTGATCCGTTGACGCAGTGCCGGCCGATCACTTTTCTGATGCCAGTGAAAAAGGCAGCGTGGCGTTCAAGTCATCGATGGCTTGCTGCTCCTGCCGGTTGATTTCGTCGATGTGCTGCTGAAGGATCTGAGCCAGGGTCGGATCGTAGAATCGGTGCAGACTGTGGTTGGCCACCGCTTCGAAACCACGTCGGATTTTGTGCGGTGAGCCGGCGCCGGGATCGAAAAGACCGACCCCGTGACGGATGGCCCACTCGATCGGGCCGTAATAACACGCATTGAAATGCAAGTGATTGATTTTTTTGGTACTGCCCCAGTAACGTCCATATAGTCGATCATTTTTGGTCAACAATAATGAAAGGCCTACGGGAAGGCCATTTTCCAATCCGTCAAAAGCGGCCATCAGCAGCAAACGATGGCGGAACCGATCCTGAAGGCCTTCAAAAAAAGCCTTCGTGAGGTATTTGCAGCCCCACGGTCCGTATCGATCATTGGTGTGGCTGTAATACCTGTACATCAATGAAAAAAAATGACGGGGAATTTCCAGGCCGGAGAGCGGTTTGATGTATATCCCGGCTCGCTCCGCAGTCCGGCGTTCACGGCGGATATTGCGGCGCTGATTGGTATTGAAAATCGCCAGATAGTCCTCGAAAGATTGAAACCCCCTGTTTTTCCAAGCGTAACTCTGATGCATCCAGGCGCTGAACCCCAGGGATTCCATTTGTGCCTTCCATTCCGGATCGATGAATAAAAAACTGCAGGCGACAATGGCGTTGGTGTAACAGAAATGGTCGACGGCGTTGATCATCAACCGCGTTATTTGATCAGAGTCTTCGCGGGGGTCGATCAGGAAACGGTAACCGACCACAGGGGAGAAAGGGCTCATGCCAACCAGCTTGGGGTAATAGCGGATCCCGAGACGCTGTGCCAAGTGGGCCCAGGCGTGGTCGAAGACGAATTCACCATCGCTGTGACCCTTGACGTACAAGGGTGCGGCACCGACGAGACGCTTTCCCGACCAGACCGTCAGGTGCACCGGCAGCCAGCCCGTTTCCGCCCGTACACTGCCGGACTCTTCGAGCAGATGCAACCATTCCCACTCCAGAAGTGGGGTTTTCAGTTGCAGGGCGAGCGCATCCCACGCCGACCGATCGATGTCGGCCATGCGCGGTTTCCATGCGATTGAAAAACCTGGGCCGCTTTCGGCTTTTTTTGCTAGGCGTGACACCATGATTGACCAAAGATCATCCGAATGGAAAGCTGTGATTGACTCTGCGCAAGTAAGTTAGGTATCCCCAAAAGCCTGTCAAGCGAAAGGACAAAATGGCGCATGGGCCCGGAAGGAGCGGCAAGTGCCAGGGCAAAGCGGTCGCTTTCGTCGGCGTCGAGGGTCGCGAAGTGGAGCGGGGATACCGGCCGGAGAGGATCGGCGGCCTTAAATTTTTTCGATGATCTTGCCCTTGTCGATGAATGCGGCCATGTCATTGCGGGCATTCAGTAAGACCGTTATTGCCCGGGCAAGTTCATCGAATACGGGGTCTTCTTCTCCCAACCGCTCCCGCGCCTCTTTCAATATATGCTCACCGTTTTCGATAAAGACATTGATGCGGCTCAGGAGAGCTTTGCGCATCCGGTGCCTATCTTTTTCCTTCTCGATAACCGGCATCAGGCGCTGGATCGAGTATTCGACCAACGCGTCGCGCGGGGTGTTAAAGTTCGCGGAGGCCCGCTCCAGGCTGTTGAGTGTCCTGCGACTAAGAACAAATGTTTTTTGAACCCGGCTCGGCTCGTCGAATTTCGTTGTCCGCACCTCGCGCGCAATGACCTCCAGCGCCTTGATGTCGTCCACCAGGTGGTCGAAAAGGGACTTTTGTTTGATACCGAGATGAATCGATACGGCACTCATGGTTTCAATGGCCCTGGCCGTTAATTTAAATGTGGCCCGCACCGACTGTCTCCCCCGCAGGTCCCGGGAGGACGGTTGCGGCAAACTGTCGTCGTTGAGCTGGTAGTCGCTGTTTTCATCTTCCATTTCCAATTCTCCCCTGGGCCGGTGATGACGACAACTGAAAATTACCTTAACAAATTTCTGATCGTTAGTAATATTAAATTAATTACAATTATTTGATAAGCATTATAGAAATCGTATTTAACACAGTCATTAAAAATTTGACAGAAAATTTAGCCCGAATCCGTATTTCACGCCGATGAGTGCGCCGCAAGCTCAAAGAAATAGTTCGTTTTTTTGTCCAGACCGGATTTGTAATGACCGTTGCTGTGGTCCCCTCCATAACGGCCACGTAGGAGTTGGTGGTATCGAGGTCGATCCCGATAATTTATTCATTGAACATCCTTCCTCATACGGATAGAATTGCCACCGAGCATCAATTGTTTAAACAAGAACAAGTTAAAAATGTTTTCCGTTTAATGTAAATTTATTATTTAAAATGTCAATAATAAGTAACATTATTTTTTTATTAAATTATTTATTAGTAAATTTTCCGATACTGTTTTCCGCCGTCACCGGCCGTAAAATATTAACGCCAGGCGTGGGAGTTTTGATGCATCCATGTTAACGCGCTGCCATCAATGCGTCGGATAGTGCGGGTTACCTGAAAGGGGAGCAATGACAACAATCTTTAAATTTATCGGCAGAGTGATAAGAATTTTCTGGAATGGAGTGACTATTTTTCGGCGGGTATTCTTTAACCTTTTTTTTCTTGCGCTCGTCTTTCTGTTGGCCGGTTTTCTTTTTTCGGCCACTGATGGCCGCATTCCATCCGGGTCCGCTCTTCTGTTGGCGCCGGCAGGAAAAATCGTCGAGCAGTCGGCCGACACGCTGCTTGCCGATCGTCTCTACGGGACCACCACGGGAGCCGAGACGGTTCTGAGAGACCTCATCGAGGGTATCGACACCGCCAGGAGTGATGCCAATATCAAGATTCTTGTCCTCGATCTCGAGAAACTGGATGGGGTCGGAATCAGTCAGCTACAGGAGATCGGTGAGTCCCTGGCGCGGTTTAAAGCTGCCGGAAAAACCATCATCGCCTACGGCGACAGATACGATCAGCGACAGTATTATCTGGCCGCACATGCAGATCGCCTCTACCTGCATCCCATGGGGCAGGTGTGGCTCAGTGGGTTTGGGGTGTTCCGCCAGTATGTCAAAAACGCCCTGGACAAACTCCAGGTCGATTTTCATGTTTTCAGGGTTGGAACCTATAAATCGGCGCTTGAACCTTTTACGCGCAACGATATGTCCACGAACGACCGGGAATCAAACCAGGCCTTTTTGAAAGTGTTGTGGGCGGCGTATACAACCGACGTGGCCGCTTTGCGCAAGCTGCCGGCCGAGCGAATCGATGACTACATCGACAACCTGCATGTCAATCTATCCGAGGAGGGCGGTGACGCCGCCCGGCTGGCTATGACGTCGGGTCTGGTAGACGATTTGAAAACCCGGGACGAGGTCAGGGATGAATTGATCCGCCTGGTTGGCAAGGATAAAAGCGGTGAGGGCTATAATAAAATCGAGTTAGACACCTACACGTCGATTATGCTCCCGAAAGTACGTCGTCCCCTTACGGAAAACAACCGGGTCGGCTTGATTGTGGCCGAGGGCATCATAATGGACGGGACGCAGCCGGCCCGCCGGATCGGCGGCGATTCGACAGCCGAACTCATCCGCCAGGCGCGTACCGATGAGAAAATCAAAGCCGTCGTATTACGGATAGACAGCGGCGGCGGCAGTGCCGTGGCATCTGAGATCATTCGCCGGGAACTCGAACTGACGCGCACAGCCGGCAAGCCGGTCGTCGTTTCGATGAGCGCCGTAGCGGCATCGGGTGCTTACTGGATTTCGGTGGCCGCCGACGAAATATGGGCCCTGCCCACCACCATCACCGGCTCTATCGGTATCTTTGCCGCCCTGCCCACATTTGACAAAACCTTGAATGCCCTCGGGGTCAAGACCGACGGTATCGGAACAACCCGTCTTTCCGGCGCTTTCGATCTCAGCCGCCCTCTTAATCCACTGCTCGCAGACGCCCTGCAACTTCAGATTGAAAGGGGCTATCAGCGCTTCATCGAACGGGTGAGCCAAGGGCGCGACATGTCTCCCGAGGCGGTGGAAAAGATAGCCCAGGGCCGGGTCTGGGCCGCTCAAACCGCCCAGAAACTGGGCCTGATCGACAAAATCGGCGGTCTGGGAATGGCTGTCGAAAGTGCCGCGAAAATGGCCAAGCTCGATCAATACGATCTGGTCGCTATTGAACAGCCCTTAACGGCCAGGGAACGCCTGGTTAAAAGACTCCGCCGTCTGGTCGTCGGCGGCTTTGTATCCTGGGGCAGCAGCCTCCCGACGGTAGGGATCCGCGACCTATTAGGGCCTGCGATGAGTGACCGTTACATCGGAGCCGTTCTGCAGGCCGGGGGTCCTCCCGGCCATGCTTATGCGCTCTGCCTTGAATGCATGGCTTTCAGCGACTGACCGTTTGTTAACGCAGCGCGATCTCGCGGTACGGAAGATTGAGCTGCGCGGCCAGTTGGTTGAGATCTTCTTCCAGGGTCCACACTTCGTTTTGATCCCGGCTTACCGGAATCGTCTTGTCCGCGACCACGAACACTTGGATGCGCCTTGGGTCCAGATAGCGGCGAGCCAGTTTTTCGAGGTCGGGTTTGTCGGCGTCGATAAAGGCCTGCTGAATTCGATCGAGCATGTCCAGCGGTTCCCCGCGCATCTTGTAGCGGGCGTAAGCGGTGACCAAGTCATGTGGCGTGTCCACGTTGAACACGAAACTGTTGAGTCCTTCGAGGCGCTTGCGTTCTACCTCGTCCGCTGGAATTTCCCTTCGAAGCTCCTGCATGATATTCAGGGTTTCGGTGATCGCCATGCCGGTTTTGTCACCTTTGCAGCCGATATACCCGGTCAACGTCCCAGCATTCCACTTGTAGGTCAGGAAAAATCCCGCCGAATAGACCAATCCCAGATCATCCCTCAGGCGGGTATACATCAATGAATCACTCCCACCAAAAATGTCCGTCAACAGCCGCAGCTTCCAGAAATCTGGGTCTGATCGCCTGGGGCCGTTCAGTTTCAGCACCACCTGGGACTGTACCTGACCCGCCTTGGGAACGAGAGCCAGAACGGGAGAGGTGGCTGAAGGGTCCTCCAAGCCTCGTGCCGGTGCCCGGGCGTCGGGCAAGCTGTTTAACAATCGGCCGATACCGTCAACAGCAGCCTCCCTGGAGATGTCGCCGGAAACGGCCACCACCATGTTCGACGGAACAAAATAGGTTTGCAGGAAACTTTTTAAATCCTCCCGGCCGATCGTTGAAATCGTTTCGAGCCCTTTGAGCGGATCCCGTCCATAGGGGTGCCCGTCGAAATGCCAGATCGCCCCTTCACGCATGGCCACCGCCTGAGCGCTCTCGCCCTGGCGTTTCAGTCCGATCAAGGACTGCTCCTTGACAACGTCCACCACATCGGGTCGGAAAGCGGGCTGTGTCAGGATTTCCTTCAACAGGTCCAGCCCCCTGTCCCATTCATCCCTTAGAACCGATAGCCGGATAGTGGTATCTTCCTCTTTCACCGACACCGACAAGTCGATGGCGTGTTCATCGAGTTCTTGTGCCAGTGCTTCCGGAGCGTGCCGCTCGGTACCGCCGGTGACGAGGCTGCCGGTGACGAGTCCGGCCAAGCCGGTTTTGGCGGGGTCTAGGTCGATTTCACCGGCCTTCACCAGCAGGGTCAGATCGATCATCGGCAACTCGGTATCCGGCATGAAAAAAAGGGTAGCGCCACCGATCGTGGCGGACTCCGCTTGAGCGTACGTTACCTTGACCGGTTTACGGGCAAAAGAGAGCGGATGGCGCCAGCCCTCAGGAGTGGGGTAGGTCGAACGGTTGACAAAATCGACCGCAGAGGTGATGCGAGCGGCGGCCTTTCCGCCCACGGACCGGACTTCACTATAGGCTGCGGGCGGTTTGTCCGGTTCACCGCCCGGGATGATGAACACACTGGTCTGGTTTTCATTGCGAAGATAGGTCCGCGCCACGCGCTGGACATCCGCTGGCGTTACCGCGGCAATGCTGTCGAGATAGGTGTTCAGATAGCGCCACCCGGTCTGGACTTCAAGCGTGGCCAACGTGGAGGCTAAACTTTCATTGCTACGCATCCGTTCGATGAACTCCCGCTGGTTGAGTTTTTTGATGCGCTCGAGCTCACGGGGCGTGACGGGCTGGTTCTTCAAGGCGTCGACTTCCGCCAAAAGCAGGTTTTCAAGGTCGCGGCAGGCATCCAGGTAGGCCCGACGTCTTTGTTCTTCTGTCGGAGAGTCGCTCTGCGGAAGCTGCGGTTCGTTGGGCGAACCGCCAAGAATCACCATTCCCCCGTAGCGATTGTCCGGATTGGCGGCCCAGGCCTCTACCGCCATGCCCTTGTTGATCAGGTTTTGCGTGATGCGGGCGCTGCGCCCCTGACTGAGCAGCATGGTCATCACATCCAGCGCGTAGAAGTCCGCGGTACCCATTTGGGCCCCATGGAATCCGGTTCGCACCAGTGGGGTCCGGGCCCCCGCGAGATAGCGAACGCTGTGGCGCGGGCCTTCTTGGGGCGGCTCGGCCGTCACCACTTCAGGGCTGCGGGTACCGGTGGGGTATCTTCCGAAATATATTCCAGCCAGGCGCCGGGCTTCTTCAACGGTCAGGTCGCCGACCAAAACGCAGACCGTATTGGTTGGATTGTAGTGCCGGAGGTGAAAGGCCATGGCGTCGGAGGTGTTGAATTTGTCCATATCCGATCGCCATCCGATGGTCGGGTTGCGATAAGGGTGGGCGGTGTAAGCGGTGGCGTACAGATCGAGCCATGCGGCCCCGGTCGGATTGTTGACATAGCGGAAGGCCCACTCCCGCTGAACCACTTCTTTTTCGACATAGAATTCGCGCCAGGAAGGCTCGAAAATCTGTTCACTGATAATCGAAAACCACTGTTCGAGCATGTCCGACGGCACCGATGCGACGTACTGGGTCTGATCGAGACTGGTAAAGGCATTGATACCCACGGCGCCGTTTCTGCCCAGCTGGGAAGAAAAGGCCTGCGGCACGAAAATATTTTGGACCTCACGGCGCAGGGCATCCATTTCGGAGAGCTTGCGTTGGATCAGTTCCCGATCGGGGCGGCGGGATTTTTCCTCCCGCAGAACCAACTGGTAGGCTGCCTCGATTTTTTCCTGAAGCTCCCGGTCCTTTGCATGGTCCAAGGTACCGAAATTTTTGGTGCCCTTGAACATCATGTGCTCCAGCAGGTGGGCAATGCCGGTCTTGCCCGTTTCTTCGAGGGCCGAACCGGCCCGTATGGCCAATCTAACCGCCACTTGGGGCATTTTCGGACGGGTCACCACCAGAAAGAGCATGCCGTTATCCAGCGTAAATTCCTCTACAGCGAGATTTGCTTCCAGGCTTGCGCGGGCCTGCGCGCCGACAACGCTCGCCGCCAGCAGCAGAAATGACAAAACGATTTGCAACACGTACCGCATGTTTAAATCCTCCAGAGACATGATTCAGCGCGCTGTCCAACGCCTGTAACCCGGTGATAGGGATCGGGCCGTTTTTCCGGACGCGCCGTTTGTTGTTTTTCAACAGGTTTTGGTGCCTTAACATAGGGTGGGTCAAGCGTTTTGTAAACCGGGGGCGAGACCGAAGATGCCTTGCCCGCAAAGATACGCCGCGATTTGGCTTGCAGTGAGCGTCAAGCCGAAACTTCTCAAATCCAAATCCGACAACCGGTTTTGAATGGTTTCACGGTGGTAGGGGACACCCTTGAGGACTGTGTCGAGCGTTGCCAAACGGTTAACATCCGCAATGGTTTCCTCGATAAGGATACTGGTGATGCGGCCGCTTTCCACCGCAATGGCCGCCTCCAGATACCCGACAGGCGTCTGAGCGCTGCGGCGGATACGAAAAGCCGGGGCTTTGCCGAAGTTCCACTGCCAGGAACGATACTTTTCATCTGCCAGGCGTGAGATGTCTTGCCAATGTCGGTCTGAAACGGTCATTTCTCTGAAGCCCCCGTTCTTTTCGCCAATTGTGTGGAGCAGCATCTGCCGAAAATCGTCCAAGCCGACCCGGTGCGGCAGAAAATCCGCTATATTGGTAACCGCGCTCGGAATCGACTTCAGTGCCCTTGAGCTGATCAGTTCGACGGTCGACGCCAGGGATCGGCGCAGACCATCGAGATCGCTTTCGAAAAGAAGGGTGCCGTGAACGATGTCTCTTCGGGTGTTTGAAAACTGAGCATTGCCGGAGACCTTCTTCCCGGCGACAAAAAGATCGTTCCTGGCATTGAATTCAGCCGTCACGCCTGCTTTCAAAAGAGTCAGACGCACCGGCTCCAAGGTGTGGCGAATCGTTTTAAAGCTTCGCCGGTTGTGCGCTTGGATAAAACTGAAATTCAAGTTGCCCAGATCGTGGTAGACCGCCCCTCCTCCGGATATCCGGCGGACGACATGGAAACCTTGCTGAGCCGCAAAGGGTATGTTGACTTCTTCGAGGATGTTCTGATTTCGGCCGACGATGACCGATGGCTTATTGACATACGTCAAAAGAAGCGCTCGGTCTGGAGCGAGCTTGCGCAGGCAGAATTCCTCCAGTGCTAAGTTGAGGCAGGGATCGGTGATGGCGTTGTTTTGTACCCAAAAAATCATCTCATCGGCTCCAGTGCTTCGGCGAACACAGACGGTGATCGGTGACGGGTCGAACAGACCGACTGATCAACGAGGCGGACGATTGAATTATCTTAAGAAACGACTGCGCCTGTGTCAAAGAATCCGAAGATCTATGGTCTCGGTGCGGGGTAAACCGACGCTTGATCATTTCAGCCGGTGAGGCTATATGAACCGATATCTGGGAACATATCCCAAACGGAGCGGCTCTGCCCCTGTCCGGCATTAACGGGAGCACAATGATCTATCTGATCGGCAACCCGACCCGCGATACCATATCCATAGGAAACCATACGGTCCAGGTCTACGGCGGGACCGTCTGGTACGCGGCTTTGTTCCTGCTGGGTTTGGGGTGCTCGGTTGCGGTCATCGGTAAGGGGGATGCGGAAATCAAGCAGGGCTTTGAGCGGCATGGTGCGGATGTTCGGTATTTCTCGGTTGAAGGGCCGGTGGCGGTTTTCGAAAACATCTATACGCCCGGTGGCCGTCGACAGCGGGCCCGGCCCGGAGGGTGGATTCCTCTGAGCGACCTGCCGCCGGAGGCCTTCACGGCTGAAGCGATTCTGGCCGGCCCCGTTTTGCAGGAGATCGACCCGGCTATTTTGACGACCCCCCGCACCGGGACCCTGATGCTCGACGCTCAGGGATTTCTTCGTCATCTGCAACCGGACGGTCACGTGGTCCTGCGAATGGCCCCGGCTGCCGCAACGGCGATCGGCCGCAGCGACATTTTGAAAGTCGATGCCGCGGAAGCCGCGGTCACCGTCGCGACCGCTGATCTTGAGGATGCGCTGCATCGACTCCACAAATGGGGGCCCGGAACCGTCATCATTACCCAGGGTGAAAAAGGTGCCGGTCTGTTTGATGGAAAGCGAATGGTCTGGATCGCGGCACCCGACATAGGGTGTGTCGACCCGACCGGTGCCGGAGATGTGTTTGACGCTGCTTTTTTAATCCGTTTTCTCGAGGGGGGCGATCCGGTCGACGCCGGCCGATTTGCCGTGGCGGCCGCGGCGCTGTCAACGCGTGGGTTTGGCGTGACGGCACTGCCGTCGAAAACAGAAATTGAAAGGTTGATCAAACGACACTTCAAAGATCCAAAAACCGTTCACGTTCGGAACGTGGCGGCCAGCGGGTTAAACCGCGGCAGATAACCGAAGCAAAGGAAGGCAATACGGATGAAGCGCTGGCGGTGTTTGATTTGCGGCTACATTCACGACGGGGATGATCCGCCTCTGCGGTGTCCCGTTTGCGGTGCGCCCAAGGAAATGTTTGAAGACATAACGGGACAGTAGTGATCGAGATTCATTGTTGGCCCGATAAATTTATTCCTGACATTTGAGACTGACAGTTTTGGGACTGCTGAAACCGACCAATAGCTCGCGAGGAGCAACCATGATCAAGATCAACGAAAATTATCTGAAGCTCAAGGCGTCTTATCTTTTTTCAGATATCGCCAAGCGGGTGGCCGCATTTCAGCAAGCCCATCCGGAACGGGA
>JBFYWB010000040.1:0-31060 GCA_041299015.1 Deltaproteobacteria bacterium
CTCGGTACTATGCCCATGCTAAGACTCCCTGCCGTCATCCCCACAGGCTTCGTCGCCTCCGCCTGTCGGTACCATCGCCCCTGCTTCTCGCTTCTTCGTATCTCCCGCCAACCCCCCTGCAGGTCTGGCTCTTGGCAGGCCCGGTGTTCTCGGCCTTTCCCCCGACGGCTCACCTGTGCCGGAATTTTATTGCGATGGAACGACGAGGGCCTCCCAGGTTCCTGGGGAGCCCTCTCGTGCCTTTGCCCCGCTCATGAGACCCCGGCCGCGCCGTTCCGTCTCGCCTTTCCTGCGACGGTTCGGTGTCGCCCCCGCTAGGCAAACGGCGAAGGCCGCAGCTACATCGGCAATTTCGAGGCTGGTTCACGCGGCTTCAGCACTCGCTGTCTACGCTTCCAGATTCGGATTTCCCTACACTGGCAAGACTTGCTCCCGGTGGGTGGCTAACCCTTTCCGGATGGGATTCGAACCCACTGGACTCCTCTGACGAATTTCAAGAAGACCTACCTCTGCCTTCTATCCCAACGCCCCAGGCTTTGCCTGGCGCGATTGCCTTTTGCCCATATAGGGCGGAATATTTTTAACCTATCTTGGTAGCATACGGTAAAACATGAAAAAATTGGCATTGATTGTTCCATTTTGCCGGACGATATCAATTTTTAAATCTTTTTTGAAGCATCCGGCACGTCAAGGCAAAGTTATCGGCTTTTTCCGGAGATCGGTCCGCAATGCGATTGTCTTATCGTGCCGCCGACTTCAATCAGCCGCCGCCTGTTTATACGCGGGAGCCATTTTGAGGGTTCCGCACACCGCCCGGCGGAAGTCAATGTACGCCCCGGCCGCAAGCGTCCGGACTCGGCATGCGGGCGGATCACTGTTCCGGCCGGCAGAAAAAACCGACCAGGCTTTTGACCAGCTCGGCCATGAAGTCCAGGTCCAGCGTGTCCATCGTATCTGATGGCGTGTGATAGTAAGGGTTGCGGAAAAAGGCCGAGTCGGTCACCATCACGGCCGGATATCCCTCGTCCCAGAACGAGGCGTGGTCGCTGAGCCTCACCGCCGGCAAAATCCAGCCGTTTAGGGGAACGGTCAGTGACACCACCGGAAGTCCCGGATTCTGCCGGAATATCTCCACGAGACCGCGGGTAAATGACCGTGAGGCGTAGTTGCCCACAATGCCCATGAAGTTGCCCTCTTCGGGGTAGCCGAAGAACTTCAGCGGAAAAGGGTAGCGCTGGCAGCCCGGTTCACGGCAGGTGTACCCCACCATTTCAAGACAGATCATGCCGTCCAGAAAGAGCTTTTCGCGCTTGGCCTTGGCGGCGTAGACCCGGCTGCCCATGAAGCGGGTGGCGTAAACGGGAGGCTCTTCGAGCGCGAAGGCGACGAAGGTGACCTTCACGCCGCGAGACCGGTTTGCCGCTGCCGCGTTCAATTCCCGGGCCGTCTCCAGCAGGACGGCCACGGCACTGGCGTTGTCGTCGGCGCCCACGGTCCCGGCCACCGAGTCATAATGAGCGCCGATCAGATAGTGTCGGGAAGGCTCGCCGCCGAAAGACACCTCGGCGACCACGTTGGACACCACCAACTCGCGGTAGGCGTACGGGTCAAGGTGGACCGGCACCCGGATGCCCTCGAAAAAGGACCGAATGAAGTCGGCCGTCCGGTGCAACTTGTCGGGAAATCGGACGCTGCGCTCACCGATGGTTCGGGTCAATGTGACCAGGTGGTCATGCAGGCGGGCTTTTGTCTGTTGAAGGTCCATCGCTTCTATTTCCCGGCAGGTGTGTCCATCCATCGGCAAACCGCCCGCCGTGGCCATAACCGCCAAGAAGAATGCCAACCATCTCATCCATCACCCCCCTCAAAGAAGCGGATACCGACAGCCCGGGCTGCGCCGTGCATCTCTCAGGCCATCGATAAACACCCTGACAGCAAGCGGGCGCGGTCGTAAACCGGCAGTTATCGATTGGAAATAAAAATCCCATAGCACAAAGCGCCCTCAACACCAAAAGGGAAATCCTTTTTCCGCAGTTGATCGCAGCGCTCCATCCGTTCAGCGGCCGTCTGACGCTACCTGTTCAGCGAAATCGTTTTCCCCCACCCCGGGCAAGCCGGAGCCAAACGGAAAAATAGTTTTAACCGTTAAGGCGGTCTGGTATAAAGCGGCGAGATCGACCCCCGGAATAAAGTGCCAAGCCGACGCCGCTGCCGCGGACCGGCCTGAAAGGACACCACTCATGCTGGAGTTCAAGCAGGCGGCCTTCCACTCCCGGATTGTGCTGCCCGACGGTGAAATTGCCGATCGCCCCATCGAGATTCGCACCAACCCCATCACGGGCCGCACCTGCAGGATCACGTACAGCCGCAGTGAAGAGCGCGAACCCGGGGCCGGGTTTCTGCCGGAACCACCGCCTTCTGCTCTAGACCGGGACAAGTGTCCTTTCTGCCGAAACCGACTCACGGCGCAAACCCCCCGGCTGGCGCCCGAACTGTGTCCCGAAGGACGCATGGTCCGGGGGACCTCGACCCTTTTTCCGAATCTGTTTCCGTATGGCCGCTACTCGGCGGTGAGCCTTTTCGACGACGAGCACTTCGTTCCGATCGGCACGGCCCATCTTCAGGCTTACGCGGACAGTTTCCTGAACTGCAGGGACTACCTGCTGCGGGTCCTGTCCCACGATCCGGCCGCCGTTTTCATGGCCATCACCCAGAATCACCTGCCCTCGGCCGGGGGGTCCTTGCTTCATCCTCACCTGCAGGTGCAGGCCGACCATACGCCGGCCAACCATCAGCGCTGCTTGCACGCCCTTGCCGCTGAACACCGGCGGCAATTCGGCATGCGCCTGTTCAGCGATTACCTGGCACTGGAGAAGCGGGCCGGTAGGCGCTTCATCGGCGCCACCGGGCACTGGCAATGGCTGGCCGCCTTTGCACCCGAAGGCTTTTATGAAATCTGGGGCATTTTGCCCGGTGCGACCGCGTTGCACGACACTACGAAAGCGGACTGGCAGGCTCTGGCACAGGGGGTATTGAACACTCAGAAATATTATCGCAGCCTCGGCCGCAACGGCTACAACCTCGGGCTGCTTCTGTTGGAGGACGGCTCGGACGATATTGAGCTGCGGGTGGTTCTCACGGTCCGCAGCAACTACGCCCCCTGGGTGCGCAGCGATTTTACCGGCTTCGAGGTGATGCTCGGCGACATGGCCACTTTTTCGCCGCCGGAGTTAACCGCTGAACGCGGGCGTGTTTTTTGGTCTTGCGCTTCGCCTTGATCTTTCCGTCGGCAGCGCATGGCCGTTTTTTCTCCGGGTAGATGAATCGTCGTGCGCAATCCGCTTATAACCATCATGTTGAACAAGCGGTCCATGAGCAGCTGGATTTTTCGCGGTCAGTCAGAGTTCAAACGGTCGTGATCAGGCGCATGATCATCTTCAGCGCCATTTTGCCTGCAAGTCCTAAATCACCGGCGCTCACAAACCTATAGTCTTTTTCGGGCCACGCTTTTTCTTTTTCGCAGGAAGTACTTGGTGGCTTCGATCAGAACAAAGACCAGGAGCCCGACACCTGATACGATGGCCAACTCGGCCAGGCTCGGCACCGTGATCCCGAAGGAGTGGCGCACGGCCGGGATTTGAACGAGAACGGCAATCAGGATCAGCTCCCAGCCAAGCGCGATCAGAAGCCACTTGTGCGGCGGCGCCTGAATGATGCTGAAGGTGAGTGAACGACAATTCAAGGCGATCACGAACTCGACGACGATGAAGAGGAAAAATATCGTGGTGCGGGCCTGGGTGAGGTCGGAGAGGTTCTGGTAGAAGATGAGGAAGAAAAACGGGCTTTCGATGACAACCGCCCGCAGGATAAAGGAAAGGATGTCCCAGCTGAAGAAGCTTTCCTGTGGGTCCCGCGGCGGGCGTTGCATGATGTCCCTGTCCGGCGGAGAAATCCCCAATGCCAGGGCCGGCAGGCCGTCGGAGGCCAGGTTGATATATAGGATGGCGGCCGGCAGCAAGGGCAGGAACTCGGGTCCGAGCGCAAGAACGATGCCGCCGATGACGATCACCTCGGTGATGTTGCACTGCAGCAGGTAGGCCAGGTATTTCTTGATGTTGTCATAGATCCAGCGCCCCCTTTCGACGGCGCTGACGATCGTGGCAAAATTGTCATCGCTCAGAATCATGTCGGCCGCTTCCTTGGCCACATCCGTGCCGCTGATGCCCATGGCAATGCCGATATCGGCGTGCTTCAAGGCCGGCGCGTCGTTGACCCCGTCACCGGTCATGGCCACCACATCGCCCCTGGCTTTCCAGGCCTTGACGATCTTCAGCTTGTCGAGCGGGGACACCCTGGCGTAGACAGTGACCTCGTTAACGAGCGCTTCGAACTGGGCGGCGGTCATTTCCTCCAGGTCCTTGCCGGTCAGCACCCGATCGCCCTCACGGTAGATGTCGAGTTCCCCAGCCACGGCCACGGCGGTCTGCAGGTGATCGCCGGTGATCATGACCGGCTTGATGCCGACCTCACGGCAGGTGCGAACGGCAGCCAGCGCCTCTGCGCGCGGCGGATCCATCATGCCGACCAGGCCGAGAAAGACCATATCGGTTTCAATCGTATGATCCAGGCCGTTGGCCGCGGTGAGACGGCGGTAGGCAAGCCCCAAAACCCGCAGGGCATCCCCGGCTATGGCCGCGCTGTTTTGCAGGATAGCGGCGCGCTTATCGGCCGTCAGCGGTATGCTGTCACCGGCTGCGACCATGACAGGTGCAGCGGCTCAGCACCACCTCGGGAGCCCCTTTCATGTAGGCCACCGGCTGACCGCCGGCTTGCCGGTGAATCGTCGTCATGCGCTTTCTTTCGGAACTGAAGGGAACCTCTTCGGTGCGCGGTTGCCGCGCGCGGGTTTCTTCAAGGGAGATCCCGGCCTTTGCGGCCGCAACCAGAAGGGCGGCTTCGGTTGGATCCCCTTTGATGCTACAACCGTTATTATCCCGGCGAAGCTCCGAATCGTTGCACAGCACACCAGCCGTGAGCAGGTGGCCGAGCGCGACGTCAGCGGTCAGCGGTTGGCCGTGTGGATCCCTGAACACGCCCTCCGGAACATAGCCTGTGCCGGTGACCTCGATCGACCGGCCTTCGGTAAACAGCCGTCGGACCGTCATTTCACCGCGCGTCAGAGTCCCGGTCTTGTCGGTGCAGATGACAGTGGTGCAACCGAGTGTCTCGACGGCCGGCATTTTTTTGACCAAGGCGTTTTTGCGGGCCATGGCGTGCATACCGAGCGCAAGGGCTCCGGTGACAATCGCCGCCAGCGCTTCGGGTACCGCAGCCACGGCCAGTGCAATCGCAAACATCAGCATTCTCAGGACAAAGCCCGTGTCGAGCGCGCCGAAAAGCAGTTCGCGCACGATGCTGATGGCGACAACCAAGCCACAGATTGAAAAAGCGATCAGGCTCAACCACTTGCCGATTTCTTCGGTGCGCTTCTCCAAAGGGCTTTTGTCCACCTTGATCGCGGCGACCTGCGCGGCAATCTTGCCGAATTCGGTCTGCATGCCGGTGGCGACGACGACGCCGCGGCCACGGCCGAAGGTGATCGTCGTACCGGTAAAGGCCATGTTCTTCATCTCTTGCACCGCCGTGACTTCCGGCAGAACGGTGTCGGTCTTTTCGACCGGGACCGATTCACCGGTAAGCGCCGCCTCGTCGCAATGGATCGAATGGCTTTCAATCAGCCGGATATCAGCCGCCAGTTTATCGCCCGCCGCCAGCACCAGGATATCCCCGGGGACAATCTCCGTGGTTGCCAGCTCGGATTTCGATCCGTTACGAATGACCGTCACGGTCGCAGACAGCATCTTCTTGAGCGCCTCAATGGCCTTTTCGGCGCGGTACTCCTGAATGAAACCCAGGGCGGCACAGAAGACGACGATGATCAATATGACGGCGGCATCGACCAGTTCCCCCACCAATGCGGAAAGGACCACGGCGACAATCAGAATGACGATCAGAATGTTTTTGAACTGATGGAAAAATATCTCTGTCGGTGAGACGGCGGTCTCATGTTTGAGCTCGTTGGGCCCGACACGTTCGCGGCGCCTGGCGGCTTGATCGGTCGTCAAACCGTCTTGCGGGTCGGTCACCAGTTCTTTTAAGACCGCATCACGGCTCAGTGCATGCCACACGGGCTTTGGAATCATTTGCAAACCTCCTCGAGAAGCAGTTCGCCGCATTGCGGCAACGCTTCCTTCGAGCTACACCAACCGTAAAGATTTTTCAATGAAATCGATTCCCGCCCGTATCAGGCAGGATCCGTTGGGCGGGGGTCAAGCGGAGGGTGCCGCTAGGCGCCGCAGATGGACGATCAGTTGAGCCATGTCCTGCGGAAGCGGGGCTTCAAAAAAAACCGGGACCAGACGGCTGGGGTGAGTGCAGGTCAATTGCCACGCGTGCAACATTTGGCGTTTGACCTGCCGGATGAGCGCCGGCGCCGCTGCGGTTGACGCCCGGCACAACTTTCCGCGCGCGTATACCGGATCGCCGAGGATGGCATGATTGACGGCGGCGCAATGGACCCGGGCCTGATGGGTCCGGCCGGTTTTTAGGTTCAATTCGACCAGCGTCAGGCCTTTGAACCGCTCGCGCACTTTCCAACCGGTTTCGGCCATGCGGGGGTTGCGGCTGCTGGTCGACATGCGTTTGCGGTCCACCGGGTGACGGCCGATCGGAAAGCCAATCACGCCGCTGTCGTCGGCCAACTCGCCGCAGACGATGGCCAGGTAGAGTTTGCGGATACGCCGGGCGGCGAATTGATTCGCCAGATGAGCATGCGCAGCCGCGTTCTTTGCGACGATGAGAATACCGGAGGTGTCCTTGTCCAGGCGGTGGACGATCCCCGGCCGCAGTTCGCCGCCGATCGGGCCGATGGTGGGGCGGTGATACAGGAGGGCATTGACCAGGGTGCCCGACGCGTGACCGGGGGCCGGGTGGACGACCACGCCGGGCGGTTTGTTGAGGACGATCATATCATCATCTTCGTGGAGAATATCCAGATCCAGCGGTTCCGGTTTCACCGCCGTTTCAGCCGGCGGCGCTAGGCTTCCGGCGATCTCATCTTTTGCCTTCAGCCGGTAGCCGGGCTTTTTGGGCCGGCCGTTGACCGTGATCTGCTCCTGTTGAATCAAGACCGCCGCCTGAGAACGCGTCAAGACGGACACATGGGAGGCGACCAACTGGTCGAGGCGCGTCCCCGCAGCACAAGAATCGACAACGATATGAAAAACACCGGTGCAGGACATGTGGGCAGGAAAACTTAGAGGCTGGCCCCCTGGGCGTCGGCCGGCGTGAAAAATGATTCGATCTCGGAGATGATGGACTCTTCGTCGGTCTTCCTGGCTGTTGACAGCTCTTTGACGAGCAACACCTGAGCCGTGTCGTAGAGCTTGCGTTCGCCGAAGGACAGGTCTTTGGTCAATTTCAAAAGCGAAAGGTCCCGAAAAACCTCGGCCACATCGTAGAGCGAACCGGTTTTTATCTTGTCCATATATTCGCGATAGCGCCGATTCCAGGTCTGGTTGTCGTTCGGGGTTTCCTTTTTGGCCTTCATGACCTCGTAGACTTTGGGAATCTCCTTTTTATCGATGATGTCTCTTAAACCGACCGAATCGACATTGCGAATCGGAATCATGATCAGCATGTTGTTTTCGAGAACCTTCATCATGTAAAAATCATGCTTTTCTCCGTTGATTACGCGACTTTCGATGGCTTCGATCTTCCCGACGCCGTGGGCCGGGTAAACGGCAAGATCGCCAACGTGAAACTCTTTTATTTTCGGTTTCTTCGACTTGGGTTGCGTCTGCCCGCTCGCTTTTTTACTGCTCATTGATACACCGATAAAGAGAATGTACACCCCGCCGATGAACATTGACGCGAATGTCGGCAGCTACAGGAGTCACGTTTGCCGAACCCCGGCACCACTGAAACCGGCACCCTTGCAAAATCCGCGCGCCGCACGAACCGATCCGGGGCGGGCAATCGAACCGAACCGAGTGATTTTAAATAAAATATTAGGATGGTTTTATACCACGGCTACGATTGACAATCAACAGAAAAAAAAGGATCGGCGCACCGTCTCCGGACGCCGATCCTCTTTAGCCGTTATTTCATCAGGACATCAAAAATCCTGAGTCGTTGTCATCCCATTTTGAGCAGGAGCGGAACCATCAACAAGGCCACGACGTTCAGAATCTTGATCATCGGGTTAATGGCCGGCCCGGCGGTATCCTTGTAGGGGTCGCCGACCGTATCACCGGTCACCGCGGCCTTATGCGCATCACTGCCCTTGCCGCCCAGGTGCCCGTCTTCGATGTATTTCTTGGCGTTGTCCCAGGCAGCGCCGCCGGTCGTCATGGAAATCGCCACGAACAGGCCGGTCACGATGCTGCCGATCAAGAGGCCGCCCAGAGCGATTTTGCCCAAGACCAGGCCGACGACAACCGGCACCACAACCGGCAGCAGGGCCGGAATGATCATCTCTTTGAGCGCGAACTTGGTGACGATATCGACACAGGCCGCGTAATCCGGTTTCCCGGTGCCTTCCATGATGCCGGGAATCTCGCGGAACTGACGGCGTACCTCGTCCACCACCGACGCACCGGCCTTGCCGACCGCCCGCATGGCGATCGAAGCAAACAGATACGGCAGCATGCCGCCGATGAACAGGCCGATAATGACGTTCACGTTGCTCAGGTCGAAGGAGAGTTCCTCACCGCCGCCGTGCAGGACGAACTCCTGGGTGTAAGCGGCAAAGAGCACCAGCGCCGCCAGGCCGGCGGAACCGATGGCATAGCCCTTGGTGACCGCCTTGGTGGTGTTTCCGACGGCATCCAGCGGATCGGTGACGGCGCGCACGCTCTCGTCCATGCCGGCCATCTCGGCGATACCGCCCGCGTTGTCGGTGATCGGACCGTAGGCATCAATCGCAATGACCATACCGGTCATCGACAGCATCGACATGGCCGCCATGGCAATGCCGTAAAGACCGGCAAAATAATGGGCGAGGCCGATACTCAGACAGATGGCCAGGACCGGCAGTGCCGTGGCTTCCATGCTGACGGCCAGGCCGGCGATGATGTTGGTGCCGTGGCCGGTAGTCGAGGCTTCCGCCACTAATTTGACCGGCTTACGGATACCGGTGTAGTATTCCGTGATGATGACGATCACAACGGTTAAAACCAGACCGACCAAAGCCGAATAAAAAACGTCCATCCCGGTGATGACCCGCACGCCCGGGATCTCGAACGTCGGTATCATCCTTTGGCAGGCCACGAAAAAGGCGATCGCCGCCAGAATGGCCGCTCCGAACATCCCTTTGTAGAGTGCGCCCATGATGTATTCGTTGGCGCCCAGACGGACGAAAAAGATCGCGATGATCGAGGCCACGATGGAAATGGCGCCGAGGACCAGCGGGAATTCGGTGGCGATGAGTTGGTCGGGAAACAGGAGGTTGCCCAGGAGCATTGCGGCAACCGCCGTGACGGCATACGTCTCGAACAGATCGGCCGCCATGCCGGCGCAGTCACCGACGTTGTCTCCGACGTTGTCCGCGATGACCGCCGGGTTGCGGGGATCGTCTTCGGGAATCCCGGCTTCCACCTTGCCCACCAGGTCGGCACCGACATCCGCACCCTTGGTGAAAATGCCGCCGCCCAGACGGGCGAATATGGAGATCAGGCTACCGCCGAACCCCAGCGCCACCAGGGCGATGACCGCCTCACGCACCGGTGTTCCGGTAGCGATCAGGATGGTGTAAAAACCGGCGACTGCGGTCAGGGCCAGCCCGGCCACGATCATACCGGTCACCGCACCGCCCCTGAACGCCATGGCCAGGCCTTTTTTGAGCCCGCCCCGCGCGGCCTCGGCCGTGCGCACATTGGCGATGACCGATACGCGCATGCCAATGTAACCGGCGATGAAAGATGCCGTCGCGCCGCAGATGAAACCGACGGCGTTCTTGAGGTTCAGGAAGAGCGCAATCAGGATGAAAAGGACGATGGCGGCAATGCCCATGCTTTTCAACTGCCGATTGAGGTAGGCAATCGCACCGGTTTTGATGGCATCGGCAATCTCGTTCATTTTTTCATTGCCCGACGGCGCGTTTTTCACCACACTCGCGGTGATAATCGAAAAAAGTACTCCCGCTAGACCGACTAGCGTGCAAATCAACGGTAAGTTGTAGTTCATTCTTTCCTCCATCTGAAATCTGAATGTTTAACGCGAAACCAGAAATTGTTTGTCGTTGAAACGGTTCATTCCGTCCTTCAGCCCTTTGGTCAGAACGGCCACCACCGCATCCCGCGCCCTGGCAATGATCCGGTCCAGCATATCCGACTCATCCATGGAGTACTGTCCCAGAACGTGTCCCGTGACGTCGACTGTTTCCGCCGGTCGTCCGATACCGACGCGCAGGCGGGCGAAATCACCGCCGCCAAAGACGCTCATCAACGATTTCAACCCATTGTGCCCTCCGTGCCCTCCTTTCTCTTTGATTTTTAACCGTCCAAAAGATAGATCGACATCGTCATGAATGACCAGCAGACCGCTGTTGGAAATCTTGAAAAAATCGGCGAGGCGTCGGACCGGAGGTCCGCTGTTGTTCATGAAGGCCAGAGGCTTGACCAGAATCACCTCGACGCCCTCAATGCTTCCCCGCCCGAAATGCGCCTGGAACTTGTTTTTGTCAAGCGAAATCGCAAAGCGCCGGCTCAACTCTTCGACGACCTTGAAACCGGCATTGTGCCGGGTATCACGGTACGCATCTCCGGGATTGCCCAATCCGACAACCAGCCGTGCGCTCGCTTCAGACATCGGAGCCGTTCAGTCCACCTGAGCACCGCTTCGGATATAAAGCCGGGGCGGCTGAGGTCCGGCAAGTCCCCCCACCGGCCTTGGTATCGATTCTGCACCCCTGCATGGTTATTTTTCGGCGCTGGTTTCAGGAGCTGTTTCGGCTCCCTCGGCCGCTTCGGCGGCACCTTTTTCTCCCGGCTCTCCCGGCTCTGCCTCGGCTTTCGCGCTGGTGATCGTCACAACGGTAAAGTTCGTGTCGGCCGAAATCTCGACCCCTTCCGGCAGTCGAATTTCTTCCACGTGAATTGCGTCGCCAATGTCCAGGTTGCTGATATCGAGAGCGATCGATTCCGGAATTTCACCCGGAAGACATAAAACCTCGAGTTCGCGGCGAACAATCTGCACGATACCGCCTTGTTCTTCACCGATTGGTTTGCCGTGAACCACCACCGGTACGTTCACCCAAATCTTCCGGGTCATGCTGATCTCATAGAAGTCAGCATGGATGAGCTTGTTCGTAACGGGATGGGCCTGAAGTTCTTTGATCATCACCGATTTTGCCGGCGATTCGCCATTCTGCACGTCCAGGCTCAAAACCATCTGATTGATGTTGTGGTTCTTCAGCACCTGTTCGAATTCGTGTATATTCACCGACAACAGAATCGGGTCGGTCTCGGGGCCGTAGAGCACTGCCGGAATCCGACCGCTACGGCGCAACACGCGCGCCGGTCCGTTTCCGGTGGCATTTCGGAGCGTTGACGTTAGCTGAAGTTGTTCCAAATCTTGGGTTCCTCCTTCTGATGACCGCAACCTAAATGAACAGTGATGTAACCGAATCGCCGTTGTGGCTGCGGATGATGGCCTCACCGACCAGCGTTGAAATGGTCAGGACCTTGATCTTACGGCAGTTTAAAGCGTTGGGTTTGAGCGGAATCGTATCGGTGACGGCGAGGCTCTTCAGGCCTGAGGCCTCGATGCGTTCGATCGCCGGTCCCGAGAGCACCGGGTGGGTACAGCTGGCATGCACCTCTTTGGCGCCGGCATTCATGACCGCGTCAGCCGCCTCCGTCAAGGTCCCGGCGGTGTCGACCATGTCATCGAGAATCACGGCCACCTTGTCGCGAACATCGCCCACGACAGCCATCGCCTGAGCCTTGTTGGGTGCCGAACGCCGCTTGTCGATAATGGCCAGATCGGCATTGAGGCGTTTGGCAAACGCCCGTGCACGCTCGACCCCGCCCGCATCCGGTGAAATAATGACAAGATTTTCTTGGAAATTCGATTTGATGTAGTCGATCAGAACCGGCGCCGCGAAAAGATTGTCGACCGGAATGCTGAAGAACCCCTGGATTTGTCCGGCGTGCAGGTCGAGGGTGATGACTCTTTTCGTGCCGGCGACCGTCAGCAGATCGGCCACCAGCTTGGCGCTGATCGGTACCCGTGGGGCGACTTTCTTATCCTGGCGGGCATAACCATAATACGGCAGGACGGCCGTGATCCTTTTAGCGGAAGACCGGTTGCAGGCATCGATCATCAGCAGCAATTCGACGAGGTTGTCGTTGACCGGCGAGCAGGTGGACTGGATGATAAAGACGTCTTTGAGCCTAATGTTTTCATCGATTTCGATCTGTATCTCACCGTCGCTGAAGGTTTTTACCTTGGCGCCGCCAAGCGGCTGGCCCAGGTACCGGCAGATCTTCTGTGAAAGCTCGGGGTTCGAATTTCCGCTGAATATGACCAAATCTTTCATTATCACTACCGTCTGTCCGCACACTCGTTTTCGGGCTGAATGGGCCGCCGGTCTGACGTCATGCAAAGCGGCACAGCCGCATCATCATCCGGAGCGAAAGGCTTTTGGCTGGGGCGGGAGGATTCGAACCTCCGAATGCAGGAACCAAAATCCTGTGTCTTACCGCTTGACGACGCCCCAATAAGTCAAAAATGATGCCGGCGGCTGAATGCGGGAATTCTCTCTCTCCGCATGACGTCCGATATCACCGTTAAAGACTGCCGATGTCCGCGTCGACGATGAGTTCGGTAAGAAAAAGCGACCCGTCGGTAGCTCCTTCCAGGCTCTGTAACGCACGGCGGGCCGTTCCATTGTCGTCGAAAAGTGCAAACACGGTCGAACCGCTGCCCGACATCGAAATGCCAAGCGCCCCGCGTCCATCGAGGGCTTCTCTGGCCGCCTTAACCTGTGGATACCGGCTGAGCGTCACTGTTTCCAGATCATTGCATAAGTGAACCGCCGCATCAAATGGACGCCGTTTTAGATCGAAGTCTTTAAGTTTTTTTTTACACTTTGTCAATCCTAAATCCAGATTTTTGTAAACCTCCGCAGTCGATACGCTGACACCGGGATAAATCAGCAAAACTCTGTAAGACGGCAACTGGCGATATGCTTCCAGGCGCTCGCCGATGCCGGTAGCCAGGGCCGGTTGCCCGAAGATGAAAAACGGAACGTCGGCACCGACCCCGAGCCCCATCTCCATTAGTTCCGCCGGTCGGAAGGGCTGCCTCAGAACCCGATTCAGGCCTCGCAAAACCGCGGCGGCATCGCTGCTGCCGCCACCCAAACCGGCACCGACCGGAATTCTCTTGGCAATCGTGATCTTCACTCCGGTCAGGGGCGAACAATGGGTTTTGGACAGGTTCCGGAGAAATATATCGGCGGCGCGGTGGGCGGTATTGCTCGTGCCAACAGGAACGTCCGGGTTCGAGCAGGTGACCCGGATGCGCGCCCCGCCGGGTTCGAGCCAAATGTGATCGGCGAGTCCCAGCGGGCACATCAGGGTAACCAGTTCGTGGTAACCGTCGGGCCGTTTACCGGTAACCTGCAGGAATAAATTGATCTTGGCCGGGGCGATGATGTGAACCATGTGACCCGATATCCCTCAGCACATGCCCGGCAGGGTCGGCGGCATCAATGGCAGCGCGCTGCGTTCAAGGCCGTATCGGCCACCGTCGGCCTGCGGAGCGCAGCGGCTCTTCAGGCCTTTTGCCTGACAAAGGCGATCCGCAAGTCATAAAGGATGTTCTTGAGCATGTTTTCTTCTTCTTTGGAAAGGTTGCCGCGTGTTTTTTCCTCCAGCATGCTGAGGATATCGATGGTTTGTTTGGCCATCGGTAGGTTCTTCGAAGGCTGGCCGGTCGCCGGGTCTTCTATGGCGCCCAGATGCACCAGGGCGGATGCATTCAATGAGAGGATAAATGTCGGAAAGTTGACCTGCGGCAGCGGCATTTCCTCGAACTGATCAGAATCTGCTCCGGCTGACGGTTGCGGCCGGGGCGGCGGTTCGGTTTTTTTCTCGGGGGCGTCGCCATCGGGTTTTGCCTCCTTCTCATGTGGTTCACCTTCTTCCCCGGAAAACATCCGGCGGTCTTTAACGCTGAATCCCTTTTCTTCGTTCGACATATCTGGCCTCCTGTCTGATGTCCGGCCGTGCATTGCTACTGGTTCATGACGGCTCGCCGCTTAGCCTGCAACACAAGCTCAGCGAACACGCCAAAGAAAGGTCTCAATTTCGGGCGTTGCGGCGCCCGGCCGGCTACTAACGAAAACGCAGGCATATCATCTGGATGTTCCGAATTTTCACGCCGCCGCTGGACGGGACTCATCGGTGCCCGAAAGGTGGCAATTGTCTCGGGTGAGCCTCGCCCCTTCATCAAGACACGGGAACCGGCCTGAAAGGATCCCCGGGCAGGCGGCGACAAGCTCCTGGACCCATCGGTCAAAACTCGAGCGGCGTTACCGTTCTGACCTGCGGCAAGGCGCGCAGTTCCTCCAGGACGTCCTCCGGAATCAGTGTGTCCGTTCTGAGAAAGATAATGTTGTTTTCGCCGTCCTGGTCCTGTCCCACCTGCATGCGGCTGATATTGATGTCGTGGCGGCCGAGGGCCGTGCCGATACTGCCGATCGCACCCGGTTTATCCTCGTTGTAGATCAAGGCCAGGTGGCCTTCCGGGATGAGTTCGAGCCCGAAGTTGTCGATCTTGACAATTCGCGGCTCGCACTTGCCGTAAATCGTTCCGGCAACCGTGGTCGTCATGTCGGTAGTGGCCACCCGCAGCGAGATCAGGTTGATGAAATGGTCCGATTCGGTACTGGTGCTCTCGATGACTTTTATGCCCATTTCCTTGGCGATCACAGCCGAATTGACAAAATTGACGGCGTCCCTGACCATCGGGGTAAGCAATCCCTTGAGCATCGCCGTCGACACCGGCGAGAGGTCGAGGCCGTTGAAATCACCTTCGTAGATGATTTCGACCTTTTTGACCGGTCCTCTTGACAGTTGGGCCTGAAGCAGCCCGATGCGATCGGCCAAGGTCAGGTAAGGACCCAGCTTCTTGAGCAACTCGCCGGTAATGGACGGAACATTGACCGCGTTGACGATCGTACCGTCTTTCAGATAGGCGATAATCTGCTCGGCGATCGCAACGGCGACGTTCGTCTGGGCCTCAACGGTCGAGGCTCCCAGGTGCGGCGTGCAGATAACCCGCTCATGGCTGAAGAGCCTGCAGGTGCCCGGCGGCTCTTTTTCGAAAACATCCAGAGCCGCGCCGGTGACCTTGCCGGAAGCCAGGGCTTCATCGAGAGCCTCCTCGTCCAGGATTCCCCCGCGCGCGCAATTGACGATCATCACCCCTTCTTTCATCTGGGCAAATGCCGCTCGGCCGATCAGTTTTTCGGTGCCCTTGACCTTGGGAACGTGCACGGTGATGAAGTCGGCTGTCCGGTAGAGTTCTTCCAGGCCGACGCTTTTAAAGCCGGCCTTTTCGATCTGTTCAGGCGCAACGAAGGGATCATGCACCATCACGCGCATTTTGAGTCCGCGGCCGCGATCGGCAACGATCGAGCCGATCTTTCCGAAACCGATGACCCCCAGCCATTTGTTGAAAACTTCCCGGCCCTGCAGGCGTTTTTTCTCCCACTGGCCGGCTTTGAGTGTGGCGGTTCCGACCGGAATGTTACGGCTGAGCGCCATGATCATGGCGATGGTGTGTTCGGCCGTCGTGATCACATTGCCGGTCGGGGTGTTCATGACGACCACGCCGCGCTTGGTGGCCGCCGGAATGTCGACGTTGTCCAACCCGATGCCGGCCCGGCCGACGACCTTGAGCTTCGCCGCCGCAGAAAGAAGATCCTCGGTTACTTTGGTGGCGCTGCGGATCACCAAAGCATCGTAGCCACCGATAATGGCCTTGATTTCCTCGGGAGACAGGCCTGTCTTGACATCCACCTCTATCCCGTCGGCCGCCTGCATCATTTGAATGCCGATTTCACCCAGATTGTCGCTGACCAATACCTTCATGCGCGGTCCCCTCCCCCGAGTTCTCAATGTTTTCAGTCCGAATTGTTATAATTCATTTGTCGATGAGCGCGTTTCTGAATTGAATGTATCCGTTTCTTACGGCCGAGTACGGTTCGATGGCGGCCTCTTTGATGGCCTCGTATTCTCCGAGGCGCATCGACAAATCATTGAACCGCCGGTAGCCCCCGACGGCTACGGAGAGCCCGAAAGGCTCCAGGTAGGTAAGGGGATTGACGAACAGGTCGCCGCCGAAACCGGCGGAATCCCGCAGGGTGGACGGCCCGACGATAGGCCACATGATGAAAAAACCGTTTCCGATGCCGTAAACCCCCAGGGTCTGTCCCAGATCCTCGTCGCTAATCTCCAGGTTGAACATCACTTTGCCCGCATCGCCGAAACCGAGCACGCCCATGGTGGTGTTGATGAAAAAGCGCGCGGTTTCGGTTCCGGCGGCTTTGAATTTACCCTGCAGGATACAGTTCGTCAGGCGCACGGGGGTCAGCAGATTGCTGAAGAAATTGGCGATAGATTGTCGAATATCTTCACGGAACACGACGTTGTACCCCTGCGCCGCAGGCTTGAGTATCCAAAAGTAGAGCTTGTCGTTGAACTGAAAAATGACGCGGTTCAAGGGTTCCAGGGGATCGGCGATCCGGACTGCGGTCAGGTTCAGCTCCTCCTCGGAAAAGTCGAATTCATCATCGCTCACCGTCACGGGCGGCTGGTCCTGTGGGGCCTCGGTCGGCGCATCCGACATCACCGCCGACGGTTGCGGGGCCTGCGTCACGCCGTCGGCCACGTTTTCGCCATGCGCCGCGGCGCTCGCGATGAAAATGATGCCCAGGGCGACAAGCGCGCCTGAATATCCGAACCTCCGGTTCTTACGTACTGGTTTCATTCTGACGCTTTTGTTCCTCGATCTTTTGCTTGAGCCGGTCGATGACCTGGGCGGCCGATTCTTTTTCAAACAGATCGCGAAACTGATTCTGATAGTTCTGCACCAAGCTGACGCCTTCGACGTAGACGTCATAGATTTTCCATTTGCCGTCCCGCAGTCCCATACTGTATTCAACGGCCATATCGCCCTTGCTCTGCGGGACCTTGGTTCTGACCTTGGCCCTTTTTCCGGAGTCGTCTATCGTTTCATCGAGATAATCGATCTGCAGGCCCTTGATGGTCCCGTTGATCCGGGTCAGGTAGTTGTTGCCGAGAAATTCAGCAAACAGGTCCGTAAATTCCTGGCGCTGCTGCGGTGTGAAGCTGTTTTCCCAGTGGTAGCGCCCGGTGGTGCGCTTGGCAATCAATTCGAAATCGAACATGGGATTCGTCAACGCCCGGATCTCCTCGCGCAGGTCAGCGCGCCGGGTCGGGTCATCATACTGCGGATCCTGGAGAATTTGGATCACCTTTTCTATGGGTCCTTTCAAAGCATCGACCGGCTTCTCGGCCTTCACTGCCGGTACGATCGCAACCAGGAACAAAATCGCTAAACAGAGGGTTCTTTTCACAAGCGCCTCCTTCTTCCACACGCACTGTGTTGGCCGGACATCATACCTTCCCGAAAACATATTTGCTGATCAGATCCTCGATATCCAGGGCCGATTCGGTTTCGGTTATCATGCCGCCCGGTTCGAGCGGTATGTCCGACACCCCGGGTGAGAGCTTGATGTATTTGTCGCCGATGAGCCCCGCGGTCTTGATCGAAGCGATGACGTCGTCGGTCAACGCGATTCCCTTTAAAATTTTCATCCTGACCACCGCCATCCAGCGCTCCTGGTCCAGCGAAAACCCCTCGACCTGGCCGATCGGTACGCCGGCCAGTTCCACTTCGGAACCGGCCTTCAAGCCCGCGATCGACTGAAAACGGGCGGAAACGGTGTAGTAGTTGTCACCGATGATTTCCATTTTGCCGAGGCGAATGGTCAGATACCCGACGCTGGCAATCCCGATGAGCACGAAGAGACCCACCGCCACTTCAACGGACCACTTTTTCATGTTTCCTCCTGTTCCGAGCAGACACGAAATTCATACATTTTCTCCTGGGTGGCTTCGGCCACCGTCAGGATGTTGTCGATCGTATTGCCGCGCTGGGCTTCGACAATACCGACCCCGACCGTAAAGCAGATGTTCGCTTCGGGCATAAACGCCAAAATCGATTCACCCTTGATTTGCCGGCCGAGTTTGCCGCAGAATGCGCGCGCCTGCTTCCTGGTCGTGTTCGACAGGACCAGCAGGATCTTGTTCAGTCCATAGCGCGAGCAGGTATCGGTGATCCGTATCTGGCGCTGCACTTGCGCGGCGAAATTTTTCAGTGCCGTTTGACCGGCCTTGCGCCCCAAAGTTTCGTTGATTTGGTCGATGTTCTGGACCGTCAGGAGAACCATTGAAAATGCAATTTGGTGGCTCTGCAGCCGCATCATCTCCTCACGGAACTTGCGGTCGCCGGCCTGCTGGGACGCCAAGCCGGTGAGTTCGTCGCGTTGGCTCTCGAGCCCGGTGGTGAATTGCCGGACCACCGGGTCTTCGGTGTGCTGAATCTCCTCGGGCGTGCCCTCGAAGAGAATCCGGCCGTCTTCCAGCATGGCGATGTGTTGGGAAATGTAAAAGATGTCGGGGATTTCGTGACTGACGATGACACCCGTAAATCCGAAGCGTTTTTGGTAATCCACGATCATGCCGTGGACCACGCTTTTGCGGATCGGATCCAGTCCGGTCGTCGGTTCATCGAAGAGGACGATCTCCGGATCGGTGATCAATGCCCGCGCCAGGGCCACGCGTTTCTTCATGCCGCCCGAAAGCTGCGCTGGATATTCGTCGTCGATCGCGTGCAGGTCGAGCTGGGCCATCTTCTGCTGCACCCGCTGCCGGATTTCTTTGCGCGGCAGCGCTGTTTTTTCGGTAAGCGGCAGGGCGATGTTCTCGAACACGGTCATCGAATCGAAAAGGGCGGTTCCTTGAAACATGTAGCTGAATTTTCTTTTCAAGGCTTCCCGCTCCTTTTTCCTGAGTTCGGTCAGCAGCTTGCCGTTGAACAGAATCGCCCCAGAATCCTGACGGACGAGGCCGATCATGTGCTTGAGGAGAACGCTTTTACCGACCCCGCTCTTGCCGATGATCGAAGTGATCTGCCCCGCGTAGATGCTCAGATTGATACCGTTGAGGACCCGCTTGTCTCCGAAATGCTTGTGGACGTCTTTGAACTGAATCAGGGGCTGGTCCATCGTTTTCTCACAGCAGCAAAGAGGTCAGCACGTAATCGGTGACCAGGATCAACACGCAGGACTGCACCACGGCCGAGGTCGTCGAGAGGCTGACACCCTTGGCACCCTGACCGTTCGATCGGCGGTGGGTGTAGTACCCCTGATAGCAACAGATGGTGATGACCACCACGGCAAACACGATCGATTTGATGAATCCACCGGTAACGTCCATCATGACGACACTCGACTCGACCCGTGAAAAATAGATTCCCGAGCTAAGCCCCAGCAAGATGGATCCGGTCAGGTAGCCGCCGAAAATGCCGATGACATCGAAAAGCGCGGTCAAGAGAGGAAAACTGAACAGCGCAGCGGCAATGCGCGGGCTGACCAGAAACTGGATCGGATTGATGCTCATGGTTTCCAACGCGTCGATCTGCTCGGAGATCCGCATGATCCCGATTTCAGCCGACATGGCCGATCCCGCCCGGGCGATGACCATGATGGCCGTCAGGACCGGGCCCATTTCACGCACGAGGGTAAGGGCCACGGCCGACCCGAGGGAACCGGCGGAGCCGTATTTGACCAGTACGTAATACCCTTGCAGCCCCAGGACCATGCCGGTGAAGGCACCGGTCAGGCAGATGACGAAAATCGACTTGGAACCGATAAAATACACCTGCTGAGCGGTTTTGGAAAAGATGGTGGGAAGAGAGAACATCAGGGCAAAGCCCTTGAGAAAAAAGATCATGATGGCGCCCATCTCCCGCACCAGGTCGATCGCATACCGACCAAGAGCCGACAGCGGTGCGGCAACGGGTATTGATGGGTTCATGGATAAGATCCCTGTTCTCGGATTGGGCGACAAGACCATGCCGGAGTTGACAATAAAATATGCGAATATAAATTGATGGCTTACCTATGTCAAGCCGGCAAAAAGGCCCAGGCGTCCATTTTCGTATAAAAACAGAGCCCTTCAGATAACGCCGGGTGACCGGGAATATTGGCCTTCATTCTCACTTGAGCTTGAAGAGCGGCTCGCGGTGGGGTATTATGGCGCGGTTGATGTAATCCGAAAATGAAACCATGATCAGCGCAGAAAATCTCTCAAAACGATTCGGGGAACACGTCCTTTTCGAGAATGTCGCCTTTCAGCTCAACCCCCGCGAACGCTTAGGACTCGTCGGACGCAACGGTCACGGTAAAACCACCCTTTTTCGAATCATCAGCGCTGAGGAAGAGCCCGACGAGGGTTTTGTCAACATTCCGAAAAACTACCGCATCGTCCACGTCCGGCAGACCATCGACTTTACCCGGGAAACCGTCTTAGAAGAAGCCGCCGCCGGGTTGCCGGCTCACGCAAGTGACCAGATCTGGCAGGCCGAAAAGATCCTGGCCGGCCTCGGTTTTTCGGAAAATGACCTGCAGCGGCACCCGGACGCGTTCTCAGGCGGTTTCCAGGTGCGCCTCAATTTGGCCAAAGCGCTGGTGGCCGAACCCGACCTGCTCCTGCTCGATGAACCGACCAACTACCTGGACATCACCTCTATCCGTTGGGTGGCGCGTTTTTTTCTTTCATGGCCGCGCGAGCTGATGCTGATCACCCATGACCGCAGTTTCATGGACAGTATCGTCACGCACACCATGGGCATTCACCGGTGCAACCTGCGCAAGATCACCGGCACAACGGATAAATATTATGCCCAAATTGCCCAGGACGAAGAGGTGCACGAAAAAACCAGGGTCAACGACGAGCGGCGCCGCAGGGACATCGAGCTTTTCATCACGCGCTTCCGCGCCAAGGCCCGTCTGGCCAACATGGTTCAATCGCGCATTAAGACCCTCCAAAAGATGGAAAAACACGCGAAGCTCGAAAAAATCAAGACCCTCGGTTTTTCTTTCCGCGACCGGCCGTTTCCCGGCCGCCAGATGGTCGACGCTCAGAATCTGTCCTTTGGTTACCACGGCCCGGTCAGGTTGATCCGGGATTTCAGCATCACTATCGCTAAAAACGACCGGATCTGCATCGTCGGGCGCAACGGCCGCGGCAAGACCACGCTCCTGAGGCTTCTGGCCGGCTCTCTGAAACCACAGGCGGGCAGCGTCCGCTACAATCCGAACGTGGTGATCGGCGCCTTCGAGCAGACCAATCTGAAAACCCTGGTGGAGACCCGCACCGTCGAGGAAGAGATCCTTTATGCCGATCCGGACACCAGCCGACAATCGGCCCGCAACGTCTGCGGCGCGATGATGTTCGAGGGCGACGACGCTCTGAAAAAAATCGCGGTGTTGTCCGGTGGTGAAAAGAGCCGCGTCATGCTCGGCAAGCTGCTGATCACACCGGTCAATCTCCTGCTGCTGGACGAGCCGACCAACCATCTCGACATGGAATCGTGCGACGCCCTGCTGGCCGCGCTCGACAACTTCGCGGGCGCGGTGGTCATGGTGACGCACAACGAAATGTTTCTGCATGCCCTGGCCAGGCGTCTGGTGGTGTTTCAATCGGACGGTATCGAGATCTTCGACGGCAGCTACCAGCGTTTCCTGGAAAAAGGCGGCTGGCAGGAAGAGGCGCCGTTCGAGCGGGCTTGGGACGGCGACATCCCGGCCGAGCGCAAACCAGAGCGGGTCAACAAAAAGGAAATGCGCCGTCTGCGTTCCGAATTGCTGAGCGAACGCGCGCGCGTCCTGCGACCGATCGAGCGGGAAGCCGAGCGGATCGAAAATGAGATCGACGCCAATGAAAAGCGGCTCGATGCGCTGTCAAAGGACATGCAGAGCGTCAGCCGGACCGGTGATGGGACTCGCATCGCGGAATTGTCGCAGGCCATGCATGCCTGTCGATCGGCCATCGACCGCCTTTTTGAGGACCTCGAAAAGCAAAGCGAGGCCCTGGACGAACACAAACACGCCTTCGACCAAAAGATGGCGGCAATCGAGGCACAGTTCAAATGAAGCCTCGCCCTCTGTCACTGTGCTCCGCCCCTTAACGACCGCCGCGTCAGCACGTAGTATAGGAGTCCCGCGAAGGTGATCGACGGCAACGAGCCGCCGAGGGCCGTCAGCTTGACGGTGAGCCAGTAGAGGGCGAAACCGCCGAACCAGGCGGCGATGGCGACCAGGTTGAAACCGCCGATGTACCAGTAACGCCCCCCGGCGGCATAGAGGGCTTCGAGGTCCAGCCGCCGGCCGCGGATGAGAAAATAATCCGTCAGGACGACACCGAACAGGGGTACGAACATGGCCCCGATGAAAAGCAGGAAGTTCTCGTATTGCTCCATCGGGAAAACCAGCGCCACCAGGATGGCGAGAATCCCGGCCGACCACATGATGGTCGTCGCACCGATTCGCCTGGAGATGTTCAGCATCGAGCAGGTCGCCGAATAGACATCGGGAAAATCGGAGGTTATGCTCGAAAAAATCACCATGACCAGGGCCGGCAGCGCCAGTCCGATGCGGCCCATAATCTCAAGGATCAGGGCGGCCGGATCGCTTGCACCGGTCGCCAGCGTTGCCATCAGCCCGAGCAGGTACATCCAGGAGGAGATCAGGAAGTACCCCCACCAGGTGTTCCAGAAGGCCGGTGCCGTTCTCTTGGCGAAGCGCGCGTAGTCCGCCACCAGGGGCATCCAAGAGATCGGCATGGCGATCACCAGATCGAGGCCGACCATAAAGGGCATCCCCTGCGGTTTGACGGAAAACACCGTGTCACCGAACTCTCCGACCGACACCCAGG
Source organism: Deltaproteobacteria bacterium (assembly GCA_041299015.1). GTDB lineage: Bacteria > Desulfobacterota > Desulfobacteria > Desulfobacterales > SG8-13 > JARFQH01. Next base: position 23,097 of record JBFYWB010000040.1, read on the forward strand.
TCATCAGGATGATCACCAGCAGCAGGGCGATCACCGCGGCCGTCTGCATGAATTTCCAAATCGGCTTGCCGGTGTGAAGTGCCCACAACAAGGTCCCGAGACCGATCACCACAATCCAAAAATGATCGCTGGCGAGCAGCCCGCCGGCGGACCGGCCCAGCATGGCACCGGCGCGACCGCCGATGATGAGCATGATCGAGGCCCAGCCGATCAGCTGGATGATGTTCAAGGCCGCCGCCAGGTTGGAACCGCGGATGCCGAAGGCCGGGCGCACCGCAACCATCGCCATGATCCCGTGGTCCGAACCGATGACACCGCCCAGGGACATGAACGTGTTGCCGATGACATGGCCGATGATGATGGCCCAAAAACCGGCCCAAAATCCCATGGGCGCCAGGAAGCCGCCGGCCCAGATTTCAGCCAGTGATATCCCTACGCCGGACCACAGCAACAGATAATCGAATCCGCCCAGATTTCTCTCTTCGAATTTGACCGGTTTGATGTTCATCAGCACCGCGCTTTCTGCTCAGCGTGCCCGTCCGTAAAAGGAATAAAAAAAGCCGACGCAATGGAGGTCGGCTGTTATCCTGTCCCTTTCCTCCACCGGCATTACCCGGATCAGGTTCGACGGTCGGCCCCTTTTGAATTTGTTTTCAGGGTCCCTCTCAGCCCGGTTTTACCAAGCTCCCGAAGACATTCCAATTTGTCGATCAATCCGTCTTTGTGCGCCCTCTCGATTCTGAACACCGGCATCCACTGCTTGCCGAAACGGTCCCCAACCTCCACCTGTTATCCGTCACCTATTCCCTCTTGCACTAGAGTGTCAAGATAATTGCCTACGGCGGCAGCATCTTTTTAAAAGCCTCCAGGGCCGCCCGTTTCACCGTTGTTTCCGGATCGGCCAGGCCGGCTTCGAGGTCACTCCTGAGCGCGGCCAGTTCCTGCGGCGTGAGACCGGCCAACTCCCCGTAGGCCAGCTCACGGATGCGGGCGTTTGGGTCCTTGAGAAACCTGCGGTAGGCAGGCAGGTGGCTCTTGATGCCGCCGATCATCCCGAGCAGGACCAAGGCGTCGACCCGCAGCTCGTCCTTCGCATCTTCCAAAATGCGCACACAGACCTCGGCCACCGTTTCCCGATGCTTCGAAAAGCGCCACAGATTATACAAAATGCTGCGTCTCTGCTCGATGGGCGCATGCTCCAACCGGTCGAGCAGGAGGCCGAGGACCCGCTCATCGCGCAGGTTGGTCAAGGCGCTGACCGCCGCCTGCTGGACCTGTACATCCGGGTCGTACAGCCCCTCGATCAAGGGGATGGCGGCCGCGGCATTGCCGTGCCAGCCCAGGGCGAAGGCGGCGCCGGCGCGCACGGCCGGGTCGCTGTTCTTCAAGGCGGCCGTCAGCTGATCGATAAGGGCCTGCGGTTCCCTGAGAAAGGAACCGGTCACGCTGAGCTGCACGGCGGCAGCGTGGCGCACCTCTTCGTCTTCGCCCGGATCGGTCAACAGGCGGTAGAGCGGCCAGACGATGTCCTCGCCGTCAACTCCGCCCAAGAGCAGAATGATCCGGCTCTTAAGGTCGCGGTCAACATGTCTGAGCGCCTTGAGCAACAGCGGCACGGCTTGCTCCCGTTCTTCGAGAAAGCGTATGGGGTCCTCGACATAAGCCCGGGCCTTTTTCTGAAGGCGCGCCTGCGATTGAAATAAAATGACGGCGTTTGTTTTCATCCCGGCGTATCGGTCTGCGGTAGACTCTAAACGGTTATCATCTGAGGCAGTATCCGTGAAACGCACCCGGATGTCAACGATCGACCAAAACGGCCGCCGCGCAAAACAACACACGCCGGGACGCCGACCCGCCCGCTGACGGCTGCGGCGTCATGTTTTTCGGCGCCGGCTTTTGAATGACCCCTTGTCGCCCCCACCCGTATTTCCGTCCCGGCTTCTGCGGAGTTGGAAGCGCAAAGCTGCTCCATGGAGGTTGTCTAAAGGTAAATCCGTGGTTAGTGTTTAAAATTAATGAAAGTGCAATGACGGTATCTACGAATTGAACCGGCCGGTGCCATTCGTCCGCGCATGGCGGATCGAGGCGAGCGCCGACTGACACGGGAGAAAGCCCATGCTGAAGAAAATCGAGGTGTTCAAGGAAGGTGCGTTTCGTGAGAATGCCCTGGCGAAGTTTCTGGTTCACGACTCCCCGTACATGAAGGTAATCAATTTCAACTTCAAGGCCGGACAGGAACTGCCCATTCACTCCCACGACATCGACGGTCAACTGAGCATCGTCGTTCTGGATGGAGAGGGCCTGTTTCTCGGCAAAGAGGGGACCACCCTGCCGGCCGTCGCCGGCGATGTCCTGATTTCCGACATCAGTGAGCCCCACGGAGTGCGGGCCACGACCGACATGCGGGTGCTGGTGACCATTGCACCGCCTATTTGACGAAGGAAGAGACCATGCGAATCGAGCGAATCCTGTGGCCGACTGATTTTTCGGAGAATGCCGCCCTGGCCCTGCCCTACGTCACCTCGTTGGCCGAAAAGTACGGGGCCGAGGTGCATATCCTCTATGTGCTCAAAGACTACCCGGCCTTCGGGGTCCATTACGGCGACTACGACCCGGCGGACCTGGAAAAAATGCGCCAGTGGGAGAAAAAGACCGCAGAGGCGCGGCTGGACGAAATCTGCGAAAGGTTCCTCAAGGCCTGCCCGCTCTTCTTCCGCCACATCGGCGTCGGCGATCCGGCCCAGGAGATCTTGAGGACGATCGACTCTGAAAGCATCAACCTGGTGATCATGGCCAGCCGCGGTCACGAGAGCCACTTCGATTTCGGCAGCGTCGCCGACCGGGTGCTCAAGTGCACGACGGTCCCGGTGGTGCTCATTCCCGTATAGCCGGTTGTTGAAAAAATACGAATCAATCGTTCAGGCAAACCGCGCGGGTTTCCGCAAGCGCAGCATCAGCGTTTGGCAACCGCAGCGATATGCTCCACAGCCTTTACGGCATCGCGGATGGCTGTGAAAATCAGGTTGGAGTGTTTCCGCTCCCTGAAGGTTCCCTCTTCCTGGATTTCGATGTAGGCCGGGCTAATGGCCCCGCCGATGGCATAAATGCCCTTCACGCTGGTCTGAAAATCAGGGGTCAGCATGATCAGGCGGTCGCCGGTTTTTCCGATCTTACAAACACCCTCGGTGCAGGTGATCTGCTGCAGCCCCAAGCGGTCGAAAACCGGTGAAGGGCCTTGGGTGCCGATACAGGCGATGACGTGTTTCATCGGAAAACTCATCCACTGCTGCGATTTTACGCCCATTCCCAGGTCAGCGGCCTGGGTCTGAACCAGGAGCCGGTCCACTCCGTCCTCATCGACTTCGCCGATCCTGGGAATCGCTCCCTGCAGAATTTTTATGTGTCCTCCGAGCAGGATTTCCTCACCGAGGTCCCGGGCCACATCCTTGTTGATCTTGAAGTGCTCCATCCGGTTGCCCCAGTATACCGGTGTCGAGTCGGCGGCGGCGCGCTTGGCCTTTGACAATGTCGCCACGACATCCGCCGCGGCATTTCCGCCGCCGAGCACCAGGGTCGGCGCGCCGATGTGATCTGCCGGGTTGTCCAGTTTCCGCGCCACGGTCTTGGCTTCGCCATATACGCCCAGATCAACCGGAATGTTGCTGCCGAACGCCAGAACGACGTTGGCGGCCCGATATTGGCTGTTGCGGGTCATCACGGTGAAGTCGTCCCGGCTCCTGACGATCTCCTGAAACTCTTCTCCGCAATGAAAAACAATGCCGTATTTCTTCAGGCAGGCGTCGATATTGGCCAGATACTCTTCCAGCGGAGCGTTTTCCGGATCCGGCATGAGATCCTCTATCGGAAAAGGACCGGATTCTCCCTTGGGGATCGTCGGATAGACTTTCTTTCCCCGCGGATAGGAATCGATGATGCCCTGGTAAGCATTTTGCCCTTTTTCCAGGAGAATGTAGCTCAGCCCGAGTTCAAGGGCTTTCAGCGCACAGGCCAACCCGCCGGGACCGGCCCCGATGATGGCCAAGTCATATGCTGTCATGGTGGATGCCTCCCCCGGATCGATTTAAATGCGAGTGTCTCATGCTCTGCGCCTGCGCGCAATGGGTTGTTTTCAACCGGACGCCTCTTCAGGCTTTCATTCCAGGGTTTGCCGTTTATCCGTGTGCGCAGGCAAAAGCGGTCTCGGCATAATCCCGGCAGCATACCGAGAAATCATTCATGGGAGCCGTGCGGGCTCGATTTCTCGTATCGTTGAATCCCAAAAGCGCATCGACTTCCTCGAGCCAGCGGGTGTAGACGAGCCGGTTGGCGTGTTCCAGACGCATAAAGAAAGTACGGTCGACGATCCCTTTTTGAACCGCACGGTCTTTCAGCCGGCGAATGATGTCTCGACCGTCGACCAATTGACTGCAGGCAGCGGTGCAGCGGCCGCAGTCGAGGCATAGCCAGATGGCCGGGCTGCTCAGCAATTCATCCACCAAGCCCAGGTTAACCATTCGAAACAGGGTCCGCGGGTCGAACACACCTCTTTCACACGAAACCGGACAGGCGCTGCTGCACTCGCCGCAAGTAAAGCACGCCGCCGCCCGGGCAGGATCGTGACTGTCAAAGCGGTCGCTTGTTCCGCCCTTTGTCGCCGCTACCCGTACCGTCCGTCGAGTTTCTTCAGGCGGTGAAAACAGCCATTGGCACCACTGGCGATCCGAGATCGCCGTCACCTTTCCGTGCAGGCATTCGATCACCGCCTGTTTTCGAACCCGTTGAAAACGGGCGAACAGCATCCGATAGGCGCGAATCGTCTCGACGGGCAACAGGTATTGCTCCCCTGCCAGCCGCCGGATATGGGCGATAAGCTCCGCAGGCTTGACGGTATTCGGGCAGACCTGCGTGCATCGCCGACAACTCTGGCAATACCAGACCTCGGGGGCCTGCAGTAATTCGTCGAGCATGCCGAGATTGGCCATGCGGACGATTTTCTGGGGCCGTAATCTTCCGGTGGCCATATTGACCGGACACTCGAATTCACACGATCCGCATGTCCAGCAAAGCCTGCTGTCGGCATTGGATCCCCGTTCAATCAATTTCCCAAGGTTGCCGTAGGGAATCAGCACCGTCTCGATTGTCCGTGTCGTATTGACACTCATGGTCATTGCCCCATGCTCAAGTCATCGCCGGCGCCGCCCGATGGCCTTTTTTTCCTACCGGGTGGCAAAATCGCTGGATAGAATGGCGGTATCCACTTTCCACGGGTTGTCCGACACGCACGGGGATTACTTAGACGGCTTGCCCGCAGACGCTTACCTCCGCGAAAGACGGCAGCAGCCGGGACAGGATGAAATCGCAAAGCCTCTCGGTGTCGTCCGGCGCATACCGCGGGATGCCCCAGTCCAGCGGAGCATCGCTGACCACCGCCAGCAGATAACGGTCTCCTTTGCAGGCCGGTGGTTTTCCGGTTCCGGGGCGGTAGACCTCGATCTTCGGCAGGGGCGCGCGCTTGAATCCTTCCACCAGAACGATGTCCATGCCGGCCATCAGCGGCAGCAGTTCCAGCGGTTGGTGGTCATGGTCCACATCCATGACCATGCCGATCTGTTTGGGCGAGGTCACGATGGTCACCCCGGCGCCGGCCTGTTTGTGGCGCCAGCTGTCCTTTCCCGGCCGGTCCATGTCGAACCCGTGAACGTCGTGCTTGATGGTTCCCACCCGCAGGCCGCGGCGCCTCAGGGCCGCGACCAGAGCAACGGTCAGGGTGGTTTTGCCGGAACCGGAAAAACCGGCGATGCACAGAACCGGCGGCAATTTTTCACCGCTGCCGTGATAATTCTTCTTAGGTGCGACGATTTTCATGCTTGTTCTCCGACGGCGCGCAGGCCGCAAGCGGGCGTTCTTTTTCGGCTCCACCGGTTCGGCGGACGACACCCGGGGTTATGCGCGGCGGCGCCGTGGTCACTCTCGGTCCTTGTTCACATCGGCATTTCTGCGGTGGCCACCGGTTCAACCGCTTCGATTGTATCGCCGGGCTTGACGATCCCGCCGCTCAAGATCCGGACGAAGATTCCTTCCCGCGGCATCACGCAGTCGCCCACTTGGTGAAAAATGGCGCAGCGGCTGTGGCATTCCTTGCCGATCTGGGTCACCTCCGCCAGGACTTCATGCCCCAGTCTGAGGCGCGTCCCCACCGCCAGGTGCCACAGCATTATGCCTTCGGTGGTGATGTTCTCGGCGAAATCCCCGGGGGCGACTTCCATGCCCTTGGCCCGGATCTTCTCGATGCTCTCAACGGCCAGCAGGCTCACCTGACGGTGCCAGTTGCCGGCATGGGCATCGCCTTCGAGACCGAAGTTTTCGATCAGCCGGCCGGCAGCGATGTTTTGCTTCTTCACCCCTTTGCGGTCGCTGATCGAAACGGCCACCACCCGCCCGATTGACTTTTGCTTCACGGACATTCGATTCGCTCTCAGTTCTGCTCTCCCGCCCGAATGCCGGATCCTTGCGTGTTTTTCGAGCATCCGCGATGGGCGCATTCCCGTTAAGGCGTTGGGTTCAGATCCCCTTGCCGAAGGGACACTGCGGATAAGTGCATGCCGGGCAATCCCTGCACAGCCCGCCGTGACCGAGAAACGCCAGCTCCTTCCTGCCGATGCGTTCCCCGGCCAAAATGCGTGGCAGCACCAGGTCCAGCACGGTGATGCGATGGTGCAGTCCGCAAGCCGGAACCCCCAGCAGGGGCACCTCTCCGATATAAGCCGTCAGGAACATGGCCCCAGGCAGCGCCGCCGCCCCGTAGGACACTTCCTCGGCGCCGGCCGCCCGGATCGCCTTGCGGGTGACGTCGTCCGGATCGACGCTCATCCCACCGCTGAGCAACAGCAGATCGCAGCCGTTATCCAGGTGACGGCGAATGGCGCCTGAGATCTGGGTTTCGTCGTCCGGCGCAAAGGACACACCGGCCACCTCGGAACCCAGTTCCGTCACCTTGCGGCTAAGGGTCGGAGCGAACTTGTCTTCGATCAGGCCATGGTAGACCTCGCTGCCGGTAATCACCAGGCCCGCCCTGGCCTTGCGCAGCGATTTTACCGCAACCACGCCGCCGTTTTGTCTCGCGATGGCGGCCGCCCGCTCGATGGGTGCCCGTTTCATGACCAGCGGAATGGCCCGCGTCGCCGCCACCAACTCCCCTTTCTTCACCAGGGTGTGGCTGTGCAGCGTGGCGCACATGACCTCCTCGACCATGTTGAAGGCGGCCAGCGCGGCCGCGTCGGTCGAGAGCAGGCCGTCGAGCGCCGCGTGCAGACCGATCTTGCCCTCGCGGGGATTGTCTTCCCAGGCGATGCCCTCACCGGCCAGCCCGGCGGCCAGGATCGCGGCGGCCTCGTTTTCGTGCATCTCGTCTTCGGCCAGGTCGATGAGGTAGAGATGGTTCTTCCCGAGTTTCTGCAGGTGACAGATATCGTCGTTGCAGACCGTGTGGCCCTTACGGAAGGCCGGGCCCTTGAACTCTCCGGGGCGGATCTCCGTGATGTCATGGGCCAGATTCGTTCCGACGGCTTCTTCTACCCTTATCTTCTTCAGCACGGCCGACTCTCCTTTTTTAAGAGCGGTGGTTTCAAGGTTTGTGTCTTAATTCAGTGAATATGCACCAGTTTGCACGCCCGCTGCCCGGCAGGTTCTGCCGCGGGAGCGCTTTCGGGCTGCGGCGCCCAGTTCATATCGGGCCAAGTCACCTCATGGGGATGGCTGAAATAACACTCTGCGGTGCAGGGCTTGCAGAGGATGCGCCCGTCGGTGACCACTTCACGCCGGTCGCGCACGATCTGACCGCAGCGGCTGCAGACCACCTTGCGGCGGGTGGGACCGGGCAGATCGCACTCGTCCAGCTTTACCCGCACTTTCTGGACCCGGAACAGGACGCTGTCGGGCATACGCCAGTAGGCCGCCAGCTGCTG
>JBFYWB010000057.1:0-10533 GCA_041299015.1 Deltaproteobacteria bacterium
GCGCTCGGTGAGTTCGGCGAGGCCTTACTCAGCAGCCAGCGCGCCGTGCCCAATTATCTGCAGAAGCTCGGTTTCGAGTTTCGTTATCCCGATCTCCGGTCGGCCCTTGCGGAAATCGTCGTATGACGACGTCCGACGGCCTCGTCGGTTTCGGCCCTGATACAGCGTATACCGCATCAGAATACGCCGTCGACCGTATTTCATGGGATCACGGTTGCGCCTATAGTGCTAATGGGAAGGAATTTTTTAAACATTACGCTGAAAATTACGGTGAATTTGAAAAGGACATCTCAAAATGGAAGTGCCACCTGAAATCACCTTTCGCGGGCTGGAAAAAAGCCCTGAAATCGAAACGCACATTCTCAAAAATACGGTTAGGCTCGACGAGATCCATCCCGGCATCATCAGCTGCCGGGTGGCCGTGGAAAGGGAACAGGAGCACCAGCGTTCCGGCAGCCCCTACCGCGTCCGGGTGATCGTGCGGATTCCTCCCAACAAGGAACTCGTCGGCCGGCGCGAACCCGGCGCGGGGAAGATCGTCGATCGCCTGCAGACCGCGGTCACCGAGGCTTTCAATGCGGTGCAACGGCAGCTCGTTAAAACCAAGGAAATGCAGCAGGGCAAGGTGAAATCGGCACCCGCACAGGAACTGATCGGCCACGTGGTGCGGCTTTTTCGTGAAGAGGGATACGGCTTCATCCGATCCGTCGACGGCCGGGAAATCTACTTTCACAAAAATGCCGTTTTGCAAAACGACTTCGAGCGCCTGGAGATCGGCACCGGCGTTCGGTATTTTCCGTCCGAGGGCGAGGAAGGACCCCAGGCCAGCACGGTGCAGATCGTGGACAAGCCCGGTAGTCGGGCATCTAAAGTCGGTGATCCGCAGGTCGAACCGGCCGAGGGCTGGGAACCGTGAAGCCGTTCAATTTGTATCGATTACAGGGGACATGGGTGGATGCCGATTCTCGTGATTTTTTATCCGTGTAGTCTGCACAAATCCCTGTCCACTGAAAATCAAACCGGTGAGTAGAGGAAACCGATGAAAAATTTCACTATGGAGGACCTGAAGCGGTTGATGGATATTGAAAACGAGGTCTGCATCTCCATTTACATGCCCACCGCTTCGTCGGCCGACACAACCGGTGAGCAGCGGATCCGGTTCAAGAATTTGCTGCGCCAGGCCGAAAAGACCGTCCGGGAGCGGGCGCCCAAGAACAAAAAGCTCGGCGAGATGATCGAAGAAGGGCGGCGCCTGCTGGAAAACGACTACTTCTGGCGCTACCAGAGCGATGGTTTGGCGGTGTTCATCGCCCCCGATGTCTTTTTATTCTACCGTCTTCCACTCGCCTTTGACGAAGGTTTTTCGGCTTCGAACCGCTTTGCCGTAAAACCGTTGCTTCCGCTGTTCATGGCCGACGGGCGCTTTTACATCCTGGCGCTGAGCCAGGCTGAGGTCCGCCTTTTCTCCTGCACACCTCACAGCGTAATGGAAATCGACCTGGTGGACGTGCCGGACGGAATCGCCGAATCGCTGCACTACGACAGCAAACAATACCAGCTCCAGTTTCATACCGAGACGGCCGGCAGCGGCATGCGGCCGGCCATGTTCCATGGCCATGGGGTGGGAACCGACGAAAAGAAAGATGAAATCCTGCGCTACTTCCAGGATGTGAACCGGGGGCTTGCAACCATCCTGACCGACAAGGAGGTTCCCCTGGTTCTGGCCGGCGTCGATTACCTGCTGCCCATTTTCCGTGAGGCCGCCTCCTACCAGTGGGTGATGAAAGAAGCGGTCATCGGCAACCCCGACGAGCTCCGGGCCGAAGAACTCCACGAAAAAGCCTTTCCTATTGTCCGCCCCGCGCTGGAGCAAAACCAGAAGGATGACGCCCGGCGCTACCGCGAACTGGCCGGTAAGGGGCACACCGCTGCCGGTGTTCGAACCGTGGTGCCCGCGGCCGTCTACGGGCGGGTGGAGACACTGTTTGTCGCCCTGGACGAACGGCGTCCGGGCGTATTCGACCGGAAAAACGGCCAGGTGACCATCACGGACAATGAAGACCCGGCAGCCGAGGACCTGCTGGACTTGGCCGCGGTGGAAACCATCAAAAAAGGTGGCCACGTCTATGCGATCAAAAGGGAACGGATGCCCGAAGAGCATGCGTCGGTCACGGCCATACTGCGATACTGAAGCACATATGGATTCTGAAAGGCGGCATCATGGAAAAACTGGTTGATGTGGCTGTCATCGGGGCGGGTACGGCCGGCATCAATGCCCTGAGGGAGATTCGCAAGGTTACCGAGGACATCGTCTTGATCAACAGCGGGCCGCTTGGCACCACGTGCGCCCGCGTGGGCTGCATGCCCTCGAAAGTCATGATTCAGGTCGGTGACGACTACCACCGGCGGCAGATTCTCGGCGATGAGGGAATCGGCCGGGCGGATCGCCTCTCTATCGATGTCGCGCAATCCATGGTTCACGTGCGAGCGCTTCGCGACGCGTTTGTGAGCGGCATCGTCGAAGATATCATCGAGCCGTTGGGAGCAAGGTTCATCGAAGGACACGCCGAGTTTGTCGAGCCGACGGTGCTCAAGGTCGGAGCGACAACAATTCATGCCGGCAGCATCGTGATCGCCACCGGCTCCAGCCCGCTGATCCCCCGCCGGTGGGAGGATTTCGGTGACCGCCTGCTGACCACCGACACGATCTTTGAACAGGAAAATCTGCCGGCCCGAATGGCCGTCATGGGACTGGGCGCCATCGGACTCGAATTGGGTCAAGCCTTGAATCGCATGGGTCTGACCGTAACCGGCGTCGATCAGCTGGACCAGATCGGCGGTCTGCAGGATCCCGAGGTCAACCGCACGGCCGTCGAGATTTTCAAGAAAGAAATGGCGCTGGTTCTTGGCGCGCAAGCCGACATCGCAAGGGTCGATCGACGGCTGAGAGTCACGGCCGGTGACCGGGACTTTTTCACCGACAAGGTGCTGCTGAGCATCGGCAGAGCCCCGAACACCGACCGGCTGCATCTCGAACGGCTGGGTGTCGAACTCGATCGGCACGGGGTTCCCGTACACGACCATCACACGATGCAGGTCGGTCATCTGCCGGTGTTTATTGCCGGCGACGCCGCCGATGATCGACCGATTCTGCACGAAACAGCCCACGAGGGAACCGTCGCCGGTTACAACGCCGTCCATGACCCCGTGATCGGGTACAAACGCAAAACGCCGCTGGTCATCTGTTTTTCCGACCCGAACATCTGCAGGGCCGGTGCCGCCTGGAATGAGATCAAGGACGCCGATCCGGCGATCGGTGCGGCGCATTTCCACGGCGGGCGCGAAAAGATCATGCTCCGGCCGCATGGGTTGATCCGCATCTACGCCGAACGCAGCACCGGCCGCCTGCTGGGAGCCGAAATGGTGGCCCCAAACGGAGAACACCTGGCGCATCTTCTGGCATGGAGCATTCAGCAAAACCTGACGGCCTTCGACCTGCTGGCCATGCCGTTTTATCACCCCACCATCGAAGAGACTTTAAAATCGGCCCTCCAGGACCTGGTCGACGATATCGACAGCGACCTGCCTGCCCTGCCCGGTTATGAACCGATGGGGCAGCGATGAAAAATACGCGTCGATGCATGTTCTGGTTATCGGTGCAATGATCCCTATACCGAACCGATCATTCGCTGCATGAAGGCCCAATACAGTCTCCATCGGCGAGAAATACCTCATCGACCTTATTGCGTCTGCATTTTAATGCCGCGTATGGTGGTGGTAGTGGAAAAAAGCATCGTTTCATATAGGGAAGACACCGATGTCAGTCAAAAAAAGGGTGTTGATTGCCGAGGACCATCAAATGTTGAGGGAGGGATTGAAAGCCATTCTGGCCGGCCGGCAAGACCTCGAAATCGTGGGGGAAGCCGTTGACGGCCTGGAAGCCGTTCGCAAAGTCAAAAGGCTCCGGCCGGACCTGCTCCTGCTGGACCTGTCGATGCCCCGCTTCAACGGTCTGTCCGTGCTGTTGGACCTCAAGTCCTACCTGCCCGAAATCAAAATCCTGGTGCTGACGATGCACGAAACCGAGAACTACGTGATGGAGACCTTCGAAGCCGGGGCAGACGGTTATTGCAGCAAAAACGACAGCCGCCAGGAACTGCTGGTCGCCATCGACAGCGTACTGGCCGGCAACATCTACCTCAGCCCCTCTATTGCCAGAGACGTCCTTGATGGTTTTTTGGCGAAGCGGAAACAGCGCGGGACCGACACCGCTTGGGACACCATCACCCAGCGCGAAAAAGAAATCCTGAAACTGCTGGCCGAAGGCTACACCAGCAAACAGATTGCCGGGATGCTGTACATCAGCGTCAAGACCGTTGAAAAGCACCGCGCCAACATCATGTCCAAGCTCGATCTGCACAACGTGCCGCGTCTGACCGCACTCGCCATCGAAAAGGGGCTGGTGGAAAAAAAGACCTGAAATTGCAGGCTACGCAGTGGAATAGGCAGCTCTACCACCTGCTCGGCTTACAGCACCGGAAAGGCCCGGAAGACGCAGAGCGCTTTTTCGAGTTCATCCTTCCCGAAGACCGTGCCGTACGTAAGCATTGCAAACCTTACTCCATTTTTGACCCCACAATAAGGTCTCCACCCCATTTATCCGGCTCTTGGCATGGTTTAAGGTGGTTGTCGAGCGTGTTATAGAAACCCGGCTCTCGATTTTATCAATGTATGCGCGGAGTCCGGACACCAAGTGGGGAACGCGTAGTTCCGATGTTCCGTCACACGGCAATGAAATGGAGACCCAATGGCACATGGTCGCAAAGACGAACTTGGAATCAGGCGGTTGATTAAAAAATATATCAATGGCTTCCGGATTCCCGAAAACCTGAATCATTATTCACACAAAGATTTTGAGAAGGCGCAAAAGCAGTTCGTAAAGCACTGTCTGAAGCAAGGGTATTTTATACAGGAGGCGAGCACAGCATATGAAAAATGAGACGTCGGCCCGAGTGGCGTGCACGACGGCCCGGCCCCGTTTCGAAGACCACCGGCGGCGAAAACGGGTACTGGTCGTGGACGACGATCAGCATTTCCTCGTGATTCTTTCCGTATTACTCGATCGGTTGGATTTCGAGGTGTCACAGGCCTGCGACGGTCGCGAGGCCTGCGAAATGTTCCAGCGGGATAGTTTCGAGCTGGTTATAACCGATCTGCAGATGCCGCGGATGGACGGCCTGACACTGATGGCGAAGATAAAAAACCGGTCTCCGAAGATACCGGTTGTGGTGATGACCGGTCTGTCCCCGGAAGAAGTCTCACAAAGCGTTGGCGTCGCCCCGGCGGCAGCTGTTCTGTACAAGCCCTTCAATTTAGGCATGCTCAAGCAGACCTTGGCGGAAACGCTGTCTTCCGTTCGCCCGCCACGGGCCGAGGCGGCGCTGCTCTCCGGCAGGCGGCAAGCGACGTATTCAACGTCGGGATGAGAGCATCAGCGTCATGCAGGCCCAATCCGATCATCACCTGAAAAACAACAGTTGGGTTTTCGTTTTAATGCGCCGGTTTGGAATGCATGAGTTGCGCATCTGGTTCGTTGTGCTTATAGGCTGGAGGACAAGAAAAATTGGTACCGGATTCTCGTTCCTCTCATGCTCGTCATCGCGCTCTTTGTCTCGGCGTGGATTATTGACCTCGATCAATATCTTGAGATTGTCCGAAATGGATCTGGCACTTCGGACCCTGGGGGCCGACCATATTCGTCGGCGTTTATGTAACGGCCGTGCTGCTTCTCTTTCCCGGATTGTCGTTGACCTGCCGGTACAGGACTTCAAGGGCGAAAACCGTTTTTCCGGAGCCCGGCCCGGGCAGCCCTCCATGAAGGACGCTATCCAGGCTGTTTATGTGGGTAGCAAACTTGACCGGCCCCGGTTGACCGTCCGGTTTATCGTTGTCTGGCTGAGGCATGGAAGCAGAACCCGAAAGTCTGGTTTTTGCGAAATTTAGTGAAAACTCCCGCAGCGGCCTTGACAAATTTCTTACGCTTTCGGAGCCCGCGGGCCTGTGATCAGCCAGATGATCAGGCCGATCACCGGCAGAATCAAAATCAGCAGCGTCCATAGCAGTTTTGAAGCAGTCGATATCTGCGGAGCGCGGAAAACATTAATGATTGCCCACACATCTGCAATAAAAATGATAATCCCTAAAATAAATTCCATTTATGGGCCTCCTTTATGGCCACACCCATTTGGTCTGGGGGAGAATAAGGTCGCGGTAAAAAATGCGAGTTTCCCCGCACCCTCCGTACAGCTCGGCTCGAACTTCCTTCAGCTTTGCCGTCAGCTTCTTTCGGATCATTTTGCGCAGAACCATTGATGAGCCCCCTGGCCACCCTCTTGGCCCCAGGCAAACAGGGGATCTCACGGTTCCCGTGCAAGGTCGAAGCCGGTGTGGCTCGCAACGCCTTCACCGTATAGGCTCTTTCATCCACTGCACCTTACCGGTCTTCCCGGCGCTCTCGGAACACCCTATAAATGCGTTATTCCCCCCTCTTCCCAACTGCGACTGGGTGTGCAGGGGGGAATAACCTAACGAACCTAACCTATTTCATTCCGTTTCAGAGGAACTCTACGGGCTTCACCATAGATGGAGGGCAGTTGATATGGATGGATGAACAGCCTCCTGATGGCGAACCGAACAGCTTCATATTCCCCTGAAGTAGAGGTCGGCTTCTTTCTCCGCCTTGTCTTTTTCCCACCCGTATCTTTCCTGAAGTTTGCCGACCAGCTGGTCTTTTTTGCCCGCAGCGACATCAAGGTCGTCATCCGTGAGCTTTCCCCATTTTTCCTTGACTTTCCCTTTCATTTGTTTCCAGTTGCCTTCTATTTGGTCCCAGTTCATTGTTCTTCCTCCATGTTTTGTCAAAAGATTGTTTGGATTATGAATCTCAACATCGGCTATTCGGATGCGCGATGTTGTTTGTCGTAAATAATAGGCAAGCCCCAAAGAATAAACAATACGTGAAACACCCCATTTTGCCGGGAGAGTTTAAGTAGACACGGCACTGCGTTTCAGTTGCGGCGCGCTTCCCAGAAAGAATGCCATCAGTAACGGCCGTTAACTGTTTTTTAAGGAATGGCCAGATAGTATACCTGATCATCTCTCACGGAGGGGTTCTCGGAATCGGGGATGAACTGGTTGCCGTTCCCTGGTCTGCAGCCCGAACCCGCTTTAATGGAGACAAACTGAATATAAATGTGAGCAAAGAGAAACTGAACCAGGCGCCGACATTCAAGAACGAAAATGATTGGGCCGGGCTCTTTACTCCTGATCATCAGGATGAGGTCCGCGGTTACTACGATAATCCCCAGACCGGCAGAGAAGGAACCCCGGCCGGTACCCGGACAAATACTGGTGACAAGGGTACTTCCGGTACTAAAAGCCAAGATTAAAGGCACTCTGTTGAAAAAGACCGGCTTGAAACGGCAACTTCACCGTCGGGGGCTAACTGCCGCCGACTGTTTTGCCGATTTATCAAGCCGGTCCGCAGACTCGTGCGGCCAATGTGCGGTTCGGATGGGCATTTTCCACCGCGTGACATAATGAAATGATACGATGGCGTTATCCTACCTGAATTCAATAACAGAGAATAATATTACGCAGCGTCTGCAAGGCCAGGTCACGAATATAAATTTGCGCTGATAACGGTGACCATAAATAAGGTGGAGCGTATAGATCCTTAAGCGAAGAAGGTCACGAATTCCACAGGCGCTAAACTACACAGGGAGAGTCACCGGATTTTCTTTCGAGCTGAAATAACGGCATATGACTGTTGAAGCCAACACCGACGATTCAATCGAACGCGGAAAGGAGGGCAAGATGCCGTACTATGCACTGTGCTTTTTTATCATTGCCGTCGTCGCGGCGGTGTTCGGCTTTACCGGTATCGTTGCTGTAGTTGCGGGAGTCGCGGAATTCGTGTTCTACTTTTTTTTGATTCTTTCTGTTTTTCTGTTTCTGATCAGCATCAACGAGCGCGCAGTTGAGCCCTGAGCCGTTTTCGACACTAAAACCCTCGTGCGTAAATTCGGTTTTCTGCCGGGCGAGCCCGATGACGACAGACAGGATTTTTCCAAACTGATCACCTTGGCCCGCTCTGCGGTTTCCAGCAATAGTGGGCGGATTGAGAAAGGCGCGAAAGCTGTCTCCGGTCTGTTTGTGTTCAAACAGCTCACGCAATTGGTTCGCCAGCGCTTCGAAGGTAGCGGCATATGCTCTTGTCCGATCTCTATCTGAGACCCCATCTCAATAATCATTCGGGTCTGAATTATTATTGTCTGCAAGCCGAAAACCTGTACCAGGGGATAACATGCCACTGAACTCTTCTTTTTTCAATTGGGGGCATCATATTATTAACGAATCTTCCCGCCAGTAGGCGGGCCGTTTTTAAACCAGCAAAGGGGTGTTTTACATTAAAAAAAACAAGAGGCGTCCTATGTCTTCTGTTCACCCTCGGAACCATGATGACAACCGGTATTTTCTCAATCCACCGGCCCGTTTGATCGTACATGGGCATGTTAGGGTGATTTTCCATCCTCAGCTGATCATTATCTTCAACGCTTCTATCCTGGCATGGCGATGACGTTGACAACCACCGGAAATAAGGCGATTTCGCCTGCCAATTACGGTTTGCGCCCTATTTTCTCTCTCGATCGCCATTGTTAATTTTCAGTCAAATGAGTCCTATCCCGGAGCGTCGATTGCTCTGGCAGGACACAGGCACGGGGAGTTATAAGGTGATTTGCTTTCTTTAGGACGGAACTGAACGGCGAACTGATTGCCATAGGTATCAAAGTCTATGCGTCGCACTTCCCGGCCACCCTGTTAAGCGCGATTTTCGCCGGCTGGTTGATTGCATTGATGGTGTGGCTGCTGCCGGTCGCCGAAACCGGCCGGGTGACGATCATAATCATCATCACCTACGTCGTCGGCATCGGCGGGTTCGCCCACATCATCGCCGGTTCGGTGAACGCTTTCTACATCCTGCTGGCGGGAGAGGCATCTTTTGCAGAGTTAGCAACGCGTTTTTTCGTTCCGACAGTGCTGGGAAACATCATTGGCGGTGTGGCGTTCGTGGCCGCCCTCAACCACGCCCAGGTCAAACCCTGGTAATAGGCGTGCGTGCGGTCGCTCCTTTCCCCTGCCGGGACAAGCCATGCAGGACGAGAACGGCGGGGAGCGCCGGCTGGCGGTCCATCCGATTCGTCGGGTCCTGATCCCTTTTCTATAGCAGGTACAGCTCTCGGCACGATCGATCACCCTCTGCCTGCCCAAAGCGGCCCCATCTAAATTGTCCACCGAGTTCCGGCGAGGACATTCAAAGACCCTTTTTCGGACCGCTGCAAGCGGAAACTTCCCTCGGGCAAGGTTGCCTTGGCGTCGGCCCGCGGTCCCCACTGATCATGTCCTTTGCTGCCGACGACCGTAAAGGCCCCTGTTTTTGGTCTGAAAAGCCTGTAGTTCATTTGCAAGCTTCGGTTTGATGTTGAATATTTTCAGGTTTGGAGTTATTTTTTTCCGGCAATCCCCAAGGAGCAGAAGCCATGCCTCTCAAAAAGAGAAAACCCGCAAAGGAACGGTCGGTTGAACCCGAAAAGGATGTCGACAAGGACCCTAAAAAGAAAAAACCATCATTGGAATCCGGGCCGACATCAGGCGCTCGTTCGGAGAGGGACACCGGTCCTGCGGGGTCTTCCCCGGTGGGCGCATCCTTTCCTATCGTTGGAATCGGCGCATCGGCGGGCGGGCTGGAGGCGCTGGAGACTTTCTTCGAAAACCTGCCGGAGGAAAGCGGCCTGGCCTTCGTGGTGATCACGCACACCGACCCGAGCCACACCAGCCTGCTGCCGGAGATTCTCACGCGCAGGACAAAGACCGTTGCCGTGAAACAGATTGAAGAGGCCATGCCGGTCGAGCCGAACTGCGTCTACCTGCCGCCGTCCGACCGTGATCCGTTCATAGGAGATGAGACCTTGCACCTGAGAGCGCGGCCGGCAAGGCATGAGGCGCACATGCCGGTGGATTTATTCCTCAAGAATCTTTCCGAGGTGCGCGGCGAGCGCGCCGGATGCGTGATCCTGTCGGGCACCGGCAGTGACGGAACCTACGGACTCCGCGCGATCAAGGAAAAATCCGGCATCGTGATGGTTCAAGAACCGGCCTCGGCCCGGCACACGGGCATGCCGGCCACTGCCATCGACACCGGCCTGGTGGATTTCGTCGTCACCCCCGCCGAGATGGCCGGCCGCCTGATCGAGTATTTCAGACATCCCGTGAAAATTAAGGCCGCCCCGGAGAAAAAAAACAAAAAAGAGCCGGATCCGGTCAAAAAGATCATGGCGCTCCTGGCCAACCGCACCCGCCATGATTTCAACCTGTACAAGGACGGCACACTGACGCGGCGCATCGCGCGCAGAATCGCCGTGACCCGCAGCCGCAACGCATCCGAATACCTCCAGACCCTATACCGGGACGAGG
>JBFYWB010000078.1:0-12755 GCA_041299015.1 Deltaproteobacteria bacterium
CCGCTTTGCGCCACCATGACCGGATCGAGGACGATGTTGGGCGTCGCATGCCGCCGCAGTTCGTCCGCCACCACCCGGATCAACTCCGCCGAATAGAGCATACCGATCTTGACGGCATCGACCCCGATGTCGCTGAAGACGGCCGTCATCTGCTGGACGACAAAAGCCGGCGGCACGGCGAAGATGCCCGTCACACCCGTCGTGTTTTGGGCCGTCAGGGCCGTGACGACCGACATGCCGTAGCAGCCCAGGGCCGCGAATGTTTTCAGGTCGGCCTGGATGCCCGCCCCGCCGCCGCTGTCCGAACCGGCAATGGTCAAAACTCTTGTGTAGTGCCGATCTGTCCGCGATTTTCCCGTCATCGCCTGCATTTTATGGCCCCTTCTTGAAATGATCCCAGCCGGTAGGGACAATGACCCGTGAGCGCCCGTTGCCGTCGATCAACTCGATTTTTCCCGAGGCGGTGATTTCACCGATCCGGTGAAGCTCTTGCCCGAATGCGGCGACGTAGTCACGGGCAACCGCGTCGGCTTCCGCGGACGCGACAGTGAACAGCAGGGTATAGTCTTCACCGCCGGCCAGGGCCCAGTCGACCGGGTTGAAACCGAAGCGGCGGCAGAACTGCCGCAAAGCCGACGAGAGCGGCAGGCGATCGGCGGACAGGCGCGCGCCGACCCGGCTGAGCCGCACGATATGCCCGAGGTCGGAACTGAGGCCGTCGCTGATGTCGATGGCGGCGTGGACCCCGCCGTGGGAAGCTAAAAAACGGCCCTCGCGCAGACAGGGTCGTGGACGAAGATGAGCGTCCAAAAGGGTTTTCAAATAAGGCGTGTCGGCGGCGATCCGGGCCAGGATCAGGTGCAGGCCGGCCCGGCTGTCACCGAGACACCCCGATGAAAAAATAACGTCGCCGACCCGGGCCCGGTCACGAAAGAGGACCTCGTCTTCCGCAACCGTTCCGGTGACGGCCACGTTGATGACCAGGTCAGCAACGGAGCCGGTGGTGTCGCCGCCGAGAATGTTGACCGCGTACTCCGCGGCCAGGCTTTTCATTCCGCGGTAGAATTCGTCGAGGAATTCGATGGTGACGTCTTGCGGCACGCCGATACTGATAAACGCGTCACGGGCCGTGCCGCCCATGGCGGCGATATCGCTCAAATTAACGGCCAGGGCCTTGTGTCCTAAGCTGAAGCCGTCGGTGGCCTCCCGCAAAAAATGCACGCGTTCGATCAGCAGGTCGGTCGTCAACAGGTTCAGCAGGTCGGCTGAGCACCGAAAAACGGCCGCATCGTCACCGATCGCCTTGACGATCCCTTCGGGGCGGATCAAGCACCCCCGGCTGATGCGATCGATGAATCCGAACTCGCCGATGTCCTTGAGGTTCATCTTCGCCGGGCCTCGGCAATGACGCTTTTCAGATTGCGGGCGGCCCGGGCCGGGTCCTCGGCGGCGACGATCGCCGAGACAACGGCGACTCCGTCGGCGCCATTGCGGATGATCTCGGCGGCATTGCCCGGGTTCACGCCGCCGATGCCGACCAGCGGGAGGCTGACGGCCTGCCGAATGGTCCTCAGCCCCGCCACTCCCAGCGCCGGGGCGGTATCGGTCTTGGTCGGCGTTGCGAAGATGGGGCTGACGCCCAGATAGTCTGCAGCGCCTTTTTCCGCTGCGACCGCGTCCTCCGGCGATTCGACCGATATGCCGATGATCATCCGGCGCTCGACGATGGCCCTGGCCATAGCCAGGGGCATGTCCTTGCGGCCCAGATGGACGCCGTCGGCCTCGACGGCCAAGGCCACGTCAAGCCGGTCGTTGATAATCAGGGGAACGTTAGCGTCACGCAGGTAGGGTCTTATTTTCAGTGCTTCCCGGATGAACTCGCGGGTAGAGGCCGTTTTTTCCCTGAGCTGGACACAGGTGACCCCACCGGAAACAGCCGCTTCGACGATCTCAAGGATCGTTCTGCCGCGGGACAGCTCCCGATCGGTGACAAGATAGAGAGAATAGTCGATGCACTGTGGTCTCATGATCGTCGAAGAGCCTGAAAGAAATCAGATTTATGTGGTTTAAATTCTATCCTTTCGATCCGTTTTGATCTTGCAGCCCCGTTGCAGTTGCTCCGGTGAAATGGTGAAGAGGGCGTCCAGCAGTCCGATCATGAAACTGCCTGGAGCGGTTGCGCTTTCACCGGCTACCTCTCCAGCCAGTCCGAAGTACGCCAGTGCCGTGGCCGCGGCGCTGAGCGGCTGCGGGTCGACCGACAGAAAGGCCCCGATGACTGCCGTCGCCGTGCAGCCGGTGCCCGTGACGCTGGCCATCAGCGGATGACCGTTGGCCACCCGAACCATGCGGTGACCGTCGGTGATCAGGTCGACCGGACCGGTTATGGCGAGCGTGCAACCGAGTTCGACTGCCAGGGTGCCGGCGTTCCGGGCGGCTTCGTCGACTCCATGAGCGGTATCGACGCCCCTGGTGCGCGAGATGCCGCCTTGCAGTGAAAGGACCTCCGACGCATTGCCCCTGACGACGCTGACGCGGGTCTGCGACAGAATCCGGCGTGCCGATTCGGTGCGCAGTTTGGTCGCGCCCGATCCGACCGGGTCTAACACGATCGGGGTCTTTCTGTCGGCGGCCTTGCGCCCGGCCGCGATCATGGCCGCTACCCACTTTTCGGTCAGGGTGCCGATGTTCAAAACCAGCGCATCGGCATGCGCAACCATTTCTTCCACTTCACCAAGCGCATGGGCCATGACCGGCGAGGCCCCCATTGCCAGCAGGGCGTTGGCGGTGTAGTTCATGACGACGAAATTGGTGATGTTGTGGACCAGCGGTCTTTGCTCGCGGACTCTTGCGAGGTTTCGGGCCGCCTGTTGAGCCAAATTTTCCATAACAGGACTCCAAAAAAAAGCCGACGAACCTTCGGCGCGCGGCCGGCGCACTCATCGGCTGCGGCAGAGCGGTCGTTCAGAGTCCCAGTTCGGCATTGATCAGGACAACCGCCACCCGGGCCTTTGGATACGATTTTTCCGTAATGGTCCAGGTGTTGCAAATCCGATCGGGGCTCTTGCACTCCTCGCAGAAAGAAGTCTTGACGCATGGGGTTTTCATGTCCAGCCGCATGGCGTTGGCCGGCGCCACGAAATTCTTGATTCTGAAGAAAGCCTCTTCCAGATCCGCCACGATTTTGTTACGCCCGACCAGAACAACGACGTGACGAGGGCCGAAGGTGATGCCGCCGATCCGATTTCCGATCATGTCGAGGTTGACGAGTTGGCCGGATTCGGTGACGGCATTGGTGCCGGTGATGAAAAGATCCACCAGCAAGGCTTGGCGCCTGCGCTCCACCATCTCCTCCGCTGAAATCTTTCTGTCGAAGGTATCGAGCAGTTCGATGTCCGGGCGGTTTTTGAGAGCGGTATAGATTCCCGTGGCAACAACGGTCATCGATCCGCCCAAGGCGACGCTGGCCGGTTTAACGGCCGGCATGATGGTGTCGAGGACCAGGGGTTGCACGGCAGCGGCGCTGTCGCTCACGTAGACCTGGAAATTGTTGGCCTCCAGGGTCTTTTTCAGTTTTTCCAGGCGGATCTTCCAGTAGGTCTCAATCGGTTTGTCCATAAATTTATCCTTGTCGGGTTATGGCCCTTTCGGGCGTTACGGTCCGCGTCGGAAGGACTATAGTTAACTGCCGGCGGGCGTGTCAAGCGCAGATGCCCGACGTCGATAGGCTGGAAGCTGGAAGGATCGGGCGGGGGTAAAACTCGGTGCAAGGCCTTCGGTCTCTGGCTTTCTTTTTGCGCCATTGTTGGCTCAGGCGCCAGAGGGTGGAGGGCAGCCGCCCGTTTATGTCAAATCACCCCCTTGAGGCGAATGAGGGCACTGCGTTCTTGCCATTTTCCCATGAGGCCCTTATGCTTACGGCCGACCTCAACGGCGGGTGCCGATCTCCGATCGAACGGGGCGTCGAGAACCCTGCCGAAGGTGTCGGATTCAGGTCAAGGGCGCTCCATGCAGGCTGCGGAAAAAATAAGCCGACTGTGGACCGGGGTCCCGGGCTGGGTGTATATCGGCATTGCCGTCATCCTGATGCCGATTTTCACGATATTGACGGTCGAGAACATCCACCGGCAGCAGGAAAACACGGTTCGCGTGCTCGTCGAGGGCGGCGCCGCACTGATCCGCGCCTTCGAGGCCGGTGCCCGCACCGGTATGATGGGACGGATGATGGGCGGCTTCAAGCTGCAGCACCTGCTCACCGAGACCGCCCGGCAACCCGACATCATCTATTTGATGGTCATCGACGCCAACGGCACGATCATCGCTCACAGCGAACTCAACCACATCGGCCGCCATTACGACCCCGGCCTGGATTTCGAGCAGATCGGCCGGAATCCGGACGTGAGCTGGCGGCGCGTCCGGATGGCGGACGGCCACGAAGTCTTCGAGGTGTACCGGCGTTTCAACCCGACCGAGCCGAGCCGGCACCATGCGGCACCGCGCACGGGTCCGCGGCGCATGCTGCCGGATCCGCCGCCGGAACAGATGGGACCGCCCCTACGCCAGTTCATTTTCGTGGGGCTCGACAGCGCCTCGATTCTCAGCGCCCAGCGGGCCGACGCCTGGCACACGGTCGTCATGGCCGTCATTTTGCTCCTGATCTGTCTCGCCGGCATACTGCTTCTCTTCATGACCCAGGGATATCGGACCACGCGCGCATCGCTTGCCAAAATCCAGGCTTTTTCAGACACCGTCGTCGAAAACATGCCGATCGGCCTCATCGCCCTCGACGACCGCCGGCGGATCGCTTCGTTCAACCAGGCGGCGCAGTCTATTCTAGGCTTCGAAACGGACAGGATCGTCGGACGCAGTGCCGCGCAGGTCCTACCGGAACGGATCACCGCGGAGCTCGCGCTTCTGGCGACGGAAGACGACGTGGTCGAAAAAGAAATCGACTGCCGACTCGGCGACGGTCGGCAGATTCCCCTGGCGGTGAGCGCCAGCAGGCTCCACGATGCCGAGCGCCGCTTTCTCGGGTTTGTTCTGCTGCTCAAGGACCTGCGGGAAGTCTATGCTCTGCGCAGAGAAATCCTGCGCAACCAACGCCTGGCTTCGGTCGGGCGTCTGGCGGCCGGCGTGGCGCATGAGGTGCGCAATCCGCTGAGTTCCATCAAAGGGTTTGCTACCTATTTCAAGGAGCGCTACCGGGAGAGGCCCGAAGACCAGCAAGCCGCCGGCATCATGATCCAGGAGGTCGACCGGTTGAATCGGGTGATCAGTCAACTGCTCGATTTTGCCAGGCCGATCAAGGTCGTTCCAAAAGCTGCCGCGGTGCCGCAACTGGTTGCCGACTCCCTGAAACTGGTGGAAGCGCGGGCGCAGGAAAAGGGCATAAAGATCGAAACGAACATCGGGCCTCGCCTCCGGACGGCCTTTCTCGACCCGGACGGCGTCAAACAGGTCCTGCTGAATCTTTATCTCAATGCCATCGATGCGCTGGAGGCCGGCGGCAGCCTTCTCGTCAGCGCCGCCGCGCAGGACCAGGGCCGCTGGGTCGTTTTCAAAGTGTCCGATACCGGCCACGGCATTTCGAAGGAAAACCAGGCACAGGTCTTCGATCCGTACTACACGACCAAGTCGACCGGCACCGGGTTGGGACTGGCCATCGCGCACAACATCGTCGATGCCCACGGCGGGCGCATCGAGGTCGACAGTGCGCCTGGCGCAGGGACGACCATGACCGTGCGCATTCCCATTAACCGGGAGGAGTTACGCGATGAAAGCGCCTAATGCTATCCTGGTGGTCGACGACGATCCGGCCCACCGCACCATGCTGAAAA
Source organism: Deltaproteobacteria bacterium (assembly GCA_041299015.1). Classification (GTDB taxonomy): domain Bacteria; phylum Desulfobacterota; class Desulfobacteria; order Desulfobacterales; family SG8-13; genus JARFQH01. The sequence goes on from JBFYWB010000078.1 coordinate 5,838, forward strand.
CGTTACTGGGTGAATGGGGCTACGCTGTTTTCGAGGCCGACGACGGCCAGACCGCCATCGCGCGGGTCAGGGAACGCTTTTTCGATTTGATTTTCATGGACGTGCGCATGCTGAAGATGTCCGGTATCGAGGCCCTCGAAAAAATAAAAGCCTACAACCCGGCCATCCCGATCATCATCATGACCGCTTTTTCTTCGGTCGAAGCCGCTGTCGAAGCGCTGAAAAAAGGGGCTTACGATTACCTGACCAAACCGCTCGATTTCGACAAGTTGAAGCTGATTATCGACCGCGCCATGGAGCACAGTCAGCTCAAGGAAGAAAACCGGATGCTCAGGCAGATCCTCGGGCACCACTTCGATCGGCGCAACATCATCGGGCAGAGCCCGGTCATGATCCGCCTGCTGGAAACGGTGGCTCAAGTGGCGCCGTCGGAGGCCACCGTGCTGATCACCGGCGAGTCGGGCACCGGAAAGGAGCTGATTGCCGGCGCGCTGCATTACAACAGCCATCGCAAGAACGGCCCTTTCGTGAAGATCAACTGCGCGGCGCTGACCGAGACCTTGCTCGAATCGGAACTTTTCGGGCACGAGAAAGGGGCTTTTACCGGGGCGGAGCGCCGCAAAGAGGGCTGCTTCGTGCAGGCCGGCGGCGGCAGCCTTTTTCTGGACGAGGTAAGCGAGATGACGATCACCATGCAGGTCAAACTGCTGAGGGTGCTTCAGGAACGTGAGGTGATCCGCGTCGGTGGTGAGACGCCGCTGCCGGTGGACGTGCGGGTGATCGGCGCGACCAATAAAAATCTGGAGGAGCTCGTCCGGCAGGGGAATTTCCGGGAAGATCTTTACTATCGGTTGAACGTGGTCGGGCTCGGCCTGCCGCCGTTGCGCTGCAGAAGGGAGGATATCCCCCTGCTGATGCGGCACTTCAGCGACGTGTTCGCCGAAAGAAACCGCAAGACGGTCAAGGGGTTAACGCCGCGGGCAATGGACGCCATTCTCAAGCATGACTGGCCGGGCAACGTCCGGGAGCTGATGAACGCGGTCGAAAGGGGAGTCGTGTTGACCCGCGGCGACTATCTCGACCTTGCGGACTTAAGGATCACACCGCAGCCGGCCGAAAGCCAGACGGCAGGCGGTGAATCGAGGGATACCGGCGCGGTGCCTCTGGAGGAACTGGAGCGCGAGGCCATTCTCAGAGCCGTGAAAACGGCCGGCGGCAACAAGAGCGAAGCGGCCCGGCGATTGGGGATCACCCGCAAAACCCTGCACAAGAAGCTGAAAAAATATGCGGCAGACCCCCAGGGATCGGTGACGTCTTAGGCCGGGTACCGGAATGCTTTACTCGGGCCAAAGAGGTCTTATGATATATCCAAAAATGTTGGGGATCTCGAATGAGCCGATTGGATTCGATAATTGTCACCTGCCCGAGCTGCGGCACACGCAACAAAATCCCACGCGAAAGAGCCGGATCGAGCGCCCGGTGCGGTAAATGCCGTGCAGTCCTCGATACGGCAGCGACTCCCGACGATACGGCCGGCAACTATACGGTCCGCTGTCTGCACTGCAGGACCCGCAACCGGGTTCCCGAAAGCAAGCTTGGAAGCGGGGCCAGGTGCGGCAAGTGCAAGGAAGCGCTGCCCATCCGAGAGCTCTTCATTTCCCAGCCGCTGATGGTGACGGACGCCAATTTCGAGAAAATGGTGCTGGCGGCCCCCCTGCCGGTGCTGCTGTTTTGCTGGGCTCCCTGGTGCCCGACCTGCGGCGTGGTCGCTCCGGTCATCGACGAATTCGCCCGAGAGACCAAGGGTAAAATCAGGGTCGGCAAGCTGAACGTCGACGGCAATCCCCAAATCGCGTCGCGCTTCAATATCCTCAGCGTCCCCTACCTGTTCGTTTTCGACAATGGTGAAGTGAAAGAAAGCCTGCCGGGCGGCCTGCAGAAACACCAATTGATGATGAAAATGGCGCGCTACCTGTGACGATTCACTCTTGAAAGAGCGATAACACCAGCCGGCCGCGCGGAGTGAATATCTGCGCCTGGGCCGTCAGTGCGGTCGGAACAAATCGGCGCTGTTTACAAAACGGCGCATTTCGCGTAAGAGGAGCAGGCTCTGCCATCAGAGGTAAATCGTCCACTGTCACCGCCGCCATGAGGGAGAAGGATATGAAATTTCCGATGGGTTGGGTTGTTTTAGGCTTATTGCTCTTCGTCGCCAGGGTGCCGGGCGTCGCGTCCGCAGGCGATGCCGACCTCGAGGAAATCATCCGACAGGTTGAAAAGCGCTACGATGTGCCCGGATTCACGGCTGACTTCCACCAGGTATCGACCATCAAAGCCATGGACATCGTCGACCAGGCCACCGGCAGGATGTTCGTTCGAAAACCCGAAATGATGCGCTGGGAATATGAAAAGCCGGAGGCCCAGATCATCGTCACCAACGCCGAAAAACTCTGGATTTACCGGCCGGAGGACAATCAGGTGGTCGTCGGCAGGGCGCCGGCTTTTTTCGCGGGCGGCAAAGGTGCCGGTTTCCTTGCGGACATCAGGGTCCTGCGGCGTAAGTTCGACATCTCCCTGGCCCCGTCGGACGACGATCGGTTTCATGTCCTTCAGCTCGTCCCGATCGAAAAAACGATCGATGTGGAGCGTATCTTGTTGGCCGTGGCCAGAGAAACCCACACGGTGCAGCGGGTCGTCACCTACAACCCTTACGGCGACGAGACTCTTATCAACCTGGTGAATTCGCGCTTCGACCAGGTCCCGGACAGGGCCGTTTTCACTTTCACCGTTCCCGAAGGCGCCGACGTCGTCACGATGGACGAATGATAGGGGGGCCAGATCGTGAAGACAAGCGACCTGAAAACCAGGATCCGGCGCCTGCTCACAGAACGGAACGCGATTTTTCTGGCGCACAACTACCAGCCGCCGGAAATCCAGGATATGGCCGACCTGTGCGGCGACTCCCTGGAACTGAGCATTCAGGCCGCCCGCACCGATGCGGACGTCATCCTGTTTTGCGGTGTCCACTTCATGGCCGAGACCGCCGCGATCCTCTCGCCCGCTAAAACCGTTCTTCTGCCGCGCCCTGATGCCGGATGTCCGATGGCCGATATGATCGATCCGGTTGCGCTGCGAGCGCGCATCGCTGAACTGCCGCCGATGCCGGTGGTGACCTATGTGAATTCTTCGGCCGCCGTCAAAGCGCTGTCGACGATCTGCTGCACGTCCGCCAATGCCGTGGCGGTGGTCGAAAGCCTCGATGCGTCAGCGGTGCTGATGACCCCCGATCGAAACCTGGCCCGCTACACCGCCGCGCGCACGCAGAAGAAAGTCCACATCTGGGAAGGCTGTTGCCCGTTTCACGATCGGCTGACTCCCGAAGACGTCCGGCGGGCCAGGCTGGCGCACATGGGAGCCGTCTTCATGGCCCATCCCGAGTGTCGTCCGGAAGTCCTGGCGCTGGCCGACGTCATCACCAGCACCTCCGGGATGCTGCGCACCGCGGCCGAGTCCGGAAGCAGGCGATTCATCGTGGGCACGGAGACCGGTTTGCTCTACCCCCTGAAAAAAGCCAATCCCGCCAAGGAATTCTTTCCGGCCTCCGACCGGATGCTGTGTGCAGACATGAAGAAGATCAGCCTGCACGATGTCTTGAAGAGCCTCGAGCAGTTGCAGGGGCGGGTAACGGTGCCGGAGGAGATCCGACGGCCGGCGTTCTCTGCCGTGCGGCGGATGATCGACCTGGCCCTTTAGGATCCCATTGCGACCGTTGCGCTTCGTCGCCAGGGCTCATAAAAAATGTGACCACATTTTTTATTCGAAGTATTGCTCGGGAATATCGGCGTTGGTGTACACCTTCTGGACGTCATCGCAGTCCTCCAGCATTTCCATCAGGCGCACCATCTGCTCCGCCTCCTTGTCGGCCAGGCCGGTGGTCGATTGCGGCAGCATGGTGACCTCCGCGGCCATAACGGGTATAGCGGCCTTTTCAATAGCGGTTTTGACCTCCTCGAAATGTTCGGGGGCGGAAATGACTTCGTAGTTGCCGTCATCCTCGCGGACATCTTCGGCGCCGGCCTCGAGGGCGGTTTCCATCAGGGTGTCTTCGCTCACCGCCGCTCGCTCCACCACGATATAGCCTTTCTTGCTGAACATCCAGGCCACGCATCCGCTTTCACCTAAACTACCGCCGTTTTTGGTGAAGATGTGCCGGATTTCCGACACGGCCCGGTTTTTATTGTCGGTCAGCGAATCGACGAGAACCGCCGCGCCCCCGGGGCCGTAACCTTCGTAGATGCTCTCGTCGTAGGTGACGCCCGCAAGGTCCCCGGTGCCTTTTTTGATGGCCCGTTCGATGTTTTCCTTGGGCATGTTTTCGGTTTTGGCGGCTTGAACGGCAGCCCTCAGGCGGGGGTTGGTGTTCGCGTCACCGCCCCCCATGCGGGCGGCGACCGTGATCTCCTTGATGATTTTGGTGAAGATCTTTCCTCTTTTTATATCGCTGGCCGCTTTTTTATGTTTGATGGTAGACCATTTGCTATGACCTGACATCGTCGTCTCCTACACCTTGCCGGTTGCAATGATGAAAATTTCTCTGCTCGCCTTGCGGCTGCTCATCGGCTTGAATATTTTGACATGGGCGAAGCGAGCGCGGACGTTGTTGCGATAGGTTTGAAAGTCCTCACCCTGAAATATTTTACTGACAAAATTACCCCCCGGCAACAACACCCGCAAGGCCAGATCGAGTGCCGCGCTGCAGAGAGCATAGGACCTGGCGGCGTCGGTCGTCTGCTGACCGGTGGTCGAGGGTGCCATGTCGCTGAGCACGACGTGATACCCGTCACCGATGGCCGTCAGCAGGGTCTCGTTCGGTGACAGGACATCACCGGTGTAAACGACGGCGTTGGCCGGTACACGGATGGTGAGCGGCTGCAGGTCGACGCCCACGACCTTGCCGTCGCGCCCGATCAGCTGAGACGAGTAGAGCAGCCATGAACCGGGCGCACAACCGCAATCCAAGACGTGGTGGCCCCTTTTGATGACGTGAAACTTACGCTGAATTTCCTGTAGCTTGAACACGGATCGGGCCGGGTACTTTTCCTTCCGAGCCCGCTCGGTGTAGTGGTCATCCCAGCGGTTGCGTTTTGAATCCGACGGTTTCATAAAAAGTCGCCCTCTATATTACCATTGGCGGTTACTCGTCAAGATCAATGCGCCGTGCGCGGCGGCGTGACGGCCTTAAAAAAGGTTTTCGATACCCTCCGATATGGTGCGGATTCCGGTAATGGTCATGCCGCCGGTACTGCTCAGTTGCCTGCGGTTGCTTTGCGGAACCAGGCACCTTGTGAAACCCATTTTCTGGGCCTCCTGGATGCGTGTTTCCACCTGACCGATACCCCGTACTTCGCCGGTCAGACCGACTTCGCCGAGTACCAGCGTGTCCTCCGGGATCGATTTGTCCAGAAAACTCGACGCCACTGCGGCGACGATGCCCATGTCGACCGCCGGTTCGTCGATTTTAACACCGCCGGCGACGTTCATGAAAATATCATGCCCCATCAGCTGCATGCCGAGCTTTTTCTCCATGACGGCCACCAGCAGGGCGACCCGGTTGTGATCGAGTCCGAGGATCGTTCGCCGCGAAGTGCCGAAGCTGCTGCTGCTGGCCAGGGCCTGGAGCTCGACCAGAATCGGGCGGGTTCCCTCCATGCTGGCCGTGACAACCGAACCGGGGGCGTTGGCCGGTCGCTCGGCCAGGAAAATCGCCGAGGGATTGCCGACCTCCTCAAGACCCTTGCCCTTCATTTCGAACACGCCGATTTCATTGGTGGAGCCGAAGCGGTTCTTCACGGCCCGCAGGATCCTGAAGACATGATTGCGGTCGCCCTCGAAATAGAGCACCGTGTCGACCATATGCTCGAGCAGCCTGGGACCGGCAATCGCGCCCTCCTTGGTGACATGACCGACTAAAAACACCGGAACGCCGCTGCGTTTGGCCATGAACATCAACCGGACGGTCGATTCCCTGACTTGGGAAACGCTGCCGGGTGCCGACGTCAATTCGCTGTTGAACATGGTTTGGATCGAATCGACCACCAAAACCGCCGGTTGTACCGATTTGACCATGTCCAGGATTTTCTCGAGTTCCACCTCGGCCGCCACCATCAGCTCCGGCGAAGCCGTCGACAACCGTTTGCTTCGGATGCGGATCTGCCGGATCGATTCTTCGCCGGAAACATAGAGCACCCTGTGACCGCTGCCGGCCAGACCGTAAAGGGCTTGCAGCATGAGGGTGGACTTTCCGATGCCCGGGTCACCGCCGATCAGAACCAGCGTGCCGGGCACGATGCCCCCACCCAGAACACGGTCGAACTCCGCTATTCCGGTCATCAGGCGCTCTTCGGATTCCAACACGATGGCGTCGATCGGCACCGCTTCCGACGGCGCGGCGGCCGGGCCGCCCTCGTGCGGCGCCTGCGGCTGGCGGCTTTCCTCGGTGAATGCATCCCAGCTGCCGCAATCCGGGCACCGGCCCATCCACTTGGGCGCCTGGTAGCCGCACGACTGGCAAACAAAAACCGTTTTGAGGGGTTTTTTCACGGTTCAATTTACTTTCGGGGTGTGATATATACTGTCTGTAAATATTTACCATTTCGGCCATACCGGCGCAAGTCGGGAATTAGAAACGCGATTAATGGAGTGGAGAACGATGAGACGATTGACTTCATGGCCGGCCAAGGCGATTTTTTGGGGGTTCTGCGTGGGCGTTTTGGCACTGTTGTCGATTCCGGCGGAGGCACAAAAAAAAGCAACCGATTTCCAATCTCTCCAGGACCGGCTCATCGCCGACGGGTTCGACCAAACTGTCATTCGCAAGCTGTATGCCCGGCCCGAGGTCATGTTCGAGGCCAAGGGCAT
>JBFYWB010000099.1:0-5512 GCA_041299015.1 Deltaproteobacteria bacterium
CGAAGAGAAGGAGATCGCTGCGTTGAAAGGTGATTTCGACGCGTTTCGAAAAGATGTGGCCGATGTCGTGGCGTTAAAGTCCAAAGCCGACGCGCTGGCGGCCGAGTTGGACCAGAAAAACGAGGAAATTGCGCGGCTGCAAACAGGCCCCCTGGCCATCCTGGAAAACGAAAACCTGTACTGGTTTCTGGCCGGTGCCGCCGTCCTGATGGCCGGGTTTCTCGCCGGCTATGTTGTGAAACGCCCGCGTCGCTGGTCGACGCTCAGCTGATCCGGCACCGAATCCCGCTTTGAAATAGGAAATGCATGCTCATCCACCTCGTCCTCATTCTGCTTGGGATGCTGGCGCTTTCGGCCTTTTTTTCAGCCTCTGAAACCGCGTTCGCATTCTTCCGCCAGGCCAAACCGCCGCACACGACCAGATCCGGCGGCCGGATCAACGTCCTGCTCAATCGTATGCAAGAAGACCCCGATCGCCTTTTCACCACGATCCGAATCGGCAACCACCTGGCGAACGTTGCCGCCTCCTGCCTGGCCACCCTGATCGTGTTACAGACGGTGCCCAGCCATGTCGTTGCTGTCACCACGGGAATCATGACGGTCGTGATCCTGGTTTTCGGAGAGATCATTCCCAAATCGGTCGCACCCCGCAGTCATCTGCGGATTGCGCGCGTGGCGATTGTCCCGATTCACTGGTTCTCCAAACTGGTTTACCCCTTGGTGCTGTTCCTGAACTTTATTCCGCGCATGACCGATCGGGTCCAGGGCACACCGCGGGTGACGGAAGCCGAGCTGCTCACCATGGTGGAGGCGGTCGAGGAGGACGGGCAGATCAAGGAGGAAGAGAGAGATCTGATCCACAACATCTTTGAATTCGACGACACCAGCGCCTCGGAGATCATGACCCCACGGGCGGACATGTTCGTCGTCGACATCAACGCGAAGCCGGACCTGACTGAAATTTTTAAATCCGGGTTTACACGGATTCCGATTATCGATGGGGACATGGATCACATCATCGGCATTCTCAACATCAAGGATCTGCTGCTGCAGTCGTCCGGCGGCCTGCAACCGTTCGATCTGCGCCAGATCATGCGAGAACCCTATTTCGTTCCGGAGCACAAGAAGCTGGACCGGTTGCTGCAGGGTTTCAAACGCCGCAAACAACATCTGGCGATCGTCGTCGACGAGCACGGGGGGGTGGCGGGGCTCATCACCCTAGAAGATGCCCTGGAAGAGATCGTTGGGGAAATTATCGACGAGACCGATATCATCGAGTCGACGATAACGGCGGTCGCCCCCGGTGAATGGCGCGTGATGGGAAAGACCGAGATCGGCGAGGTGAACGAGCAGCTGCAGATGAATATTCCCGACACCGGAGAATACGACACGTTTTCCGGATACGTCATGAATCAGACCGGCCGGATCCCGCGGGAAGAGGAGGAGATACCTCTTGGGGAGTTCACGGCGGTCGTTAAGACCCGAAAAGGCAACCGCATCATCGAGTACAAAGTCCGCAAGCGGTTGCCGGCCCAACCCCTAAATGCATAGGGATGCCGGCGCTAACGCCGCCATCCCTATGCCGCACGCCAGGCGTCGCCCTTCACCGGTGTACCTTCTGGAATATGGGCTCTAATTGACTGCGTCCTTCAGGCCTTTGCCGGCGACGAATTTGGGAGATTTGGATGCGCTGATCTTGATCTCCTCACCGGTCTGGGGGTTGCGTCCCATGCGGGCCTTACGCTTGACGACTTTGAACGTCCCGAACCCCACGAGGGTGACGGTATCTCCTTTTTTCAAAGCCTTGGTGATGGAATCCAGAACGCAGTCCACTGCGCCCTGGGCTTCCTTTTTGGTGCTGACGACCTGAGCCACTTCATTGATGATGTCCGCTTTGTTCATGCGTGTCTCCTTTCTTTTCTTTCTCTGATTGCCGAGTCGTGGTTTGGGCGGGGATGGTGTCAACCTGCCGGCGGGCCGTCTCCGGAGCGGGTTCAAATGCTGTCGCGACAGCTTTGGCAGTATTTTCGAGGAGTGCCCCTGCCGATCCAATGAAAGTTCATGATATGCTTTTTGCCGCATTTCGGGCAAAGGCACTCCACTTTGGACTTATCGTGGTCGATCACGACATCCGGATCGTCGTTGGCAATTTCCTTGGGTGCTTTCTTGGTTGATTTCATGGTTAATTTTCGTTTTAGAGATGGCATATCCAAACACTCCGTCAATGATCGCTGGATGCTTGCCGGCCGGGCGCGGAGGCCGCTCCGGTCGATCCTCAAGGCGCGGCTGCGGCAGATCCGGTCATGTTCCGGTCAGTTTTTCGCGGGCTTCGATTTGGGTTTTGCAGCGGATGCAGTGACGCGTCACCGGACGAGCCTTGAGCCGCTCGACCGCGATATCCTCCCCGCATGATTCGCAGGTTCCGTAAACGCCCTCTTCGATGTCCTGCAATGATTTGCGGATCTTCTTTATGAGCATGCTTTCGCGGTCGCGAATGCGCAGGGTGAAGTTGCGTTCGGAGTCGAAAACGGCGCGATCCAACGGATCCGGGAGGCTGTCGTCGCTTTCCCTTAATCCGTTCACCGTGGAATCCGCATGGGCGAGGAGTTCCTCCAGCCACCGGCTGAGCAGGTCTTTAAAGTATTTAAGATCCTTGTCTTTCATTCTACCATCCCGGGAAAAGATCCTATCGCAGGGTTATCAAAAACAACCAAACCCGTCAACCGTTCAAAACGGGCTTTCCTTTATTCCCGAACGCATCCATTTTTTCAAGACTTTTCTGAAAACGGTCACCGATTGATCCCGATGGATGGCGGGTCTGGATGCGCTCTGCCCGAGCCCGAATGTTTGACATAACAGGCGGAGTTGCCTAAAATAATACTATACGGTTCGATGAACGGCCATTTCATCCGATCGCGAAATGGAGCAGACATGGAATCGAATCCCGAAAAAAGATGTGAGGACCGCCAGGACTGCGATGCCGTCATCGATTGGACTTACTTCAACAAGGGGGACTGCTTCAGCGCCCGGCTGCTGAACTTCAGCAGGGGAGGCGGTTATTTCATATCCAACCAGCCGCTGACGCCGGGAGTCACCGTCCTGATTCGGGTTCGGGGTTTCAGCTCCGCCGAGTCGGGGGCCTGCGACACCGGCACCACCCTGCGGACGACCGCTCTCGGCGAGGTCAAATGGTGTCGGGAGCTCAGCGGCGACGCGGCGGCGCGATTTGGGATCGGCGTCCGCTACCATTTCCCGGTTTAGCGGTCTCGGCGGCGATCCGTAGCCCCGCCTGCCCAACCCTTTTGTTTTCGATTAATCCATTCCACGTCGATCGATTCCCGGGTCTGCCGCAAAGCATGCGTTGCCCAGAATAATCCAAACTCAAAGATCAAGATAAGGTTGGAAATGCAGCATCGACTGATCAAAATCACCTGGAACCTTTTTCTGATTGTTGCCGGAAGCGTGCTATGCGCCGTGGCCATAAACGGCATCCTCATCCCCAACCAGTTCCTGGCCGGCGGGATCAGCGGTTTAAGCATTTTTATTTATTATATTTTTCCGTTTCTGCCGGTCGGAGTCAACAACTTCCTGCTCAACATCCCGCTCTTCGTGGTCGGATGGGTGTTTGTGGGGCGCCGATTTTTCTTCTACAGCCTGGCCGGGATGATGATCTTTTCGGCGGCGCTGCTCATTCACGTGCCGGTGTTCCCGATTCAGGACCCGCTTCTCAAAGCCCTGACCGCCGGTATCATCTCAGGCATCGGCAGCGGCGTTATCTTGAAATCCCTGGGCTCCGGCGGGGGCCTGGATATTCTCTCCGTCATCTTGCTTAAGCGCTTTTCGATCCGAATCGGCACCACGGTCATGGCTTTCAACTGCGCCCTGCTGGTGGCCTCGCTCTTCCGCTTCAGCCTGGACATTGTTCTTTATACGCTGATCTATCTTTTCGTCACGACCCAGCTCGTCAACTTGGTGGTTACCGGGCTCAACCAGCGCAAGGCGGTCATGGTGGTCTCTCCGGCGTGGCAGGCCATCGCGCGCGAGATTATGGAGACCATGCAGCGCGGGGTCACCATCGTCAACGGCGAAGGGGGCTACACCGGACACCCGTTGCGCATCATCTACTCGGTTATCACGTTCCAGGAGCTGTCCCGTTTCAAGGAGATGGTCCGCCAACATGACCCCCAGGCATTTTTGGTCGTGACCGAGACGTTGGAGGTGATGGGGAAGGGCGTCGGAAACCAGCCGCACTGGTAGAAAACCGGTTCCCGCCTGAATCGATCTTCGCACCATGCCGGCCGGTTTTGCGGCATAACGTCTTTCAAGTGATAAACCTGATGGAACCCCCTTTTTTAAAGGGACTTGGAATAAATCACTTTATCGTCGCCGGGGGCATAGAAGTCTTCCAGCAGAGCCTCCCGCCGAAATCCCACCCGTTCATAAAAGGCCCGGGTGCTCCCGTATTGAGTGCGTCCGGACGTGTCGGCGTAGAGACGGGTGCCGCCGGCCTGGCGGGCCAAGCGTTCCGATTCCTGCAACATGATTCTGCCGAGCCCTTTACCCTGAAACTCCGGAGACACCACGATCCAGTATAGGTCATAGCTGGACGCCGTCAGCGGAACCGGTCCGTAACAGACATATCCCGCCAGCTTTCCGTCCAGCTCGGCAAAAACGAAATGGTAGCCGCTTTCAGGCCCCTTGGACAGTCTCTCGTTGACGAGCTCTTCGGCAACCGCGGCCTCCACCGCACTGAAGTAGCCGGTGGCCTCCGCCAGGCGCTTGACCGCTGCCGGATCTTCGGTCGAAGCGGCGAGGCGCAAGCTCGGCTGGATCGTGCTGCCGGAGGACGGCGGGAGCGAAGTCCTGTTGGGGATCCCCGTTCGCGTGGAAGCACCGGCTGAACGCGAACGGTACGGGTCGGCGAGGATGCGCGTGATGGCTTCCGGGTAACTGACTCCGGACGCTTCCAGCGCGGCGGCAAAGCCGGCATCGGCCGACAGGCAGGGATTGGCGTTGACCTCCAAAATCCAGGGCCGGCCCTCGGCATCCACGCGGAAGTCCACTCGGGCATAGCCGTTCAAGCCGAAGCCCTGCCAGCACCGCAGGGCCATCGTCCGCAACCGGTTCAGCAGCCCGGCATCCTCGGGCGGAAAGTCGAAGCGTCGCGGGGTATGGTGGTATTCATACGAGTCGCTGTCCCACTTGGCGCGGTACCCCACGATGCGCAGCGCATCCGGCGGGTAGCCCTCGAAAAGGATCTCTGCGGGACGGAGCACCTCGGGGCCGCGGGCGCCGGCTAAAAGAGATAGATTGAATTCGCGGCCCTCCACGAAGCGTTCGGCAAAGCAGGCGCCGCCCAGGCCCGGTGCGCGGGCCTGCAAGGCCTCCGCCATCCGGTCGTCGCGCTCGCAGAGGACGACCGCTTTTTCATCCAGGCCGATAGATGCATGCTCCCACAGGGATTTTACGATCCAGTGTGACGAGGTGTCGCCGGCGGCCAGAGCAGCCGGCG
>JBFYWB010000112.1:0-6098 GCA_041299015.1 Deltaproteobacteria bacterium
GTCGGATATCATGGTGATTTCGCCGGGAGGATCAAACTGGCGGAGGGTTTCGGCCGCGTGGATTCCTGCTACGCCGTTTCCGATGATGACGTACTTCATGCCAGTTGAATCAGCTTCCAAAAGTCAAGCCGGCTGACGCAGTCAGTCAAGCTGGGCCAGAAACGTGACCAGGCTTTGCACGAGCTCGGCCATAAACCGGTAATCGAGGGTCTCCGGTCGATCCGACGGCAGGTGATAGTGAGGGTTGCGGAAAAAAGCCGAGTCGGTGATCATCACGGCCTTGAAGCCCTCATCCCAAAAAGAGGCGTGATCGCTCAAACGCACGGCCGGCATCACCCAGCCGTTGAAGGGCACGGTCAGCCGGATGGCGGGCAGGTTCGGGTTCTTGCTGAAGCTGCCGTGAACGCTGCGGGTCAGGCCGCGCGAATCGAAGTTGCCGACGATGCCGATGAAGTTTCCCTCTTTGGGATAGCCGAAGAACATCAGTGGAAACGGATAGGACTGGCATCCCGGCTCACGGCAGGTGAAGCCGACCATCTCGAGGCACAGCATGGCGTCGATCGGCTCGTTCCGGCGGCGGGACTGCTCCGCATAAATCCGGCTGCCCATGTAAGGCGTGCCATAGGCCGGCGGCTCTTCCAGCGCAAAGGAGACCATTACAACGTTAGAATTAAGCGCCTGGCTTCCATTCAGCATCATCACCTGCCGGGCGGTTTCGAGCTGGACCGCCACAGCGCTGGCATTGTCGTCCGCACCCACGGTTCCCGCGACCGAGTCATAATGGGCGCCGATCAGGATCCGCCGGCCGGGGTTCGGATTCGACTGTATTTCCGCGACGACGTTGACGACCCCTAATCCCTGGTAGTCATAGGGCTCAAGGCGCGCCGAGAGCCCTATCTCCCGATAGAAGTCTCGGATATAGCCCGCCGCCTTTTTCAGGTTTTCAGGAGCCAGGACGCTGCGCTCGCCTATATCGACCGTGAGCGCCTTGAGGTGGTCTCTCAGCCTGGCTTCGGTTGCGTGAATGTCGATCATGACCGTCATCTCAGCCGCCGGTTTTCTCCCGGCAGGCGCTATGCCGCCCCGGATGCCCACCGCAGCCAAGCAGCTGAACGCCAGGGATAGCACGATGATCTTATGGTAGCTGTTCAGCCCAGTCATTCGCCAGTCAGCATCGCGGCGGCCTCATCTATCCTGAACCGCACATCCAGAAATCGCTCACACACATAGACGTTGGCGCGGATGTGGTCGGTGATGCGGGCGGTCTTGATGGTTCCGCCGGTGATCGCCAGCAGCGGAATGAGGTTGTCCGCTAAATGCACGTCCACGGCTGCCTCGGTGCGCAGGGTTTCCATCAGGTTGCGGGCGGCGTCACGGCCGACCTCCTCGGCGGGTTTGCCTTTCTCACCCAATGCATCCGCACCGACCAGCGACCGCCCCTCCGCGTCCACCGTCCACAGCGTGATCACCGTCCCCGGCGATGCGCTCCGGCAGTACTCGGCGCGGATATCCACCGGCAGGCTGGATCCCAGCACGGCCCCGGCCGATTCAGCCTGACGTTCGGCCACACGGGCCCTTGCCAGGAATTCGGAGGCGGCTGAAATACCCTTTATCGCTACCGGCTGGCAGCGTGCGCTCACGTCCAACCCGCCACTCATCCGGCGGATCGCCCGCCGCCAGGAGTCGATATCCTTGGAAGCGGAGACAGGAACGTCCGGCCGGACCCCCACCTTCAATATCCCCTGCCCTTTGGGGTAAAATCCGCGCTGCATACCCAGCACCTCGATCCCGCAAAACCGCCGAAAGACCGGCAGGATCAGGTGTGTGAAATAATCCACCGGGATGCTCCAGCGCGTATCCGTGCCGCCGGCGATCCGCAAGATCGTTTCGCCCCCGGCGAACACGCAGGGCAGCAGCAGCGCCTGCATCATGAGCGTGACGGATCCGGCCGTACCGATATCGAAGAAATACGCCCCCGGCCTCAGCGATCCCGGCACGAACTCGACCTCTCCGGCGCCGACGGCCGCGCCCCTGACCCGGGCGCCGCTCATGCGGCCCAGCGCCTTGATGGCGCTCAGATGCTGCGGCTTGATGCCGGGGGCCGGACGGTTCCGTCTGATCCGCTCCGCCCGGAACGGCCGCCCGGTCAGCACGGATAGCGCCAGGGCGGTGCGCAGAATCTGCCCGCCGCCTTCCAGCAACGAACCGTCGATGTGGGCCATCTCGGACAAAGAACCGCTCCGAACACCGGTTTGGAATATCCAAGAATCCATACTGCGTCTCAGTCTGCGCGGACAACATCCATTCAGGACTGAAAAGCCGTGTCGGGCCGCCGTCATACCGCCGCTGCTTGACATGGTTCCAATATAGGTCTATATTGGCTCCAAATCAGCGGACGGAGGTGTGACATGCCGGTAACCCTGTCGATCAAAAATGTCCCGGACGAAATCGCCGCAGAGCTGCGCGCAAAAGCGGCCCGAAATCACCGGTCGCTGCAGGGCGAGCTGATGGCCATCATCGAGGAGGCCGCCGGAAGAAGAAGCCCCCTGAGCCCGACCGACTTCCTAGCGGGAGTACGTTCCATTGGGCTGCGCACGCCGGCCGAATCCCGCTCGATGGTCCGGGAGGACCGCAATGGCCGTTAAAGTGGTGGACGCATCGGCGCTGGGGGCCTTGATCTTTGGAGAACCTTCGGCGGAAGCGGTTGCGAATCGACTCTCCAGGTCAACGCTCATAGCGCCGCAGCTGTTGTGGTTCGAACTGGCCAGCATCGCATTCAAAAAATGCGTCAAGCATCCCGATTGGGCCAGGCAGATTCGCGAAGTTTTTCAAATGGCCGGCCGACTGGGCATTCAAGTCCTCTCGGTGGATCACCTGGAAGTCATCGACCTCGCGAGAGGAGCAAAACTGACGACCTATGATGCATCCTACCTTTGGCTGGCGCGCCAAACGGGGGCGGAACTGGTCTCCTTAGATAGACGCCTTCTCAAGGCCTTTGAAGAATAAAATCATTGGCATTCGATTCAGCCCCCGCTCACCGACCCGCTGCCTTCTGAGAAATCCTTCCGTCGGCGGCGCGGATAAAGCAGCTGACAAGGATGGCGGCGCTGTTCTCGTCGTTTTCGGTGCATTCGACGACCTGGCCGTTCACCGTGATGCAGGTCTGGTTGGCGAAATCGCTTTCGCTGTCCGAGACGGAAATCGCGGTCGCCGCAAACCAGAAGGTGCCGCCGTCGCCCAAACCGGTCACCTGGTAGCTGGGATGGGCCGGGTCGTCGAGGTCCTGCACGCGGACCTCGTCAATCTTTTGATAGGACGAATCCCCGCTGCGCTGGTAGATCCCGTATGCGGTTACGGACGGGTCCGGACTGGGGTCCCAGACAAAGAGGAAATCAGCTGCATCTATAGCCGGCGATAGGGTTATCCCGCACAGGGCGGCAATGAGGATGAAACAAAACCTCGGCTTCATGTGCAAACTCGTAATCATGCGGATACCCGTTGTCACCGCAGATGATCAGGATAGCCTGCCGACACCGGGCCGGCAATCATCCTGCTTATTAAGGGTCTCATAATTGTCTTTACGTCGTCATTCCGGCATGCTTTTAGCCGGAATCCAGGAGATTAACTATTCAAATTGAAAAAAACGGACGCGCTCTTGTTCAATATCCATTCGAGATCTGAATCGGACAGGCCGGCTTCAAGCAAACACTTAAGCTCGCGGTCCCATTCAAATGGAATATTTTGAAAATCCGATCCGTACATGACCCGCTCCAGACGGTATTTCTTGAGGTCGACGACTTCCGGAAGCGGGAAATAATCGGTCAGCACCATGGTCGTGTCCAACCAGAGGGTGTCGTATTTTTCAATCAGCTTCCAGTATGCGCCGGTTTCGTCGAATCCCATGTGCGGGACGCACACCCGCAGCCCGTGATAATCTCATAAAACTAGATTTAAGCATGCTTCCCCTAAGAGGTTAAACGGAATTTTCAGAAAATGGTCGTCTGTTTTGGTTTAGGCTTGGAGGGAATCCACGCATACCGCACCGGACCTTTCTTCTTGTTAAGCTGCCCCTCTTCCGTTGCCCGCTTGAGCCATACGTTCAGCTGGTTTTTGGAAACATCCAATTCCTTGCGCAACTGGTCCGCGGTTTTGGCTTCTTTCTCGGTCAGGGCTTGCATGCGGCACAGGAAAAACTCATATAAGGTCATTTCGTTGCAGGCTCTCCAATCCTCGCTTTCTGCCGTATTCACCGCGTCTTCATCGCCCGGACTTCCTGCTTCCGCCTGAATTTCCAACTCAAACACCTCTTGATCTTCGCCCACGGCGGCTTCGTCGGGTATCACAGGATGGTCGAACAGCGTCGGTAGGCCTTCCGGCTTAAGGGGTCTCTCGAAGAGTTGCCGGATATCCAATTTTCCTTCTGTTGCCGGAAGCCAGCGAGCGCCCTTTGCTGCGAGCTGCGCGTTGCCCGATCCCTTGTCATTGTTCGGTTGCACCCACAGTGGAACCCACGCGTTCTTCAAGTTTTCAAGCGCACCGCTCCAGGTTCCCCCTTTGGTGTCCGAATGGACGACAAGAGCTGCATCCGCCATGCAATAGACATACTTGTTTCTTGCCATGGCATTGCCGACATCGAAGCCGGCCTCCGGGTTGAAGGGCGATAACAGCACGAGGTTCTGGGCCATCAGTGCTTGCCGATACCGGGATGAAGCCGCCGCTTTGAGAAGTCGGTCCGCCAGCACGCCGATGACGGTCCCATCCTTTTCAAGAGCCCCCTGCATGGCACTTGTGTCGATCCCGCGCGCACCGCCCGACACGATCGTGCAGCCGGCAGCCGCGCTTTCGCCCCCGATCATGCGGGCGAAGTCAAGGTCGACTTCGGTGGCATTACGGGAGCCGACTACGGCCAGTCCGCCTCTGTTCAAAAGTTGCCGGTTGCCACAGCCGAAAAACAAGGGAGGAGAGCTGTTCCTGAGAAACCTTTTCAATCGGACTGGGTATTCCGGTTCCGAGCGGGTGATGACCCAAAGGCCGGCCCGCTGCCACTTCTCCAATGCCAGAGCCATGGCGGACGAACGCGACAGCAGTGCGCAAACCCGCTCCGGGGTGATCTTGTCATCCTGCCAACCGCCCAACAGCCTTTCAGGGTGCTCCTCAATCAGCGCCTCGGGTGTCATCCCTTGCCCTTTCAGCCACACGGCGAACCGGCCCCACTCTGTGGGCGTCAAGGGTTTGGGGTCACCCGGCGCGGGTTTCGAGAAGTGAGCGGTCAGCAGCAAAACCGCCTGAGTTGTAGGAGTCAGCATGTTCAACCGTTTGTGAATGTTGTCGCCAAAGCCACCGGAAACACCGGTCCGCTTCCGGCTTGCCGAAGCAAGGCAGCGATCACCGTCACGGTCCAACGAGAGTCCACCAGGTCGTCGACGAGCAGCACAGGTGTTCCGGCTACTCCCTTTTTAATCGCAAACGCTCCGTCGAGGTTGCGGCACTGATGCGAACTGTTATTTTGAAGCTTCTGAGGCTCGTTATCCTTAATCTTCGACACGACATCCTTGAAAGGCAGGCCCAGTATAGCCGCCAACCGTTTAGCGAAATCCGGCACCAGTTCGGGATGCCTCAGTGACGGCACGCAGGTTACCCATTCCGGAAACGGTTCCGGGCGCCAACGATGAAGAACCATTTCGGCCGCAGCGTCCACAAGCTCGCCACGAAAGCACCCGGTGTGCTTGTCGTCGGCGACAAGCCGCCCCCATCCTGCATCGCCCCAGCGAGATAAGACGCGACCCACTTCGGCGCGCAATTTTGGCGGTATGTTGCCGCCAAGGTCATAGGCAATAAAGGCTCCCTTTGGTATCCGGCTTCTGGGCTCCACGCGCAGATCGGATTGTTTCAGGAACAGGAGCGCCCGCTGAATAAGGCCCGAGTCAAGGCCGATCGGAACGACCGATTTTTCCCGACAGTTGGCACATTTGCCGCATTTCGAAGCGTGCGGGTCGTCCAGAGCCCGCCCGAGATATGCCATCAGGCATTCTTTCGTGTCAACATAACGCTGCACTTCTTGCCATTCGAGCTCCCGCTTTTCGGTCAGGCGCTGAATG
>JBFYWB010000116.1:0-11682 GCA_041299015.1 Deltaproteobacteria bacterium
ACCCGCGCTCCTTTACGCGATCATCAACATGCTGAAACCTATGTGGTGGGTGATAAGATGATAACCGCGGCGGATAATTTTGAACGTGTTTTGCTGACGACCACAGTGAACTGTCGAAACCTGGGGTTGAGGCAGTAAAAACGAGTGGTCTTATCGATTTTCAAAATGCTTTATGGTGGAAGAAATGACGATCAAGCGACGCGACTTAGCAAGGACCAACGGTAAAAACAAACAAGAGGGTTTCACATTGATAGAGGTTCTTATCGCCATGGCTATTTTTGCAATCGGCATCTTGTCGCTGGCGGGACTTCAGGTTAGCTACATCGGCGGTAATGCCTCGGCCCAAATGCAAACGGAAGCAACCGCCCTGGGCGCCCAGGTGATCGAAAATCTCAAGTCGTTGCCGTTCGATGCTCCGGAATTGGATCCGGCGGTCAGCCCGCACCAACTGCCGGCAGGGTCGATCGGACCATACGACGTGCGCTGGATCGTGGCAGACAATACGCCGGTTAACAATGCCAAAACCATTAATGTGACGGTGACGCCGGCAAATCGTGTCAATGGGCGCAGGATCAATATCAGCACCATCATCGCGGAGTAGACAGGAAAGCGCTATGAAAACAACGACAGCGATACTCAAAAACGAGCAGGGGTCCGTTTTAATGATGGCCATCATGGTCCTGGTCCTTTTAACGATTGTCGCCTTCACGGCTATGCGGACCAGCAACATAGAGGTACAAATTTCTGGCAACGAGCTACTGCACCAGAAATACTTCTTTACAGCCGAAGCCGGAATCGCCCGTGCGATCAAACAGCTGGAGCAGCCTTTCGTCAACGCCAATGCGCCGCTGGTGCGGACCGGTTCGCTGGCGACCTGGAATTTCGCTCTGGGGGGCATCGCCGACTGGGGCTACGATAACGGCAATGAGTGGATCGTCGATGAAGTTCTCGACGGGCTTCACTACCGGGTCACGCTGTGGAACAATGACGATTCGGCGCTGGGAGGTTCTTTCGATGACGACCGGGACGCCCTGATCTGGCTCCAAGCAGATTCCTGGGGGCCGAAAGGCGGCGGCTCGAACGTGCAGATCCTTCTGCAGGGCGATACGACCGGAGAGAGCGTCACCGGCTACACGGCCCAGGCCGGCGCCGGCGCCGGCAAAAACTACAACGCCAACGACCTGAACCCGATCACGTCCTTTGACCGGCAGCTATAGACATAATCATATTTTTGTATCTGTGCATACGGTTTTGATACGAAAAGAAAAGGGGAAGGAAGGAAACGATATGAATCCTCATATTCAACATAAATCTCATAAATCGATGGCCACAGGAAGCGCGTGGGGAAGACTCTTGACCATCGCCTTCCTCACATTTTCCCTTGGTATCATTGCACTTGCCCAGAATACCTGGGCGGTAGATTTAATCATTACTTTTAATGATGGAGGGGCTGGAGTTAATGCTGTCGAGGTGACAGAATTTGTTTCAGGGACCCCCTATGGTATCTGTTCAGTTGATTGCCCTGTCAGTGTTAATCCTATAGGTACAAACATAAAAGTTGAGGCATTTCCGGGTTCTGGCTGGCAATTCGATTCTTGGAGTGGAAATATTAGTGGGATAGCGAATCCATCTACACCACCATATAGTATGATAGGTCCGGCGATGGTTACAGCGACCTTTGTCAAAGAGCCATATACGCTGACCATTGCCGGAGGAGCCGGAGTGGACACGCTCTTGCCGGCCAGCGGCACGAATTATGTGTTCGACGACAATCTGCAGGTGAGCGCCACGGCGCTGCCGGGCTACGAGTTTACGGGTTGGAGCGGACCCGGTGCGGGCAATTTAGAGAACGCTACGTTGGCCACCACGCGGATCATCAATCCGATTTACGCTGACACGGACATCACCGCCACATTTGCCAAGACGACCTATACGCTGACCATTGCCGGAGGAGCCGGAGTGGACACGCTCTTGCCGGCCAGCGGCACGAATTATGTCTACGACGATGGTCTGGCGATCACAGCCACCCCGGCACCGGGCTGGCAGTTCGTGAACTGGACTGGCGACGTTTCCAACCTTGTGGATGCCAACAGCACCAGTACGACGCTCGTCAACCCGTTGATGGCAGACACGAGCGTGACAGCCAACTTTGCCCAAATCGAATATACGTTGACCGTTAATCGCACCGGCGGCATGGGCACAGGTTCTGTATCGGTCAACCCCTCACAGGCGACTTACCACTACGGGGACGTCGTGACCATCACGGCCACGGCCGGAACCGGTGAGATTTTTGCCAACTGGAGCGGGGCCCTCACCGGCAGCTCCAACCCGGAGGCCCTGACGATCAGCGGCAACCACACCGTTACCGCGAATTTCGCCTATATCGAGTACAATCTGAACATCACCATCGATGAACCCTTTGCCGGCGGCGGCACGGCGGTGACCAAGAGCCCGGATAAACCGACCTATCATTACGGGGATACGGTGATTCTGACGGCCATGCCCGGCACCGGAGAGCTCTTCGGCAACTGGGGCGGAGATGTCACCGGGAACTCGAATCCAACGTCAATCTTGATCGACGGCGACAAATCGGTCACCGCGACTTTTGAGAAAATACCAGTCACCCTGACCATGCAGGTTGTTATCCTGGACGGGGGCGCCTTTGGGACCGTTTCACCGGACATTGGGACGTATTCCTACCTCTGGGGCGATACCATAGCGGTCTCCGCCACCCCGAATCCAAATTCGGCATTTTCCGGTTGGAGCCCCAACGTGGTCGGCGGCGTGGTGACCATGAACGGCGACCAGACGGTCACCGCCACCTTCGAGCTGAAGAAATTCAGCGTGACCTTCAACGCCGGCGCCCATGGGCTGGTCCAGGATGTCAGCGGCACGCCGACCAACAGCATTACCCAGCAGGTCAAGTGGGGCACAAATTCAACCGTCGTTTCCGCCGTGGCGAACGAACATTATCATTTCCTGAACTGGTCCAACACCGCCGGCGACATCGTCAGCACGGTTGCCGGTCTACAGGCAATTGGCGTCAACCAGGACTTGGTGTTCACCGCCAATTTCGAGATCGACAAATTTACCGTCACATTCATCAGCGGCACCTTCGGCGGCATCGAAGTGGCGGGCGCACCGCCTCAATACTATGAAGACAAATATACCGAAATCGTTGAATGGGGCGGCAGCTCGAAATGGGTGACCGCCAAGCCCGATGACCAGAACCAGTTCAGAGGCTGGCACGGCGATTACACATCCGACGATTTGGCGATCCAGGTCACCAACGTCCAGCAGGATATGACCGTCACCTATGACACCGTGCCGGACATCAGCGGGTGCTCCACCGATGTGACGGCCGGCTATTCGGGCGGCTTCCAGGCGACGGATTTTAATCGGGTCAACATCGACGTCGACACGGTGACTGGCCACATGGTGCTTAATACCGGCAACCAGGCCATCGATCCGAACAACATCGTGATTCCGTTCACCCAGGACGTGTACGTCACGTTCCTGTACGAGGGCGCCGGTTTTCAACAGTCAGACTTCGGCTACAAGTTCGCCAGCGAGGGCAAGGGCGGGACCAAGCACCAGATCTATGCGAATATCAATGACAACGACAACAACGGCGTCCTCGACGGCGTGGGGGACCGAAACGGGGACGGGATAGTCGACCGCCAGGACAACAAGGTGTTTTTAGGGACCATCGAGGGTGGCACCGAGCTTGTTTTTTACCTCGATTCGACCGACAACGGCTGTGGTGGTTGGTGTGGCGATATCTTTTACACCAAACGCGAGTGGAACGATCACGACGCCCACGCCCGCTGCGCCGGGACGACAACCGGGGTCAGCCGGCTGGTCAGGCTTTACCAAGACATTGGTGCCTCGGAAGGCGACACCACCTGCTACGGCTATGTTCCGGCCTGCGGCCCCGGTGTTCGTACGCAAGGCTGGCTGAATTCCGTCGCCAGGACCCGGCTGAACACCGACTTCGGGTTTAACTTCAGGGCGCCGGTGGCCGGAGACCCCGTGGGCTTCAATACCAAGTGCATCGATGAGCTCAACGGGACCCCCTCCACGCATGCCATCGTCGGCGCGCCGGACGAAACGCCATTTGCGTGGGTCATCGGATTCGACGACACCACCATGGATAATCCCTCCAAGTCAAACGATTATGACTACAACGACGTGGTCTTTTTGGTCGAGCGCAAGACCGGCGGCATGGCCCAGTTGGAACTGGCGAATGCGATCGTCCCCAACGAAGCCAACGCCTATTTCACCGCGGTGACCTTCGACGTGTGGGATTACCTGCCGAGTGGGGGCGAGTGTGCCGGCAAGACGCACGCGACCTACTACGTGTCGGCCGAAGGCGGGTCGGCGGGTTCGTGGATTGAAATCACGGCCTGGGACAAGATCAACGTCTCCGATATTTCCAAGGACATCGGTGATCAAATCGATCCGGCGGCCTGGACGCCCGGTACGCCCGAATACACCTATCGCTCCCGCCGGATCGATCTGGCCGGCCTCGGCCGGACCGGCAACCAGCTGCTCTGGAAGGCCGAGCTGGTGAGCGAAGACGAAGACTGCGCACCGGAAATCGTCGACGTCAAGTTGGCCGCCGACACGGCCAGTCATGGCTTCTTTGCGCGGTCGTCACCGGTGGTCCAGACCAATGTGATCTACGCCGGTACGTATGAAACACCGTCGCCGGCTTTTCCGGCAGACGAGCGGATCAACCGGGGCCATTTGACTGCCAGTCTGCTCTACACGCCCGAGAACCCGAATCAAACTCTGGTCGACAACACGGCCACGGCCGATGTCGACGAGACGCTTATCTGGGATGCAGGCGAGGTATTGAAAGACAGAAGCCCCGATAGCCGGACGATCTATTTCCCGGATGTTACCGTAACGGCGGAACCGGATGCGATTCTCACCGACGAACTCGGCAACGAGATCATCGGCGACGGGGTGACCAAAACCTTCAGCGGACGGTTCCCCCATCACCCGGTCGTGGCGACGACGGTGCGGATTCATGACAGCGATGATGACGAATCCTTTACCGATCAGTTTACGGACGATCTGAAAGGGAGCAAAACCGGTAAGGGCACCATCAACCGCTTCACCGGCGAATGGACGGTCACCTTTACCGATCCGCCGAATAACAACATCAAAATTATGGCCGGCTACTCGCACTACACGGCTTCCAGCCTGCTGAAAGAGTTCAACAATGCCAATATCACGACCGACATCCTGGCGTTGAAGAATCAAATCATCAACACCCGTTATATTCACGATTTCAACGGCGACAACAGCTTCGGCGAGTCGGATGCCGACTGGCTGGTTCAGTGGATCAGGGGTTATAAGCAGCCCAACACCAGTACTCAGAAGGCCTGGAAGCTGGGGCCCATCGATCATTCCACACCGGCCCTGCTGGTACCGCCCGGTTATCCCCTGTGGTACTTCGGCAGCCAAGTGACCAAGGTGGAACGCAATAAATACAAGGAATTCAAGGACGCTATGGAAGAGCGGGATTCGGTTCTGTTCGTCGGTTCACGCGACGGCATGTTGCATGCCTTCGATGCCGGGAAATACCGCTATGGCGACAACCCGGAGACTGCGGGGGTAGAGGAAAACAGGGGCTATTTCAAATGGGAGGAAAAGCCGAGTCCCGCACCGGACTACTGCGCCAGCTACGCCGGCAATTGTCCCAACTATGGCACGGGCGAGGAATTGTGGGCCTTTATTCCGGCCAACCTCCTGCCGCGGTTGAAGAACAACCTCTTGAAGGCCGATGATCAGGCGTTTGTCGATGCGTCGCCGGCACTGGCCGATGTCTACATCGACTACTCTCCCAAAGACGGCACAGCGGACACCTGGCGCACCGTGCTGCTTTCGGCCGAGGGGAACGGCGGCGACACGGTTTTCTGTCTGGACGTGACCGATCCGCAAAACCCGACGTTTATGTGGGAGTTTGCCGCACCGGAGCTCTTCCGCAGCCGCTCCTCGCCCGCGGTGGCCCAGATCGGCCGGATCAGGGATCCGAACGGAACCGACGCCGTCAAGTGGGTGGCTTTCTTTGTCACCGGCAAAGTGGAAAATGCGAACCTGTTCCCCTCGATCTACATGATCGATATCGGCGACGGCAGCGTGCTGCGCCGGGTGGTGCTGGACGCCGCGGTGGATCTTGACGGCAGCGGCACCATCGAAGGCGCCGAAATTGATTACGGCAGGGGCGGCGTGCCCAGCGGTCAGCCGGCCATCGTCGATTCGGACGAAAACGGGTATATCGACCGTCTTTACGTGGCAACGGACAAAGGCTTGATGTACAAGGTCAACATTCCCGACAATCCCAAAAATCCGGCGCCTTGGGACATCAGCCATTGCGTGCTCAACACCGATTTCACGGACAAGGACGGCAATACGATACCAAGCGACCGGCGCCTGCATCCGATTTACGCCTCGCCGGCCATCGTAGTGGACAACCAGATCACCTCCGGCGGCGACATCGCTTACAAGATCATGGTCTTATTTGGAACAGGCGACAACCCGTACTACGACGAGAATATCAACACCGCCGACACACACTACCACTTTTTTGCCTATGTGGACACAAACGAGAAGGGTGCCTGCGATCCGGATAAAAACAAGCTCGACTGGTTCATCGAACTGCCGGCCGGCAACCGGATCTGGGCCTCGGCCTTTGCGGCCGCCGGTCAGATCTATTTCGGCACATCCACGGCCGAAACCGAGGACCCCTGCGAGGGGCACCTGAGCCCCGACGGCAACGAAGGCCGGATTTATGCGGTCACATTGGAGGGCGTCATCCTGTTGAACAGGGTGGTGGGCGATGTCCTGACCTCACCCTTGGTGGAAGACGAGCACCTGTATTTCAGAACACCGACCGGGCTGCAGTCACTGGGTTCCGGAATCTACAACAACGAAGTGCAGGCCGCCGGCGAGCCGACGATCAATATCCGCTCCTGGCGTGAAATCATCAATTAAGAATCAATGACGTGATTCAAACGAGCCGGACCCTTGACTGTGTCGAATCGGCACGGTTTGGTGGTCCGGCTCAATTGTTGAAAAAGGCATTCAAGATGGGCAAACCGGTTTTGCTGAATCGATTGACCCATAGCATGGGTTCCCTTTTGAAGCCGGGCTATTTAGGGGGATTTAAAAGCGCTGACAAGAAGTCCTAAGCCCCCGTTTTCCAAAAGGGGAAGGTTTTACCCCTTAGTTAATGCCATTGAGATAAAGGTTGAGCATGCAAACCGATCAGAATTTCCACTTTTGTTCTCTGGATATCTGCAAGATTCTCGTCAAACAGGGGCTGTTGTCTTCAGAAAAAGCCGAGGAGATTCTGGCCAAGGAAGACACGGTCAAAAAAAAGCTCGAACTCAGAGCGGGTAAGGCTTGCGGTGCCAAAGGTCGCGCCAACGCCAATGACCAGCTCGACATCATCGACGTGATCGTCGCCTTCAAGGCACCCAGGGAAGGCGACCAGGGCGGCCTGGTGGATGAAGATGCTGTTTTTTCGGCTCTGGCGCAGGAGTGGGACCTGACCTACAGAAAGATCGACCCCCTCAAGCTGGACCTGAACCTGGTCACCAGCACGATTCCCCACACCTTCGCCGCCAACCACCTGGTGCTGCCGATCGATAAAAAAGAGGGCACCCTTGTCGTGGCCACTCCCGCGCCGCTGAACCTGGTGGTGCTGGACGATATCCGACGTGTGACCAATTTGAATGCCGAGGCGGTCATCACGCCGCGCTCGGATGTCAAGCGGCTGATCAACGAGTTCTTCGGGTTCAAACGGTCCATCGCCGCCGCCGAGGACCTATTTACGGGTTCTTCCGTCGACCTGGGCAACCTCGAACAATATGTCCGGTTGAAATCGGATGAGGATCTGCCCCCCACGGACCAGCACATCGTCAATGCGGTCAATCACATCCTGCTCTACGCTTTCGAACAGCGCGCCAGCGACATTCACCTCGAGCCCAAACGCGAGACGCTGCTGGTCAGGATGCGAATCGATGGCGTCCTGCACACGGTCTACAAACTGCCCAAGAAAGTCCACAACGCCATCATCAGCCGCATCAAGACCCTGTCGAGGCTGGATATCGCCGAAAAACGGCGCCCCCAGGACGGCCGGATCAAGACCGACAAGGGGGGCGTGGAGGTGGAGATACGGATTTCAACCGTGCCGGTGGCCTTCGGTGAAAAAGTGGTCATGCGCGTGATGGACCCGGATATCCTCTTTCAGGACCTTTCCGAAAACGGGTTCACCGCAACCGATCTGACGCGGTACAAACAGTTCATTCAGATGCCGCACGGCATCGTGCTGGTCTGCGGGCCTACCGGCAGCGGCAAGTCGACGACGCTTTACTCCACCCTACGGAGGCTCTCGACGCCCGCAAACAATGTCGTCACTGTTGAGGACCCGATTGAAATGATCCACGAGGACTTCAACCAGATCGGCGTGCATCCGGGTATCGGGGTGACCTTCGCCAACATCCTGCGCACCATCCTGCGCCAGGACCCCGACATCATCATGATCGGCGAAATGCGCGATCTGGAAACCGCCCGCAATGCGGTCCAAGCGGCCCTTACCGGCCACTTGGTGCTCTCGACCCTCCACACCAACGATGCGCCCTCGGCCGTCACCCGCCTGCTCGATCTCGGTGTGCCCGCCTTTTTGATTCAGGCCACCCTGGTGGGGATTTTAGGGCAGCGCCTGGTGCGCAAAATCTGCCCGTACTGCAAAGAAGCCTTTGAGATGGATGCCGCCGAGCTGGCTGCATTGGGATTGGATGCCGGTAAAAAGGGCCGCGTGACGCTTTACCGCGGAAAAGGCTGCATCAAGTGTCGCACTACCGGTTACCGGGGACGAACCGGAATCTTCGAGGTCCTGCCTTACACCGAAGCCCTGAAGAAATTGACCACCGCTAATACCGATGTGGAAAAACTGCGCAGCCGCGCCCGGGAAGAGGGCATGTTCACCTTGCGGGAATCCGCGATCAAAAAATTGATGGAAGGCACGACGACCTTTGATGAAGTCCTGAGGGTGACCTGGGAGCAGTATTAACGAGATCCCCCTTGAGCGATCCCGCGAAGGGTCGTTCAAGGGGGATTTCGTTGTGAAGCAGAAAAGACTTTTTACAGCTCAGGTGAAGAAAACTTTGCACCCGGGTGGATGGCCTGCTTGGTCTGCGTGATGTACACCGTTGCGGTGCCGGCTTCCGTGCGCAGCACCACCAGTTGACCGAAAACGACCGGTTTCAGGCGCGTTTTTCCGGCCGGTGGCGGGTTGATCTTGACGTCATCCTGAAAGTAGATATCGAAAATCTGGCCCGGCTTGACGCCGTCGTTTGCGCCTCGGTCGATAAAGGCGATGACGTTGTCACCGAGAAGCTGGTTGTGTTCTTCGGCCATGATGACCTCGCCCGCAATGCCCGGTGGCGGATTGACCTTGGCGATTTTCTCCGGCTGGCGCATGTAGGGCATTAGAAGGTCGTCTTGCTGAATTCGTTCGTAGGCCTTGACCACCCGACCCACGGCATATTCGGGTTCGATCTCGGTGATTTCGACGATGCCCAGGATATAATGTTGAACGCCGAGGTACTGATCGGTGACGGTGTTGCGCACCTCTCCGAGAGTGCGGTAGATGGTGTAGCGCTGACCGGGACTGAGAACCTGGTCGTTCTCACGGCTGATGTAAACCGTATCATCGCTGGAGATCATTTTATGAATACCGAGGACCTTAAAAATTCGACCGCTGGGGGCCAGCGCCGGATCGCGAATGAAACCGACCCGATCCATGCGTGAAAAGGCGAAATGACCGAGTTTGGGCGATTCGGAAACAGGCACGGACGTCAGTTGCGCAGAGTCGCCTGAAGTTGACGCCGGTTGGCTGACTTTAGCGACATCCGCGCGCCGATAAAGCCGGATCCGCTGGCCGGGATAAATACGGTGGGGGTTGGCAATCTGGTCATTTCCACTCCACAGGTCGGGCCACAGGTAGGGTGAATCGGCAAATTTTCGGGAAAGGTCCCAGAGGGTATCGCCCTTTTTTACCGTGTAATAGATGCCGCTTTCCGTCTCGACGATTTCACCGGCAATGCCAGGCGTGTTCGCGGACCGCGCAGCGGCTGCCAGGCAGGAAATCGGTGCACCGGTGATACCGGCTGCCAGAAAAACCGCCGTCAGCCCCATTCCCAAAACATGCTTCCATTTCATTTTCATTCAAGGCTCCAATTGTGGATCAATCAGGTGATGGTCTCCCTTTAATTTATATATAATTTTAAAAGATTTAGGTCAAAAAGTCAAGAAATCCTAGAGGCCACAAAAAACCCCCGCGCGTCTTGCACGGGGGTTTTGTCCAGCTTTTATACGGCTGAGGCGATGATGGTTTGGTGGTTGGCCTACATCATGCCGCCCATGCCGCCCATGCCGCCCATGCCGCCCATACCGGGTGCACCGCCGCCACCCATGGGTTCAGGCTTTTCTTCCGGTTTTTCGGCTACCATGGCTTCGGTGGTCAGCATCAGCGAAGCCACGCTGCCCGCATTCTGCAGGGCAAAGCGCACAACCTTGGTCGGGTCGATGACACCGGCCTCGATCAGGTCTGTGTATTCATCGGTTTCGGCGTTGTAGCCGAAGGCGTTTTCCGCGTTTTTGACCTTGTCGATAACAACCGATCCTTCTTGGCCGGCATTGTTGGCAATCTGCCGCAGCGGCTCTTCTATGGCCCGCATGACGACTTTGACCCCCAGCTTTTGCTCACCCTTGAGGCGCAGTTTTTCGAGACCCGGCAGGCACCGTACAAGCGCCACGCCGCCACCCGGAACGATGCCCTCTTCAACCGCGGCACGGGTTGCGTTGAGTGCATCCTCCACGCGGGCTTTCTTCTCTTTCATTTCGGTCTCGGTCGCCGCACCGACGTTGATGACGGCAACACCGCCGATCAGTTTGGCCAGACGCTCCTGCAACTTTTCGCGGTCGTAGTCCGACGTTGTTTCGTCGATCTGGGCCCGAATCTGCTTGACACGGCCTTCCAGGGCGGAGCGCGAACCGGCCCCGTCGACAATGGTGGTGTTGTCCTTGTCGATGGTGATCCGCTTGGCGCTGCCGAGATCGTTGACCGACATGTTTTCAAGCTTGATTCCCAGGTCCTCGGAGGCCACTTGTCCGCCGGTCAGGACGGCGATGTCCTCCAGCATGGCTTTGCGGCGGTCACCAAAACCCGGCGCCTTTACGGCCGCTACCTGCAGGGTGCCCCTGAGTTTGTTGACGACCAGGGTCGCGAGGGCTTCACCCTCGACATCCTCGGCGATGATCAAAAGCGGTTTACCCATCTTTGCCACCTGCTCAAGAACCGGCAGCAGGTCCTTCATGTTGCTGATCTTCTTCTCTTGAATCAGAATAGAGGGGTTGTCTAGCGAAACCACCATCTTTTCAGGGTCGGTTACGAAGTAAGGGGAGAGGTAGCCGCGGTCGAACTGCATGCCTTCAACGACCTCCAGGGTCGTTTCCATGCCTTTGGCTTCTTCTACCGTGATAACGCCTTCCTTGCCGACTTTGTTCATGGCCTCGGCAATTATATTTCCGATGGTCTCGTCGTTGTTGGCAGATATGGTGCCGACTTGGGCGATTTCGCGTTGATCCTTGGTCGGTTTACTC
>JBFYWB010000034.1:0-4441 GCA_041299015.1 Deltaproteobacteria bacterium
ATTTTCTTCCCCGGCGAGATGTGACCAGAGAAGAAGTCATCGGTCAGCTTGAACGCCGGCACCGAAAACGACTCGCCGCAATACAGTCCCATTCGCGTAATAGCGAGGCGCGCAAATGACCACTGCGGCGCAACGGCTAACTTTACGAAATCAAATTACTTTTGAGATAAAGTAGATGTTTTGATGATTGGTTACCGTATCGATCTCTGGATCGACGGGTCATATCGCTGCTGCTGCTGAACAAACTCAAAATGCGTTGCTGTTTTTCCTTATGTTGATGAGCGGTTGAATGTTGGCCACTCTACATTGCGTTTGACAGGGGCGTTAGTAAGATTTCAAGAGAATGGCTGGCAGGAGCCGTATGAATCGAGAGGTTCCCCCATGTTCACGTACAGATCTGTGGGGGACTGGAGGTGAAATTCCTCCGGTCTACCCGGCTGTACAAATTTTCACTCTCTTGAAACATACAGATACTGATCAACTTACTTGACAATGTCAAACGGTATCGCTGCTTACAGGGGTGACGCCCGTAAAGGGATTCACCCCCCTATCGTTTTATCCATATAGATTCTCAATCCACCTGATCGCCTCTACGTCGCTGATCGTTCCCAAATATCTTTGTGTGATCGAAAGGTTCGAGTGCCGGAGGATAACCTTGCTCACTATTCGATGGGCACACCAGATCTGGAGGCATGTGTTGCTGAATGCCGACGCAGGTCATGCGGTCTCAAGTGGATTCCCACCAGTTTTTCGGCTTTTAAAACCATCATCCCTGGCACATATGTTAAATATGCCTCCGGCCTCCAAATTATTGTTTCGCGGTAACAGTAGCGCGTAAATTCGTTTGGGCGATGCCCACTGATGACTTTCGCCAGACGGTTGACTTTGTCGACCGCTACCGGTGAGTCTCAGCCACGACTCGAAATCGGTTATCCGGGTTCCGGCGCCCATCTTATTTTCACGTTAATCCTTCGATTAGCCCTACCGATACATTTCCCACTGTTTCGTTGATCAGTAGTGCAGCGTCACAGGGTCGCGCATGATCAGGTCGATGGCGCGGTCGGCGGATTCGGCGGCTTCCGGAAAGATGGCGCGCAAGTTGCGAATGTGGCGCAGGTTGTCGGCCGTTCTGAGGATGAGTGAAGCGAAAATGCCTTCTTCCATTTCGGCCAAATCGAGGGTTCGCTCCCAGGATTCTTCTGCGGCCCAGGCATGGACCGCCACAGCCGGCCGCAGAAAGAACGGGCGTACCGGGAAGCCCCGGGCGATCATATCCCTGGCGAAAGGGGTCAGGGCCGCGCGCAATTTGAGGAAGGCCGTTAGAAGCGGCTTTGGCAGGGCCGATTTTTCGAACCGGTCATCGGATTCCCTTTCGAACACAAACGACGCCGTGAGCGCCGCCATCAGGGCCGCGTCTTGCCGTGGCAGGGCGTCTTTGCGGAAACCTTCGGCAATCAGCAGCGGCTGGTCGACCCTCAGTTGCGAGGTCCACCGGCCGTCTTCGGTCAAGCGCCCGTCCGGGTCGACATAAGCGTGATCTTTTAGAAAAGCCAGGTGCCGTAAGAAGTCCTGCCAGAGCAAATTCGTGTCCCCTCGTCGCGGTTTGCGGGCGAAGCGCCCCGCAGCGGAGTGTTTGAGCAGATAGGTGGCAAACGAGCGCTGCAGAAGGTCTTCCACCTGTTGCGGTGCGTGCGACAAAAGCAGGTTGAGCACCATTGAAAAGTTGATTCTAATCTGGCTGTTTACATCGGAGGGCGGGGCCTCGAGCAGTCGGGCCGCCAGGCGGACATCCATGTATTTGCCCGGCACCGCCACGCAGAAGCCGATCTTGTCCATGCCGCGCCGGCCGGCCCTGCCGGTCATCTGGTGGAACTCGGTAGGGGTCAGCGGTGCGAAATCCAGGCCGTTGAAGCGATCGGAGTTGAAGAAGACCACCGTGCGGGCCGGAAAGTTGACGCCGGCCGCCACCGTGCTGGTAGCAAAAATCGCATCGAGCAGCCCCTCGGTCATCAGGGTTTCCAGCACCAGTTTCCAGGCCGGCAGTTGGCCGCTGTGGTGGGACCCGACCGCCGGGTGCTCCAGATACCAGCGCTGGCGGTGGCGGGCGACGTGCGGGCTGTCGGCCACCAGCTCTTGGACCCGGCGACCGAGTGTGTCCCGGCGCTCACCGTTTTGCGGAGTGTATTCCCGGCAAAGTTCAATCGCCCTGTCGCAGTCGGCCCGCGACTTTAGAAAAAAGATGACCGGCAGCAGGTCGTATTTTTTCAGCACGGCGAGCATTTCGCCGAAAGGCGGCAGCCTTCCCGGCGGCGCGATGCGCGGCTGACGCCGGGTGTTCAAGAACTCTTTCACCCTTCGGTAAAGCTTGGGCTTGCCGCCGGCGTCGGCCGGGGTCACGAAGGGCAGCAGGGTGCCCGAGGGATGAAAAAAGAGCGGATAGAGCGGTACCGGCCGCCGGGTCTCGGCCACGACGGCGCACTTTCGGCCGCGCATGCCGGCCAGCCAGTCCGCGATCCGATCGGCATTGCCGATGGTGGCCGAGAGCAGCAGCAGGGGGATGCGGGCCGGGAGATAGATCATAATTTCTTCCCACACCACGCCGCGGTCCGGATCGCCCAGGAAATGGGCCTCGTCCAGGATCACCAGGTCGGTTTTCAGGCTTTCGCCCAGATGCATGGCATCGTAGAGATGGTTACGCAGAATCTCGGTTGTTCCGACGATCACGGGGGCTTCCGGGTTTTCCTTGCGGTCCCCGGTCAGGATACCGACCTGGTCGGCACCGAAGATCCTTGAGAATTCGGCGTATTTGGCGTTGGAAAGGGCCTTGAGAGGGGAAGCGTACCAGGCGCTGCCACCCTTCTTGCGCAGGTGCGTGATGGCCTGCAGCGCAATCCATGTCTTCCCGGCGCCGGTCGGTGCCGTGACCAGGCAGTCCGCGCGCTTGACGGCGGCGACGGCCTCGAGTTGATACGGGTCGGGCGTGAAGGGTTTGTGGCCCGGTACGCCGATGCCGGCAAAGACCTTCTTGAGCTTGGTATCGGCCCCGGCCTTCAGACGCTGCACCCGCGGCACCTCGAGCGGTTTATGCGGCTGGTGCGGGGCCGGGCGACGCCGGCGTCGGGGGTATTCGCCTCGTCTGGACATCAGAGTCGGGAAATCATCTCTTTGACAACGGCGATAGCGGCCGAGTCGACATCGAAGGGCGATTTTCCCTGCAGGTCGGCTTCGATCAGGGCATCGTCGAACGGCAGGAAGCCGAGAAACTCGAAACCGCCGAGATGTTCCCTGAGAAAGGCTTCGTCTTTAGGGCCGCGGATCTTGTTGCCCACCACGGCGATGTTGTTCAGCTTGATTTCGGACGCCAGCTGCTTGATGTGACCGGCCGTATCGATGCTGCGGCGGCCGGGCTCGACCACCACGATGAGTTTGTCAACGGCCTTGGCCGTGGCGCGGCCAAGGTGCTCGATGCCGGCCTCCATGTCCATGACCACGACCTCGTCGCGCTGCAAAACGACGTGCCGCACCAGAGCCTTGAGCAGGCTGCTCTCGGGGCAGATGCACCCGGCGCCGCCTTTCGAGACGCCGCCGAGGCGCATCAGCTTGATGTTCTCGAGCTTGGCCGAGAGAGCCTCCGGCAGGTCGTCGACCTTCGGGTTGAGCGAAAAATAGCCGCCGATGCTGCCGGGTTGCGCGCCGGTGCGCTCGAAAACCAGATCCTTCATATCGGCAATCGGGGTGATCTTGTCCGCGTCGGCAATGCCGAGCGCCGCCGCCAGGTTGGCGTCCGGGTCGGCGTCGATCGCCAGCACCCGCCGGCCGTCCCGGCTGAGGGTTCGAATGAGCAGCGCCGCAAATGTCGTTTTGCCGACCCCGCCTTTACCGCTGACCGCCAGCTTCATTATCGTTTCCTTTCCTTATAATTTTCTGACGAAAATTATTTAACGTCTATATCTGACGCTATTTAAGAACCTTTATAAAAATATTCATGCAATACCCGGGTTACCGCACTGAGATTCCAACAACGGCAATATAACGCACGAAGCCCATTTTACAATCTTTATAAATTTTTCCATTCCCCGAGCATTCGCGGGGAATGGAAAAATTTATTGCTGGATCGGCTGGAGAAATCCGGAGCCCGAAATGAAATAGACCTGCAATCCGACGTCATCGAAATAAAGGTCGACGGCACCATGGCCGAAGGCCTGAAGGCCGATCTCGGGGCGGGTGAAGGGGAAATAAGTATCCGCGGGTGTTAAGAGCGTGTCTGTGGAAATAATGGTGTATTTCCCGTTTTCATCCTTAAGTCGTTGGACGGGGTTGGGAACGTTTCTGTTGACGTCGATGTCCCACTCGATCAGAGTGAAGTAGTCGTTTTGTTTATACAGTTCAATTTAGGGTGGTTCGCCATCGTCGGCCGGCCCACAATATCGGAAGAGCACAC
>JBFYWB010000041.1:0-6741 GCA_041299015.1 Deltaproteobacteria bacterium
TCCCCGAGAGGATGACGCCGATGCTCCGGGCCTGGCAGTCATCGGCCAGGGAACGGAAGAAGAAATCGATCGGCAGGCGCAGGCCGCGCGGCGCAGCCGGGTCAAGCAGGTGCAGCACCCCATGCAGAATCGACATGTCTTTGTTGGGCGGGATCACATAGACGTGCTCCGGAACAACCTTCTGGCGGTCCCGCACCTGGACGACCGACATGGGAGTTGCGCGCTGGAGCAGCTCCACCATGATGCCCTTGTGGGTCGGGTCCAGGTGCTGGACGATGACAAAGGCCATGCCGCCGCCTTCCGGCACGTGCTTCAAGAACAGCTCCAGGGCCTCGAGTCCACCGGCCGAGGCCCCGATGCCGACGATGGGAAATGCGGTCTGCGTTATCGGGATCTGCAGTCCCGGCGGCGGGGGCGCCGCCGGTTTTTTCTTGCGCATTTATCGCCTCCTTACATGATCTGGGAAAATTCAGCTGGCGCTTTCAAGCCATCCTAAATTTGGAATAGAAAAATCGCATCTGACAAATCATCTTTATTCCTGATGGAAACGAAAATGACCTTCGCCGATCTTTCTCAGTGGTTTATCGATTTCGTAGCCGCCTACCCGAAGAAATACAACCAGATTGCCATCTGGAGGGAGCCTATCATGGCCTGTCCCCCGGCCGATGATCGTTTCCAGCGAATAAAAGAAATCACCGTATCGGATCATACCCTTCCACAGGATCTTCTGCCCGATGCCAATCCAATTGTAATGAATGTTAATCAATTGGCAGTGGCGACTTTATACTACAGGGCATGCCGACCTGGCATTTGGCACAAACCTCGGTCGATTCCGGAAGGCCGTCCCGTTCCATTAATAGCTGATAGTTCTCCTACAAACGGGCATAGCACACTGCCCGATCCATGCCGCTCTCGGACAAGGCACCTACGGGGCATGTCTTTATACACTTTCCGCATTTCTCACCTGCTTTGAGCAGGCAAAGCTCATCGGCGGTAACCAAAGGATGATCGCCCAGGTCCAGGTCCGTCAATAGGCTGCCCATGCGGCCACTGCACCCGACCGGAGTAGACCGTTGTGGTCTGGTTCGTTCCTTTTAAGCACCATATTTAAATGGACAATACCCGCGGCAAACGTCCCTCGCTGAGTTGGGGGCGGGCCTATTTCTCTACCAACGAAATGATTGAACGCACCGGTAGTGCCATTAAAGACTTGATAGAAGGCGCCGGGGGAAAGGTGGCTCTTACGCCGTCGACACTATCCGACCAATAAGGAGGCGATATATCCGACCAAAGAACGACACGATTCCAATTCGATACCAGTCAGCTCCGCTATGTTCTCATCAACAACGCCTGAGCCACGGCCGCCACATCGAGGCTGTGGTATTTAAGTAAATGCGGCGGGTTACCCGTTTTGCCAAGGTAGGTTCTCGTCATAGTTGGCCGATGTTGATATTGGATGGGTACAACAAAAAAGGCCAAAAAACCCTCTCGGGCAATCTGGCCTATATCGAGTTTGCCTTACAGCGCATTCCCATTCTCTCAGGTGGTCTTGTCTGTTGCTTTTTAAAGTGGAATTTTATTCACATATCACCCCAACGGTATGTGCCAACACCAATGTGGCACCGGATATGAGCACTTTTTATAAACACCGATGAAATGGTTGAGAAAAGATTGGGGCCACATTTACAGGCATTTCTCTGCCTGGAGGTGCAGGACTTACGACCGGGGGGAGGGGGTGGGGAAGGGGATAAAACCGGCCACGTTGGGTCCAACCATCCTGCCTTTTTGAGGGCGTTTAGGTGTTAAAAATCTGGTTACGTGGTTACGAGATGGTTACGAGGCAAAAAAAAGAGTTACAGCTAAATCCGTAACCAGTTGATATCATTGGTGGGCCGTGCTGGAATCGAACCAGCAACCTACTGATTAAGAGTCAGTTGCTCTGCCTAGTTGAGCTAACGGCCCGGCAGGGTTCGTTTGGTATCAACTTTGATTCCGGCTGTCAAATTGTTTTTGGCGCCTTCGGTTTGATTCCGGAACCTTTTGGCCTGAAGGGTGTTTTACCATTTCGGTTTCTGCTTGCGTTGCCGGCGGCGATCTTTCTTCCAGTCCTGCTCTCTGCGCTTCCGGGTGGGGTCGGTTTTGCGGCCGGCCGGTTCGAGCCGGCCCTGATCGATCACGAAGGTGCCGGCGGCGGGATTAAACGCTCTTTCCACGGCCGCCGGTTTCACGGCATCCGGTTTTTCCTTCGGCGGCGGCGGACCGCTGAAGCAACCGGAGGGGATGATATCGGCGAGGAAGATCAGTTCCCCGAAACGGTGAAGGACGATGCCATGGGCCAGTGCCTGTTCGACATTGACGGTCAGGAGGACCGGCTGTGGGTCGCGGCGCCTGCCGATCCGCAGCGCCAGGACCGAGGTTTCCGTCAGCATGACTTTTTGGCCTTCGGCCGCGACGATGCCGTTTTCCAGCACCCCGGGATAGGCCCGGCGCCTGACGCAGCTGTAGAGCAGCTTCGGCGGTCGGTCCGCGGCTTGCGGCATCGGGAGATGATCGCGAAACCGCGCCCGCACGCGATTGTCGTGTGTCTCGATCTCCGGGGCGGGTTGGGTCAACAGGATCTCGTCGATGAGGGACCGGCGCACATGGCGCCAGCCGTCCTCTTCGCTGATCGCCTTGAGCAGGTCTTTTATTTTGACCCAGCCGTCCGCATCCGGCACGAGCCCGAATTCGTCCGGCCTGCGGCCGAGCACATAGATGATGAATTTTTCGAACTTGCGGGTGGATTGTTGGGGTTTCATCCGCGGAGTGAAGGCCTCGCACCAGGGCATTGACGGCGGCCGAAAAAGGGATGTTCCGGAGCCGATGGCTTGACCCGTATTTCGGCATCTGCTATTGGTGGGCCGCCTTAGATTTGCGGTGATCTCACTAAACGGTTACAATGTCAACCGCTTTTGACGTCGCCCGTCACCCGTTTCGAACGGCGGCGGTCGCTTTTCGGACAACGTCGCAGCCGGGTAAAAGCCGCTCCGGCCGCCGGAAACTGCCGGGAGGCGGGAAAGGATTGAATGAAATGAATGACCAGCAGTCGCAACGCCTCTATCGGGAAGCCCTGGCCTGTATCCCGGGCGGCGTCAACAGCCCGGTGCGCGCCTGCAAATCGGTCGGTGCCGATCCGCTCTTTATCGACCGAGCCGAGGGCAGCCGGGTCTTCGACGCCGACGGCAACGCCTACATCGATTACATCGGCTCGTGGGGGCCGATGATACTGGGGCACCGGCATCCGGCGGTCCTCCAGGCGATCCGCGATGTGCTCGAGCGCGGCACCAGTTTCGGCGCTCCGACCGACCTCGAAGTCGAGCTGGCCCGGATGGTCATCGCGGCGGTTCCGTCGGTCGAGATGGTGCGTATGGTCAACTCCGGCACCGAAGCCGCGATGAGCGCCGTTCGGCTGGCCCGCGGCGTCACCGGCCGCGAGACGATCATCAAGTTCGACGGCTGCTATCACGGCCATGCCGATTCACTGCTCGTCGCGGCCGGTTCGGGGGTGGCCACCCTTGAGATTCCGGGAAGCCCCGGTATCCCCCCCGCCTTTGCGGCCCGCACCCTTTCTTTGCCTTACAACGACCTCGAGACGATCCGTGAGGTCATGCAGGCGAAGGGCGCCCGGGTTGCGGCGGTCATTGTTGAGCCGGTGGCCGGCAACATGGGCCTGGTGCCGCCGGCCGAGGGTTTTCTCGAAATGCTGCGGGAGCTGACGCAGCGGCACGGGGCGCTGCTGATCTTCGATGAGGTGATGACCGGTTTCAGGGTCGCCCGCGGCGGCGCGCAGACCCTTTACGGCATTACGCCGGATATCTCCTGCTTCGGCAAGATCATCGGCGGCGGGCTTCCGGTAGGTGCTTACGGCGGCCGGCGCGACCTCATGGCGCACGTTGCGCCGCAGGGGCCGGTGTATCAGGCCGGCACCCTCTCCGGCAATCCGCTCGCCATGGCGGCCGGCATCGCCACGCTAAAGCAGCTCGAGCGCCTCGGGTTTTACGCGGCGCTCGACCAGGTCTCCGACAGACTGGCCCGCGGGCTGCAACGGGCGGCCGCCGATGCCGGGCAGCCGGTCTGCGTGAGCCGGGTAGGCTCGATGCTGGGCCTTTTCTTCACCGACATCGTCGTGCGGAACTTCGACGATGCCAAGACCAGCGATCTTAAAAAGTTTGCAGCCTATTATAAAGGAATGCGGGAGCGGGGCGTTTACCTGGCGCCCTCCCAATACGAGGCCCTGTTCGTCTCCGCGGCGCACACGGACGCGCAGATCGACCACACGGTGGCCGCGGCGGCAGAGGTGTTCAAAAGCCTGGACTGAGGCTCGTCGGTTGACTGGTTTTTTTATTACTGAATGGGCCGCCATGGTGGCATTAGGTGTCTTTAAATGATGCGCCGGAGCCCGGGTGAGCGGTTGAGAACAGCGGCTGAACGTCAGGATCGCCTGCGGGATTTAAATCCGCTGACCCGGTGTCATCTAAACAGGGTGGATGCTTGCGGCGAGAATTGCTGTTTAATCCTGACCGTTGGGCGCAATTGCACGCACAATCATGCCGCTTGTGTTGGTCAATTCATTTTCGCGCGGGTGCCGACGCCGACGGTGACATCGGCCATTGCAGGCGGCAGCGAATTCTTTTCAGGATAAAAAGCCTCATTAACGTTTTAAAATGAGAAAAACCAAGGGCTTAAATACCGTCAATTGAAACACTTTTCATTATCTTGTGCATCTTGTTGCCGCCGCTTGTGTACCTCGGCACGACACATATGGCCGAGAAATATTTTCGGCATCGGTACACCCGTGAACTCGAGAACCTTTTTCTCGGTGACACCCGGCGCCTCTTTGACGGCTATGTCCGCCTCGAGGATGCGGTCAACGAAAACATTCACCGCTACCTGTCAACCAAAAAGATGACCGGTTTCGGACTGGAGGCCAAGGCCACGGTGGTTACCCGCAAAGGGCGACTGCTGTATCCGACTGTTTTCGAAAAAGACGACGCCGCCGGGCTCGTGCCGGATCCTATCACGGTGGCCGCTGACAATTACAGCCTTTTGCTGGAAGAGCCGACCCTGACCCTGGATGTCAGGTTCGAGCACCTGCGGTTTTTTCCCAACCTCATCCTGGGGTTTTATGTGCTCCTGGCCGCCCTGGTCCTCTACGGGCATTACCGTTTTGCCGTCCGCAAGCACCGGCAGGAGGAAAGTCAAAAAGAAACTGAAATACGGCGGCTTTTAAGCAAGGTGACCGCCGTTTCCGACAGGCTCCGGGAACTCGATGCGGAAAGGGAGCGCTTGACCTCGGAGTTGGCGCGGTTGCGGGACACCCTGTCAGATGAAAAGAGCCGGGCCTCGCGCAACGAAGACGAGCTTTTCGGGGAGATCGCAACGCTCGAGTCCGATCTCGGAAGGACCCTCGATCAGCAGGCCCAGCAGCAAGGCGAGATCGCGGCGCTGAAGGACCGGATCGAGCAGTATGAGCGCAAAGATACGAAACCCGCTAAGCAGCCCCCAAAAGCGGTCCAGGTCCTGGGCAAACGGTTCAAGACGCTTTACAAGAAAATCGTTGTCAGCGAGCACGCCGTCGAGGGCTTCGCCGATCTCGACGACCAGATTAAGATCAAGGCCGAGGAAGTCATCCACCAGCTCAACGAAAATCCCGACCAGGTGATCGTCAAGCGCAAGGTCTTTATCGGCAAGCGCGACCAGAAATCGATCAAGGAAGTCATTTTCGGCTACAGGGGTCGTCTGTATTTCCGCAAGACCCAGGCCGGTGTTGTCGAAGTTCTGGCCATCGGCGACAAAAACACCCAGTCCCGCGAACTGACCTACCTCTCCAAGCTGTAAACGAAGTGCCTGAAGTCGGGAGTGCCTAAAGTGAGCTCAAGTGCCTAAAGTTGGAAAAACAAACACACGAAACCAATTATTATTTGACGATCCGCAACTTATGCGTCCGCCTCAACTCCTCCCACAGCTTTCTGATGATCACCGTTGCGGCCTCCTTGCGGGGCAGCGTGGGGTTGCCCGAGGCGGCCCGGCAGGCAGCGAGCAGGTCTTCGTTACCGCTCCAGATGCCGAACTCGTTGCGGATGTATGCGCCGAGCGAAAAATTGAGCTTAGCCAGTTCGCCTGAGGTCATGTTTGCCATCGTGGTTCGGTCTTTTAAGGACATCTCGGTCATTAAGCGGGAAACCGCCTCGGCAATGGATTGCGGCAAACCGGGCCGCGTCCGGCCGGGTTCGCGCCTCGACGCCGTGTCGAGCTTGTCCTGGCAGAGCCAGAAGGCGCTGGTGATCAAACGAAAGGTTCTTTCATAGGTGTCCGGCGCGTCGTCCGCTTCCGGTCCGGCGACATTCAAGACGGCTATTTTCTTTTGCATCAACCAGTCGGCGATCACCGTCGAGGCCTTGAAAGCCGGAACCATCGCCAGGTCGATATGCAGAAAATGCCGCCCGTTTTTGTGGGCGAAGTCCCGGCCCGCTTTCAGCTCACCGTCGATTTCACCACGGGTCAGGAGCAAGGTGCCGTCGGCGCTGGTGACACTCTTTTCCAGGCACTCCAGCCCGCTGGGCAGTTCCTGAAGGTCATGCGGCGATGCCGCCCGGTTGCGAGCGGTGGCCGCACCCTTCGCTATCCAGCCGCCATGGGCGATGTCCAGGTGAAGCGCCGCATCCAGGGCCGCCCGGGCGGTGGCGTTGAGTCCATTTGAAA
>JBFYWB010000038.1:0-64344 GCA_041299015.1 Deltaproteobacteria bacterium
GGTCATCGGTACGCTTCCTGTGCGGAAGCGGTTCGAAACCCGCGGGTGCAGTACAATTTGAAACTGATCCAAATGGTATTCGGGTACACCGATGCTCTCGACGAAAAAATTGTCTCCTTCAAGGACGGTCTTGAGCAGATACGGTTTCTCTGTCGTCAGGCCGAAGATGAATTCAAGATGATGCAGACCCTGGGAACACTTGAAACCGGCGGCCTGCCGGATCGGATCAACCGGTTGTTGATCGAATATCAGGTCGAAATGAAAAAGGATTTGATTGCACCGGCCGGCATTTCCCCGCGCTCTTGCGAGAGCATCTGGCAGGACATCGTTGACGACGGGTTGTGATCACCGCTGGGGCGAGCTTGCAAAGCCTCAGTCGCTCTCGTCCCCGGCGGCGGTCTGCGCGGTTATGGAGTTTTCGCGTGTGTAGAAATACAAGCAGATGCTTAAGGTCAGAAAGTGTGTGGCTAAAAAGAAATACAGCGCCGCATCCTGTGCTTTGCAGCCCAGGATGAAAAAACCGACCGCGGCGAAAAAAAGGAGTTGTGTTCGCATGGTCCAACCTGCCCCTTGCTGATATCGGCCGTTTCAAAAAAAACTGGAGCAGCGGCGCTTTTGCAAACTGACAGAGGGCTTCGCCCAGGGCCGGCGGGCTTGTCAACAAAGCGTCGTGCAGTTAAATCAGGCCCAAATCAATCGATTCGCGGAGTCGTTAGAGGAAAACAGCATGAAGAAGATTTTCGTTATCGCCGCTGCCGGAGTTCTCCTGCTGGCCGTGTCACTGGCTTTTTTACGCTCCGGCCCGTCCCGGCCGACAGCGGAGGAGGAAGCGGTATTGGACGCCCTCAAAAAAATCCAGGAAGGTTACAACGGCCGGGTCACATTTGATCAATACGCGGAACTGCTGAATACCGCGGCCCAAAAAATCGATCGGCTCGGGCAGACCGGTGCCAAGAACAGCTGTTTCAAGGACGCTGCGAACAGGTGCTTCTCGGCGTTTGAGATCGGGAAAAAGGCCTGGAAGGCAAAGGACGCGGCCCGGGATGAAAACCGGCGCATCGACATGGAAACCACCCTTTCTTTCACGGTCGGCTACGGCTTGGTCAGCCTGGCCAAGGCGAACCAGTGCTTTGACAGATAACCCTTCGGACTATTTGTTAAACCAAAACATTAAATAATTATAGAGAAATGCGGCAAAAAAACCACTGGGCCTCTTTGTTCAAGGCGTCTATTCGAGTTCTTTTTCAATAATGCCGCCGCTGCCGACGGGTGCGGAGCCGGGCGATGAGTGCAAGGACTGACGTGTCTGCTGGAGGTCTTTTTCAAGCCTGCGGAGGGTGTTCTGGACGGCGGCTATCTTTGTGTCGAGATCGGTGGAGAGCGCCGACAGTTTCTGCTGCTGCTTTTCCAACTCCTGTTGAAGCGTTTTACGGTCCATTTTACTATCCGCCAGGGCGGTCATTTCGGTCCGGAGTTTGATGAGGTCGTTGGCCATTTTGGGGGTGACGGCCGTGAGGTCCGCCAGCCTTTCGGAAATGTCATTGTAACGGGCGTTCATCTGGGTCGAGAGGGCCGCCACTTGGCTGACCAGGCTTTCCTGGTCTTTTTTGTCCGCCTTGGCGCCATCGATCGTCTTCAGACTGCCCAAAGCGGTCTTCAGGCTGCCTTCGGTCTTGTCGAGCTGCGTTTTCAGGTTTTCGGCATTTTTTTCGGTTCCGCTCAAGCGCTCGGAGAACGCCGTTTCGATCTGGGTGAGCTTGGCGGAAAACTCCTGCAAACCGGTTTCCAGCGTCTTGGCGAGGCTCTCTACCGACTGGGTTCCGTAAGTCTGATTCTGGGCGACCCGGTTTTTCAGATCGTCGTAGAGGAAGTAAAGCGCTGCGCCGATCAGACCGGGGAGAAGGATCGCCAGGAGCGTCACTCTCCGGCTCAGCCTGGCGATGCGGTTGTCCTCCGGCACCTCCCGCAGGACATCGTCCGGGTTTATTTGGTCGGATCCAAATTTGAAATTATCCGATTCGTCTCGGCTCATTTTTATGATTATTCCCACTCGATGGTGCTGGGCGGTTTTGAGCTGATGTCGTAAACGACCCGATTGACGCCCTTGACCTCGTTGATGATACGGTTGGAGACCCGGGCCAGGAAGTTGTGCGGCAGCTTGGCCCAATCGGCCGTCATGGCATCCCGGCTGGTGACCGCGCGAATCGCCACGATGTCTTCGTAGGTGCGGGCATCGCCCATCACGCCGACACTCTTGAGCGGCAGCAGGACGGCAAACGACTGCCACAGTTTCCGATAGTAGCCGGCTTTTTTGATTTCCTCAATCAGCAGATCATCGACCTCGCGCAGCACGCTCAGACGCCGCGCGGTGATGTCGCCGATCACCCGTATGGCCAGCCCCGGTCCGGGGAAAGGCTGACGCCAGACCAGATTGTCGGGCAGTCCCAAGGCTTTGCCGAGCTTGCGCACCTCGTCTTTGAAAAGATAGCGCAGGGGTTCCACCAGTTTAAGTTTCATCCGGGAGGGCAGACCGCCGACGTTGTGGTGGGATTTGATGACCGAGGTCGGCCCACCGAAAGCGGAGACGGATTCGATCACATCCGGATAAAGGGTGCCCTGGGCCAAAAATTCGGCCTCCTTGATCTTGCCGGCCTCGGATTCGAACACCTCCATGAAGTTCCGGCCGATGATTTTACGCTTTTTTTCCGGATCGCTGACCCCCTTGAGAGCCTTTAGAAACCGGGCGCGGGCGCTCACAAACCGAATGTTAAGGTCGAGTTGCTGCGTGAGCGTGACCTTGAGCTTTGCGGCCTCGTTGCGGCGCAGCAGGCCGTTGTCCACGAAGATGCCGGTCAGCTGCCGGCCGATCGCCTTGTGGATCAAAACCGCGGCGACCGACGAG
Source organism: Deltaproteobacteria bacterium (assembly GCA_041299015.1). GTDB lineage: Bacteria > Desulfobacterota > Desulfobacteria > Desulfobacterales > SG8-13 > JARFQH01. The sequence goes on from JBFYWB010000038.1 coordinate 2,903, forward strand.
TCGACGCCGCCGCTCAAACCCAGAATCACGCGCTTGTCGCCGACCTGGTCGCGAATCCGCACGATCGACTCACGGGCAAACGACTTCATTGTCCATGTTCGCCGGCAGTGACAAACGTCGAAGAGGAAATTGCGGATCATCTGCCGACCCTGGGGCGTGTGTTCCACTTCGGGATGAAACTGCAGCCCGAAGAAATTCTTTTGCGGGTGGGCCGTGGCCGCGATCGGCGTGTTATCGGTGGCGGCGGTTACGATGAATCCGGGCGGCAGCGTTTCGATCGAGTCTCCGTGGCTCATCCAGCACTTGGCTTTTGGCCCGACCCCGGCGAACAGGCCCCCGGTCTTTTTCAAGTTCAGCTCGGCGAATCCGTACTCGCGCTTGCGGGCCTGGCGTACCGTACCGCCGAGGGCATCCACCATGAACTGCATTCCATAGCAGATTCCCAGCACCGGAATGGCCAGGTCGAAAACGGCCGGGTCGATTTTCGGACTGTTCTTCTCATAGATGCTGGAAGGACCGCCGGAAAGGATGATGCCTTGGGGGCGCAGAGATGAGACGGTTTCAACGGCGGTGCTTGGCGGCTCGATCCGACAATACACCTTGGCTTCGCGCACGCGCCGGGCGATGAGCTGGTTGTACTGTGAACCGAAGTCAATCACGAGGATCATCGGACGCCTCTTGAGGCAGGGTGTCGATCGCACGGCCACCGCGCCGGCAAACCGTCCGCGGCGCGCACGGCTCCGCCGGACGAAACCTCTTGAAACGGTTTGCGAAAACAGGCTGACTATGGTAGAGAGCGCTGCAAATGTCAACCCCATTTATCGTCGTTCAGCTATACGAAATACAGACACCGGCCGAGGCCCGAGCCCTCCTGGCGCTGGGGGTGGACCACATCGGAAGCGTCGTCCTTGCGGCGTCGCGCTGGAAAGATGCCGATATACGCGCAACCATCCAGCTGACCCGTTCCGCCGGTGCCCGCAGCAGCCTGATTCCGCTCTTCAGCGCAGCCGAGACGGTTATGGACATGCTGGCGTACCACCGTCCGGACATCGTTCATTTTTGCGAGGCCCTGAGCGGCCCTGACGGCATACTGGAAACGTGCGCGCAACTGATTCATCTTCAGAAACAGGTCAAGAGAAATTTTCCGGATATCGCCATCATGCGTTCCATCCCGATCGCACCGCCGGGATTGGCTCGGCATGTGCCGACCCTCGAACTAGCGGCCCTGTTCGAACCCGAAAGCGATTATTTCCTGACCGACACCCTGCTGATACGCGATACCGCGGCCGCGGGGCCGAACGGGCAACCGGTCAACGGCTTCATCGGCATCACCGGCCGGACCTGCGATTGGCTCATGGCCCGCAGGCTGGTGAAGGCCGCGCGTATTCCGGTCATCCTGGCCGGCGGCATTTCGCCGGAGAATGTCGCGGAGGGGCTGCGGCGGGTAAGGCCGGCCGGGATCGACAGCTGCACGGGAACCAATGCCCGCGATGGTTTCGGAAGGCCGATCCGGTTTAAAAAGGACCCCGCCAGGGTCAAGCGCCTATTGGATGCGGTGCGCGGGTTCGAGGCCGGTATTCGGGCGCAGGCGCCGCGGCCCGACGCGGGGCGACCCGCAGCCCAGGGCGATAACCAGAAACCTTGCCCCTCATGATACCCAGATACAAGGAGGACAACAGAGCCGATGTTTGACAGTTCAAATCTCAGAAAAGGTCTTAAGATAGAAATCGACGGCGAGCCGTACATCGTCGTTCAGTTCGAGTTCGTCAAGCCCGGCAAGGGCCAGGCGCTTTACAAATGCCGTTTGAAAAACATGATCACCGGCTCCCAGTTCGACCGAACCTACCGCTCGGGTGAAAAATTCAACGAAGCCAACCTCGAAGAAACGGAAATGGAATACCTGTACTTCGACGGTGAACACTACTGCTTCATGAACATGTCCTCATACGAACAGGAACTGCTGAGCGCAAGCCAGGTGGGCGAGGCCAAAAATTTCCTCAAGGAAAACACGGTGTGTAGCGTCCTGATGTTTGACCGCAAACCGATCGGTATCACCCTGCCGTTTTTCATCGAGCTCAAGATCATCAAGGCCGATCCGTGGGCTAGGGGCGACACGGCTTCGGGCGACAGCAAACCGGCAACGCTCGAAACCGGTTATGTGATCCAGGTACCGCCGTTCGTCGAGGAGGGCGAACTCGTGCGGATCGACACCCGAACGGGCAACTATGTGGAACGGGTGAAAAAGTGACCCTGTGCCGCCGCAAGAATTACTTGCGGCCCTGTTTGTCGATCCGACCCTTGGATAGGCTGGGATAGCCGCCGTGGCGGATCTGGATTTCGGGGGCCTCCAGGCCCTCGGGCGCGCAAGCCGACCGCTGCCCAAACAGCAGTACAACCGGGGTTACACGACGCTGAGCCGCCGGTCGAACATCTTTCCGATTCCGTATTGGTCGCGGCGCATGAATTTTTCCTGTGACGGCCCGATGATCTGCATCTCCGGGTGGCTCCGCTGCACGCCTACCGCGATCTTCATCTCCTTGGTGCAGCCGGTGCTGAAGGTGGCATCCTTGCCGACCCATTCGGGCGGAACCTTTTTCTTGAGGATCTGGAACGCCTGAAGGATGTCCTCGTAGGTTTGAAACCGCCAGATGTCGATCAGTCCGCTGCGTTGGACGATTTCCCACATGTACATCAGATCGTCGGCATCCATGCCGGGCTCGTAGAATTCCGACGGGTTGATGATGAAAGTCTGGGTGGAGTGTTCTTCGAGGTGGTGGACAAAGATCGACATGATCTTTTTGGCCATGTCGATCTTACCCGGTATCGAACCGATGATGCCGCTGTAGAAAACCACCGTCATGCCGGCGGCCTTGGCGGCCGTCATTTGATCGACAATCGACTGGGCCTTTCTTTCGAGGTCGGCGTGTGAAAACTTGATGACCTTTGCGTGTTTGGGTTTAAAGGTGATCTCGACCGCGCCATCGCCGGTTGCGGTGATGTTGAAGATGTCCTGTGTGAAGTGAAAAGGGGTGTCGAAGAACCGCCGGCGCTGATCATCGCCGCGCGATATAACCGCATCGACCTCCTTGAAAGCCCTGGCGAAGGTGGTCGAAACCATTAAGAGGTTGAGGTTCTCGCGCGTGCCGTCGGAAATCGCCAGAATATCGTAATCACTGCGGAGTTTACCCACCAGTTCGTTCTTGCCGAGCGATTTCTCCCTGAGCACCAAAACGCCTTCGAGTTCACGGCGCAGCATCGGATCGGCGTTCAGGTCGGCAAAATTGGCTTTGGTGTAAAGAGCGCCCTCCTTGAAGGCGATGATAATCTTGTGGCCGCGCTTGACCAGGTACCGGATGATCGCCAGATCGACGATGATTTCGCCGGCCTCGTTCGCCAGCCAAAGGATTTTGCGGCCTTTGTCCTCGTTGTTGGGGACATGGTTTCCGGTGATCGCCAGAAAAGTCAGGAGCGGATCCAGGCCGTTACCCGCTATGGATCGGTTGAAGAGTTCCAGAAAATCGCGTTCGGTGAACTTTTCGGCGGCATCGGTTTCCCACAGAGCGGTGGCGCCGGCCAGGGAAATGAGCCGCTGGAGCTCCAGATAATCCGCAAATTCGCGGATGCCCGCAAGCGTGCCAGGCACTTTTTCACAGGGAAAGGGCTCAACCCGGTTCATGGCATTCTGAAAGGCGGGCATGTTCAGCGCGATTTGAACCCGCCGGTTCCGGCGGGATTTTTCCTCGAAAAAGGGGTCCTCGATCTGCGTGCGGTGCAAAAAGATCATCAGCAGACGTTTTTCGAGCCGCGAGGGAATCAGGATCTGATCCGTGATTTCGTGCTGGTACTTGATCTTCACCAGGGCTTCCAGGAATTGCCGGTCGCGCGGATCTTCGATCTTGAACCTGATCAGCGCCATGACGCGCTCGAGAACCTCATGGTATTTGGCGGTCATGAAACGGGATTTCTTGCGGTTCATGATGGCGCCGAACATGCGGCTGGAACAGGGATAATAGCGTTCGTTGCCTTCGGTGTAGACCATGAAGCGCACCTGCTCGGGAGATGCGGCCAATTCCGGGTAGGCGAAGTGGTCGAGATGGTTTTCGATGAAAAAGGCGGTGAACCAGGCGTCCCACTCCGGGCTCGATCCCGGAAGATAAGGGGGGTGCGGGTTACGGCCCGCTGTTCCTTTGGACGCCCCGGGGCGTTTTATTTCGGTCTTGGCAGTCTGGCGTGGCGCGTTTTTCTGCAGCATGATGGACGGCGTTCCCCGTTCAGTCCTTGGTGAAGAACTGGAGCTTGGTCGATCCCAGTTCAATGATGTCGAATTCCTTCAGCTGGATCGTGTCCTTCACGGCCTCACCGTTGACTTTGGCCTTGAACAGACCGCTCACATGGCTCAGGTGAAAACCATTGGGCCGCATGCTGATGGTCGCGGCGGTGTGACCGACACCCAAACCGCCGACAACGATATCCGCGTTTGGATCTTTTCCGATCTTGGTCAGTTTCTTTGTCAGGGTGATTTCACCGTTGCCGCCGGAGAGATAGGAGAGGATCCCGAGGGGGTGTTTGCTCTCAACCGCTGCGGGCGGCGGCGCGGCCGGGTTTCCGGCAACCATTTTGCGGAACATATCCGCATCCAGCGCCAGCGTCTGGTCCACCTGGGCGCTGACTTCTTCCGGACGCGCTTCACCGTCACCATAGCTGAAGACAAGGGTGTGCTTGCCGATATTGACGACGTCGCCGTGTTTGAGCCATTGGGAGGTGACGAGCTGTTCGTTGACGAAGCAGCCGTTCTTACTCTGCAGGTCGGTCAGGACAAAACCATCGCCTATGGAATCGATCTTGGCGTGATGTCCCGAAACCGCAAGATTTTCGACGACGATGTCGTTGTTGGTCCGCCGGCCGATCGTGATCGACTTTCCCTTGTGGAGCGGGTAATCCGCGATCGTGTTTTTTTTGAACTTCAGGGTGAGCATCGGCATGGTGAATCCCTCTCAGTCGATTGTCCTTTTCTTGGATCCAAGACTCGTAAAACCTTCCGAAACCCTTGACCACAGGTTCTTCAGCTTGCTCTGGCCATTCGAGGTCTCTTTGACCTTAAGCACGATCACCGTAATGTTGTCGGGGCCGCCGCGGTCGTTGGCCAAATCGACGAGCAGCCGGCAGGCCTCTGCGGGCGGGTGACGGATGACGGTCGTCAGCATCTCCCCCGGCGTTACCATGTCCGTCAATCCGTCGGAGCCGATGACGAGAATATCGTCCGTGAAGTACGGCACCTCGCATATGTTGGCCTCGACGGAGGCATTGATCCCCATGGCACGGGTCAAAACGTGGCTGAATGCGGCATTCAGCGTCTCGGCGCCGGGAGAAACTGCGGCCCGGAGTTCGGCCTGCACGGTATGGGGCACCGACAAGCGCTCGAGCCGGCCTTTGTGAACCAGGAAAATCGGGCTGTCACCGACATTGGCGGCCACGACTGTGCGCTCGTTGATAAAAATGACCGCGACCGTGGCGCCCATGCCACGATAATCTTTGGTGCCGTTGGCCGCATCGTGGACCACGCGGTTGGACAACACAATTGCGTCCCGGACCTGGTTGGCTGCGGCGGAAAGGGAGTCATCGACAGGCTCCGCCTCTGCCGGCGCCGCGCCGGCCAGGCAGCGTTTGATGTGGCCGCGCATCGATTCGACCACGAGTCGACTGGCCACCTCTCCGGCCCTGTGGCCGCCCATTCCGTCAGCGATGATATACAGGCCCAGCCCGTTATCCACGAGCAGGGAATCCTCGTTGTCATTTCGTTTTTGGCCGGTGTCGGAGAGGCCGGCTGATTCGATGACATGCATTTCTGACCACGATGCAGCAGGGGGAACCGGGCATGACCCGGGTCGCGATAAAAAAAACCGCAACCGCGGGTCTTACGATATGCCTCCGGATTTGCTCAAAAAACAATCACTTGATTATAGTACAAAACCTCAAGGTGGTCAAGATTTCCGGCGGCCTTGTGGCTGCCCCTCTCTTTTTTGGCATTCGGAAAATGGCGGTAGAATTCGTTGGACAATGATCGGGCCGGAGAGGGCCGGCATTGAACTGAGCGACTTCCCTTGAGATGGCAACGATTTGTGTATGTCAAGGTCCGCCCTTGACACGCAGTGGACGGAGTCTGTAGGACTGTTGACAAACGGCGCGTTATCTGTCGTTCCTATGCATGATCATTTGATCATGCTTCGATGGCTTTCTCCCGACAGCGAGGATTTCGTGCAGCGGATCAGCATATTGAAAAACACGATCCAACCCTATGCGTGGGGATCTCACAGCGCCATAGCGGAACTGCTCGGCACCCGAGCCGAGCCGGACACTCCCCAGGCCGAACTCTGGATGGGCGCCCATCCGCAGGCCCCTTCCCAAGTGGCCGTGGACGGGAAGTGGGTTTCCTTAAAAACGCTTATCGAACGGCATCCGCAGGAAATACTCGGGCGCCGAACGGCGGCTGCGTTTCACAATGAACTGCCGTACCTTTTCAAGGTTCTGGCTGCCGCCCAGCCGCTCTCACTGCAGGCTCATCCGAGCCCGGACCAGGCCCGGCGAGGCTTTGCGCGGGAAAATGCCCAGGGCCTAGCGCTGGATGCCCCGCAAAGAAACTACAGGGACCCCAATCACAAGCCGGAATGCATCTGCGCCCTGACCCCGTTCTGGGCGCTGCATGGCTTTCGCAAGATCCCCGAGATTCTCGCTTTCGGCAACCGGCTCGGCCTCGCGGCGTTTGAAGACCTTCTCAAGGGGCTGCGCGACCGGCCTGACGCGCTCGGACTCAAAATGTTTTTTCAGGCACTGATGACGCTCTCTTCGACCGCAAGGGGTCGGCTGACCGAGCAGGCCGTAAAGACCGCCCTGCGGCTTGAAGCTGAAGATCCGGTCTATCGATGGATGGGCGAACTCGGGGAGGCCTATCCGGGGGATATCGGCATCTTCGCCCCCATTATGTTGAACCTCATCCTCCTGCAGCCCGGCCAGGCCCTTTACTTGCCGGCCGCGGAATTGCACGCCTATCTCGAGGGGACGGGCATCGAATTGATGGCCAATTCCGACAATGTGCTCCGGGGGGGGCTGACACCCAAACACGTCGATGTCGCGGAACTGCTGAGAGTGCTTGTTTTTGAAGAAAGAACGGCACGCATTCTAACGCCGCGACCGACGGCGAACGGGGAACGGCTCTACGAATGCCCGGCGCGTGAGTTTGTTTTGTCGACCATCACCGTCGTTTCGGAAACCCCCTATCTGAGTTCCGCGGAGAGAAGCGTCGAAATACTGCTCTGCACCGCCGGGGGCGGCAAAATTACCGACCAGGGCACCCATGAGGAGATTGCGTTTCCCAAGGGAAGGGCGGTGTTGGTTCCCGCCGCTGTCAGAGGATACCTCCTTCAGGGCGAGGCGGTTTTCTACAAAGCGGCGGTGCCGATGCTTTGACCCCTGGCGCCGGCGTGGATCCTTGCAGCGCGACAACCCTGCCGCCCAGTGACACCGAGACGGTGGGTACCCGACGGGATCGTCGGTGGCAATAGAAAAAGCGCTTGCGGCGCCGTCTCACAACAGATAAAAAGACGTCCATGAAGGAGCACACTCCGCTCAGATCGCTACGATTTTACATTCTGCTGTTGGCTTTTTTGGCGGCACTCGCGGGTTTTATCGATATTCCCATCCGTAAGCTCGGCATGGAGAGAGTCGCCGCCGCCAATCAGAGCTACCTGGAGCAGTCCATGGACGAGGCGATCTCAGGATTCCTGGTTTTGTCGGGCATCAAGACCGGTCTGGCGGTCATCGAGGGTTCGGAAGTGGGCGTCGGCTTCAATTTTCAAATCGGCGATGTCGTCCAGTCGGTTTACGACTACGTCGACATCGCCTGGAAAACCGCTCTGGCCGGCGGAACCGTCATCCTGGTGACCCGCCTGTTGCTGCAGGCCGTGGACCTGATCGATTACTGGTGTTTGGTGTTGATGCTCGGCTTCGCTGTTCTGGCGGTGCTGGCCGGCTGGATATTTCCACGCCGGCAGCGGATGAACCGTTTCATAAAGGACCTCAGCTTCTTCCTGGCTGTCTGCACGGTTGTGTTTTACTTGGTTTTTCCGTTTTCGATTGCCGGGGCCGCTTTTATATCCAAGAAAATAACAGGGCCGCTGATAGCCGAATCTCAGCGCAGTTTCGAGGGCATCAAGGAAGAATTTTCGGTGGAAAACATCAACCGCCACCTCTTCAGCGACAATTCGGAGGAGGAGAAGGACAGTCTAGCGGGCCTGATATTCAAAGGCAAATTGGCCAAGATCAAGGAAGCCCTGCTGGACCAGGCCGAGCATTTCAAGGACAAATCCCGCGACATCGCCGTCTGGACCCTGCAGCTGATTGCGGGATACCTCTTCGACAGCATCATCTTTCCGGCGACCTTTTTTATATTTCTGTTCGTGGTCGCCAAGGGCGCGCTGGTGTATCTCTTTGAAGACCGGCGACAGCAGGCCTTCAGCCAAGGTCTGCGCGCCGTCCTGAGCGAGATTCGGCCCCCGAAACCGGAAAGACCGCTGCGCAGGGCCTCGCGCTTGCGGACCGACCGCGGGCGGCGTCTGCACCGGTGACAGGGCCGGCGCCCGCCGCGGAAAGCCTGCAAATACTCCTTGACACCCGCGGCTTTTTCATTTCTGCTGGCGGAACGATGACGATCCGAAACCCCGATAAGTCGCTCGCCGAATTCCGCCGGTCCATTGATGCGATCGACGAGAAAATCCTCGCGTTGATCAACCGGCGGCTGAAGATTGCCAAGCAGATCGGGGCGGTCAAAATGCGCAAGGGCGCCCGGGTCATCGACCCGGAACGCGAAAGCACCCTTATCGAGCGGCTGATGGTGCGCAACCAGGGCCCTTTGAGCAAGGAAAACCTGTACCACATTTTCAGGGCAATCATCACGATCTCGCGCGACATCCAGTCACCGCAATTAAGCGACTGCCTCGGCCCCGGGGCGACCGCAGTTTACGCCGTCATCGGCGATCCGGTTGCGCACAGCCTGAGCCCGGTCATGCACAACCGGGCTTTTGCTCACACCGGTTACAATGGTGTCTATATCGCCTTGCGGGTCAGCGACATTGCTGCGGCGGTCAATGGTTTCAGGGCCCTCGGTTTCAGGGGTGTCAGTGTGACCATTCCTCACAAGGTGGCGGTGATGGCATGCCTGGATGAAGTCGATCCCATCGCCCGCGATATCGGTGCGGTCAATACGATCGTCAATCGTGAGCGGCGCCTGGTCGGTTATAATTCCGATTACCTGGGCGCCGTGAAGGCCCTGGCGGCCGCAATCGACATCAGGGGCAAAACCGTGGTGATCATCGGCGCCGGCGGAGCGGCCCGGGCCATCGGCTTCGGCGTCATCCGCTGCGGCGGTAAAGTCGTCATTTTAAACCGCAGCCCGGAGAAGGGCGAGCAGTTGGCCGCAGCCTTGAAGGCCGATTTCCGGCCGCTCGCGGAGGTCCGGGAAATAGAGGGTCAGGTGCTTGTCAACACCACCCCGCTCGGCATGTTCCCCCATGCGGAGCAGATGCCGCTGGAGAAGAGCCTGCTGAGGCCCGATCTGGTCGTCATGGATATCATCTACAATCCCCTGACCACCCGCCTGCTGAGCGAGGCCGAACGCGTCGGCTGCCGAACCATAAACGGTTTGGCCATGTTCGTTTACCAGGGAGCGGTTCAATTCGAACTCTGGACCGGTGAGAAAGCTCCGCTCGATGTGATGCAAGCGGCGGTGGAGAGAGCCCTGCAGCGGGTTTGAGACGGCGCGTATCGCTGGCTTCAGCCGTTGACAAACAAAAAGACCCGCTGGCGCCAGGGGGCGCGGGCAGCGGGTCGCATCCGTGTGCGGTATCGCTTGGAGTGAGGATCCGGTCCCGGTGCGAGTTTGCCGTGCATACCGGTCCGAAAAATGCGCTAAACTACCACGGCCGTGGCTTGGGTCGCCGGATGGGATTTGAGGTATTCCAGTCGGTTCAGGCCGTTGATGTAGGCCTTGGCGCTGGCGGTGATGATGTCCGGATCGGCGCCTTTGCCCAGGGATACCAGGCCATTTTCGCGTAAACGCACCGTCACCTCGCCTTGGGCGTCCGTGCCGCCGGTCAGGGCCCCGACGGTGAAGCGCAGCAGTTCCGACTCGGTGCCGGTCAATTTGGCGATCGTGTTGAAAGCCGCATCGATCGGACCGTTGCCGTATCCGGCCCCCTGAACGCTGCGGCCGTTCACCGACAACTTGACGCTGGCCATCGGCAGCACCGTTGTTCCGCAGGTGACGTGGAGATATTCCAGCTGAAAGATGTCTTCGGTGCGCAGAATGCCTTCGGTGATGATCACTTCCAGGTCTTCGTCCACGACGTGCTTTTTCTTGTCGGCCAGTTCCTTGAATTTCGTGAAGACCAGATCCAGCTCTTCATCCGAGAGGTCATATCCCAGGTCCTTCAAATGGTCCCGCAGGGCATGACGACCCGAGTGCTTGCCCAGGACCAGCTTGTTGGCGCTCAGGCCGATGGTCTCGGGCCGCATGATCTCGTAGGTCATGGGGTTTTTCAATACGCCGTCCTGATGGATTCCGGCTTCGTGCGCGAAAGCATTGGCCCCCACGATGGCCTTGTTGGGCTGAATGATGATGCCGGTGATCATGCTGACCAGGCGGCTGGTTTGGTAAATGTATTCGGTCCTTATCCCGGTGGTTACCGGCAGAAAATTACGCCGGGTGCGCAGGGCCATGACCACTTCCTCCAGCGACGTATTGCCGGCCCGTTCGCCGATACCGTTGAGGGTCACCTCGGCCTGTCTGGCACCGGCGCGGATGGCCGCGAGCGTGTTGGCCGTGGCCAGCCCGAGGTCGTTGTGGCAGTGAACGCTCAGAACGGCCCGGCCGATGTTGGGCGTGCGGCCGATGATGTAGCGAACCAGATCGGAAAACTCTTCCGGCACGGCATAGCCGACCGTATCGGGGAGATTGACGGTGGTGGCGCCGGCGGCAATGACGGCCTCGAAAACGCGGCAGAGGAAGTCACGGTCGCTGCGCGAGCCGTCTTCGGCCGAAAATTCGACGTTGTCCGTGAACGACTTCGCGTATGCGACCGCCTCGACAGCCCGTTCGAGGACCGCTTCGCGCGACATCTTCAACTTGTATTCAAGGTGGATGTCGGATGTGGCGATGAAGGTGTGCAGGCGGGGTTTGGCGGCACGGCGAACGGCCTGCCAGGCGCGATCGATATCGCTCCGCGATGCACGGGCCAATCCGGCGACCTCGGTTTTCTTCAACTTTCCGGCGATGGCGGCGACCGCTTCCAAATCGCCTGCGGAGGCCGCCGGGAAGCCGGCCTCCAGGACATCCACGCCGAGTTTTTCCAGTTGAATCGCCAGCCGCAGCTTTTCGCCGGCGTTCATGCTGGCCCCCGGCGATTGCTCGCCGTCCCTTAGAGTGGTGTCGAAAATAATGACCCGGTCCTGATCGTTCATGTTTTCCCCCTTTATCACCTATCCGACAGTGCCGCGGCGTTGCGGGTTGCTCCGCTGGCGCAAGGAACCGCGGCCTCGGCTTGCGGGTCTCTTTTGCTGGCAAGCTTGTAATGAAAGCTGTCGGCCAGGGCTTGCCAGCTGGCTTCGATGATATCCTCGGAGACACCGATCGTGCTCCAGATATCTTCGAGATCACGCGATTCGATAAAAACCCGCACCTTGGCGGCGGTCCCGTCGCGGCCGTCGATCACGCGGACCTTGAAGTCGACCAGACGCATGGCGTCGAGATCCGGAAAGAATCGATCCAATGCCTTGCGCAGGGCGTTGTCCAGGGCGCTCACGGGTCCCCGGCCTTCGGCCGCGGTAATTTCCGTGCGGCCGTCCACCGAAATCTTGATCGTGGCGTGGGCGCTGCAGGGCAGATCTTTGTCTTTCTCGATGGTGACCCGGAAGGATTCCAGTTCGAAAGGCGGCTTGAACTGTTCGGTGATTTTTTGAATCAGAATCTTGAACGAGCCGTCGGCGACGTCGAACTGATATCCCTGATCTTCCAGATCCTTTATGCGGGTGACGATGGCGCGGCTGTCGAAACCGTTGGCACCTAAATCGAGGCCGAACTCGCGAGCCTTGTACTCGACGTTGCTCTTGCCGGCCAGATCGGAGACCAGCACCCGTCGCCGGTTGCCGACCCACGCCGGATCGATGTGTTCGTAGGCCCGCGGCACCTTCATGATGGCGCTGACGTGAATGCCGCCTTTGTGGGCGAAGGCGCTCCGGCCCACGAAGGGACGCGTATTGATCGGAACCAGATTGGCGGTTTCGCTGACGAACCGGGACAGCGATTTCAATTTTGAAAGGTTTTCCGGCGACACACAGGGCCGGCTCATCTTCAGGCAAAGGATCGGAATGATGACGTTGAGATCGGCATTGCCGCAGCGTTCGCCGTAGCCGTTGACGGTGCCTTGCACGAGCACCGCCCCGGAGTGAACGGCGGTAATCGTGTTGGCCACGGCCAAACCGCTGTCGTTGTGGGTGTGGATGCCGATTTTAACCGGTTTGGCGGCGCCGCCGGCCGCCAGGTGTTCACTCAGGCGGTGACGAACCGTGCGGGTGACGTTTTCAATCGCAAAGGGCAGGGTGCCGCCGTTGGTGTCGCACAGCACGATGGCTTCCGCCCCGCTGTCCAGGGCGGCCAAGAGGGTCTGCAGCGCATAATCCGGATCCGCATCGAAGCCGTCGAAAAAATGCTCGGCATCGTAGATCACCTCGCGACCGGCGGCCTTCAAAAAGGCGACCGTTTCAGCGATCATGGCCAGATTCTCATCCCGGCTGATATTGAGCACCTGCTCTACATGCAGGGTCCAGCTCTTGCCGAAAATGGTGACCACGGGTGTGTCGCTGTCTATCAGGGCGCTCAGGTTCGAATCGTCCCGGACGGAAATGCCGGGCTTGCGCGTCGCGCCGAAAGCCGTCAGTCGGGCGGTTTCGAATTTGGTCGATTTGGCCAGTTCGAAAAACCGCTTGTCACGGGGGTTGGAACCGGGCCAGCCGCCCTCGATGTAGTGGATGCCGATATCATCCAGCCGCCTGGCGATCTTGAGTTTGTCCTGGGCGGAAAAGTTGACGTCTTCTCCCTGGGTGCCGTCTCTCAGGGTGGTGTCGTACAAGAGGATCGGTTCCATGACGAACTCTCCATTGGCGTGCAAGTGGTGTTGTTGCGCTTTGATTTTAAAAGAGACCTTTTTAAGACCCACTTTGCCGAAAGGGCGTCTGCCGCGTCTCGGCGGGTGAAACGGGAATGGCGCGCCGCCGGCTACTTCCCCCTGTTTTCGGGCCGTAATGAGCGCACCGCGGCGCCGGCACGCCACATTTCAGCGTTGTGGATGACATCGAGTTCGCGCTGGAGTTTTTCGCGGTAATCCGGGGTGCTGTTGGCCTCGATCACGCGCCGGGTTTCCCTGCCGGAAACGACGCTGTCGTAAAGGTCATCGAAAAGGGGAGCGACGGCATCCCGGAAGCGGGGGGACCAGTCCAGCGCACCCCGTTGGGCCGTGGTGCTGCAGTTGCTGAACATCCAATCCATGCCGTTTTCGGCCACCAAGCGGATCAGACTCTGCGTCAACTCCTCAACGGTTTCGTTGAAAGCTTCGCTGGGGCTGTGGCCGTGTTTGCGCAGCAGGGAGTACTGTGCCTCCATCACGCCCGCCAGGCATCCCATCAGAACCCCGCGTTCACCGGTCAGGTCGCTGTAAACCTCTTTTTCGAAAGTCGTCGGGAAAAGATACCCTGAGCCGATGGCAATGCCCAACGCCAGGGCCCTTTCCTTGGCCCGGCCGCTGTAATCCTGGTTGACCGCATAGCTCGAGTTGATGCCGCTGCCGTCGAGAAAATTGGTGCGTACCGTTCGCCCGGAACCCTTGGGTGCGACCAGAATCACATCGACCTGTTGCGGGGCCACGATGCCGGTCTGATCCTTGTAGACGATCGAAAATCCGTGCGAAAAGCACAGGGCGTCGCCCGGGTCCAGGCAAGCCCTGACCTTGGGCCACATGGCCGCCTGACCGGCATCGGAGAGCAGAAACTGCACGATCGTGCCTTTGCGGGCCGCCTCTTCCAAGGCAAAGAGCGTTTTTCCGGGAACAAATCCGTCGGATAGCGCGCGGTCCCACGAGGGGCTGTTTTCACGCTGGCCGACGATCACCCGGACGCCGTTGTCGCGCATGTTAAGCGCCTGTCCCGGTCCCTGCACACCGTAGCCCAAAACGGCCACGGTCTCGGATTCCAGGACCTGCCTGGCTTTCTGCAGTGAAAATTCTTCAGCAGTCGTGACTTCTTCCAGCGTGCCGCCAAAATCGATCTGTGCCATTGCCGGTTAACTCCTTTCACAAGACGATAGTCGGTATTTGAAATGAGGCGTCGATTTCCCGCGATACGCCGAAGGAGCATCACCGCCGAAAAACCGCTCAATTCGGTTCGCGCTTGAGCGCCAGCGGGCCAGTGCGCGCAATCTTTTTTATCCCGATCGGTTTGAGCAGCCTCAGCAGGGCCTCAATCTTGCCCGTGTCACCGGTGACCTCGATGATATAGTGTTCCTGGCCGACGTCGACGACCTTGCAGCGGAAAATAGCGACAATCCGCAGGATTTCGGCACGGTGTTCGGCGACGGCCTTGACGCAGATCAGGGCCATTTCCCGTTTGACGGCCTCCGGGCCGGTGAGGTCGCGGATCTTGATCACATTGATCAGCTTGTTGAGCTGTTTTTCGATCTGCTCGAGGACCGGCTTGTCGGCCTTGGTGACGATCGTGATGCGCGAGACCTTCGGATCCATGGTCTCGGCCACCACGAGGCTGTCGATGTTGAAACCGCGGCCGCTGAACAGACCGACCACCCGTGACAGGACCCCTGGCTCGTTGTCGACCAGCATGGTAAAAATATGTTTTTCTACGTTCATACCAGCAACATCTCCGTGATCGGCGCACCGGCCGGCACCATCGGGTAGACGCTTTCTTCTCTTTCTACCGCAAAGTCCATCATGACCGGCCGCGGAATGGACAAGCCTTTTTTGAGGACCGCCTCGACCTCTGCCGGGCGGGTGGCGCGCAGGCCGACGGCACCGTAGGCTTCGGCCAGTTTGACGAAATCAGGCGCGTGCTCCATACAGGTGCAGGCGTAGCGCTTTTCATAGAAGAGTTCCTGCCATTGGCGGACCATGCCAAGGTAGCCGTTGTTGAGGATAACCACCTTAACGGGCAGGCAATACTGGACGGCCGTGGCCATTTCCTGGATGTTCATCTGGATGCTGCCGTCTCCGGCGACATCGACCACAAGCTTGTCGGGACAGGCCATTTGTGCGCCGACGGCGGCCGGGAGCCCGAAGCCCATACAGCCGAGGCCGCCGGAGGTGATGAAGTGGCTGGGCTGATCGAAATGATAATACTGGGCGGCCCACATCTGATTCTGCCCGACCTCGGTGGTGATGATGGCCTTGCCGCGGGTCAGTTCATAGAGTTTTTCGACCACGTACTGCGGCTTGATGGTCTCTTTTTGTTGATAGGCCAGCGGAGTGGTACTTTTCCATTGGGCGATTTGTTCCAGCCAGGCTCGCCGTCGCTGGTCGATATCTTTCAGGTCGATCTTTTCGAGCAGACCGTTTAGCTGGCGCAAACTGGTCTTGCAGTCGCCGACCACCGGTACGGTCACCGGTATGTTTTTACGGATAGAGGTCGGGTCGATGTCGATGTGCACGATTTTGGCCTGAGAGGCAAAGCTGTCGGTCCTGCCGGTGACGCGGTCGTCGAACCGCACGCCGATGGCGATCAGCAGGTCGCAGTTGCCGACGCTCATATTGGCGCGGTAGGTGCCGTGCATGCCGATCATACCCAGCCACAAAGGGTCGGTGCCCGGGAAGGCGCCGAGCCCCATCAGGGACGTCGTGACGGGAGTCCGGATGTTGCGCGCGAACGCGGTGAGCTCTTGGGCGGCTTTCGATAGGATGATGCCGCCGCCGGCGAAGATCACGGGGCGTTCGGCGGTTTCGATCAACGCGGCGACTTTCTGCAGCTGTCTCACATTGGGGGCATAGGTCGGGTGGTAGGACTTCAGGTTGACCGGTGCCTGACCGTTGTGGTCGGTGCGGTTTTTAACGACATCCTTGGGGAGATCGATCAGCACGGGCCCGGGTCGACCGGAGCGGGCGATGTGAAAGGCCTCTTTAACCGTGCGGCCCAGGTCTTCGACGCGTTTGACCAAATAGTTGTGTTTGGTGCAAGGACGTGTGATCCCGACAATGTCGACCTCCTGAAAAGCGTCGTTGCCGATCAGGTGGGTGGGAACCTGACCGCTGATGACGACAATCGGAATGGAGTCCATAAAGGCCGAGGCGATACCGGTAACCGTGTTGGTTGCGCCGGGACCCGAGGTGACCAGGCAGACGCCCACTCGGCCCCCCGCCCGGGCATACCCGTCCGCGGCATGAACGGCGCCCTGCTCGTGTCGGACCAGGACGTGGCGGATGTCGGTTTTGGCCAGCTCGTCGTAAATGTCGATCACTGCCCCGCCGGGAAAGCCGAAGATGGTATCCACGCCTTCCTCCTTCAGGACTTGCATCAGTATTTGGGCGCCGGTCATTTCCATGACGGCCGTTCCTTTCGCTAAAGTTTTTGAAAGTCGATTCTCAAAAAAAAATCCGTCATCAGCGCGGGGCTGATAACGGATTTTTTTCGAGCGGTAAAACTATTTCGCCATTATCAACCCCTGTCCCCGCAGCAGAGAATCGTCTCTCCTACGAGGAAAATAATAAGGCCGATAATGACGGACAGGTTCTTCATGACGCTCTCAATTCACTCAATTTCAGTGGACCCTAACAGGCGCCGCTGGCATTGTCAACAGATTTTATGCCTCGGACGTTATGCGTCCGGCCCGGACAGAACGCCCGTCAAATTGTCCAGCCATGCAAGGGCAAGGATTTCGAAAAAGACCACCCATGGACCGAGGCTAACCGGTGCTTGACGGCTTTTCCGAATCGCCGAGGCTTTCGCGGTGCCCGCATTGCGGGTTCGCACACGCCAGAAAAGCGCCCTCTTTCTTGGTCGTTCTTATGACCATGAACGTTGCAGCGCAGACCGGACAGACTTTGCTCACCGGTTTGTCCCATATGGCGAAATCACAGGCCGGGAAACGGTTGCAGCCGTAAAAGATCTTGCCGCGCCGGGAGGCCTTTTCAACCAGGTCGCCGCCGCAGTCCGTCACCGGGCAGGTGACGCCGGTTGATTTGCCGGACCCGTTGGGGTTCAGGGAAAGCGTTTGTTTACACTCGGGGTAGCCGCTGCAGGCCAGGAATTCACCATAGCGGCCGCGCTTGATAACCATCGGGCGACCGCATTTTGCGCAGGTTTTATCGGTGGCTTCCTCGGTAGCCGATTCGACGGGCTGGATGTGGCCTTTTTCATCCCGGGTGTAGTCGCGGGAGTAAGTACAGTCGGGATAACCGCTGCAGGCAAGGAAATGACCGTTCTTGCCGACTTTGATGTGCAGGGGCTTGCCACACTGCGGGCAGGCGAGTCCGGTGGGAATACCGACCCCCTTGACGCTGAGCATCTTTTCTCCGGCCACCTCCAGCTTCGACCTGAAGGGATCGTAAAAACGGGTGAGGACTTCAAGCGAGCCGATTTCGGAGGATTCGACCCGGTCCAGATCGTCTTCCATCCGGGCCGTGAAATCGACGTCGAAGATCTCGGGAAAGTTTTCGACCAGAAGATCGTTGACAATAAAGCCGAGTTCGCTAGGATGGAAATAGCCCTTGGTCCACTGGACATAGCCCTTTTCACGAATGGTGGACAGGATCGTGGCGTAGGTGCTGGGGCGACCGATGCCGTTTTCTTCGAGCTCCTTGACCAGCGAGGCTTCGGAAAAACGGGGCGGCGGCTGGGTGTAATGCTGTTTGGGCTCCAGCTTCAACAACTCCAGCACCATCCCGCGGGCAAGTTCCGGCAGGCTCAGCTCCTGCCGGGCGCCGCCTTGTTCGTCATCGGCCGAAAGGTAGAGTTTCATGAAGCCTGCGAATTTAATCGTCGAACCGGTGGCATTGAATCCGTAATCGCCGGCCAGAATCGAGGCCGCTACATTGTTGATCAGGGCCGGTTGCATCTGTGAAGCGATGAAACGCTGCCAGATCAACCGGTAGAGGGCCAATTGGTCAGGGGAGAGGTAGGCGGCGATTTTTTCAGGCGTGTTGAAAACCGAGGTCGGACGAATGGCCTCGTGAGCATCCTGGACTTTCTTTTTGTTTTTGAAGAAACGCGGTTTCTCGAGGGCATAATCCGGGCCGAAATGCGTGCGGATCAGGTCAAGGGCCTCGAGTGCGGCTTCCATGGAGATGCGGGTCGAATCGGTGCGCATATAGGTGATCAAACCGACCGGTTCGCCGGGACCCAGTTCGATCCCTTCATAGAGCTGCTGGGCGATGAGCATGGTCTTCTTGGCTGAAAACCGGAGCTTGCGAATGGCATCCTGCTGCAATTTACTCGTGGTGAAGGGCGGTTGCGGGTTGCGCTGGGTGACTTTGTGGTGAACGGTGTCGACGACATACTGCCGGTTGGCGAGTCCTTTCAGGATTTCTTCGCTCGCCTTTCCGTCGGCTATGGTGATTTTTTTACCCTTTTTCTTTACCAGCTTAGCGGTAAAAGGCGGTGGCGTATCAGCGTTCAAGTGGGCGGTGATCGACCAGTACTCCTCGGGTTCAAAGGCCTGAATCGCGCGTTCTCTTTCACAGATGATGCGCAGCGCTACGGATTGCACTCGGCCGGCGCTGAGGCCGCCCTTGACCTTGCGCCACAAAAGCGGCGAGATATGGTATCCGACCAGCCGGTCGAGTATCCGGCGGGCCTGCTGGGCTTCGTATTTATGAGGATCGAGATCTTGCGGTGCTGCGATCGCCTCCCGAATGGCATTTTCGGTGAGTTCATGAAAGAGAACCCGATAAAACTTGCGTCCCTTTTTCTTGAGGATTTCTGCGGCGTGCCAGGCGATGGCCTCGCCTTCGCGGTCGGGGTCCGGGGCCAGATAGACATCTCCGACGTCCCCGGCCGATTGCTTCAGCCCCCTGATGACGCGTTGTTTGCCGGGAATACTGTGGTAATCGGGTTTGAAGCCGTTTTCGATGTCGATCCCCATTTCCCGCGGCGGAAGGTCTTTGAGATGCCCGACGGTTGCGGCGATGTTGAAGTTCTGGCCGAGATATTTTTTAAGGGTTTTGACTTTTGTCGGCGATTCGACGATGAGCAGGGGCTTGGTCACTGCTGTTCCTCACAAGAAGAAAAGGGGTTAATTAAGCGTTTTTAGGCAAAGGGTATCGGTTGCAGGCCGCGGCGCAGGTCTTATTGACAGAGACCACATCCCTGTCCGGCCGGCCGTGCTCATCCCCGCCTATCATTTCTCCAAACGATTACGCCGGATCATGGCCTCGTCAACTAGTGCAAAAAAATTGCCTGGTGACTGGGCGACGATGCCGCCCAGTTCCAATCGCAGCAGGATGCTTGCCAGTTTGCCGGGCGGCAGGCACAATTTGCGGCCCAGGTCGTCGATGTGGACCGGATAGGGCTCCAGCGCCCCACACACGATGGCTTCTTCCGCCGTGAAAACGGGCGACTCCTTATCCGCGGCCGGGCGGCGGTCGCTCGGCCGGACGTCTTCAAAGAAGGCGCCGGCGATTTCCTCGAGAATATCCTGGGCGTTTTCGACCAGCTTGGCACCCTGCTTGATCAGCGTATGGGTGCCGCCGCTCTTGAACGATTGGACACTGCCCGGTACGGCGAAGACCTCGCGGTTCTGTTCGGCGGCCAAACGGGCTGTGATCAGCGATCCGCTCTTTTTTGAAGCCTCGACGATCACCGTTCCGTAAGACATGCCGCTGATGATCCGATTGCGTATCGGAAAGTTATGCGGTTCGGGTTTGGTCAGCATCGGAAATTCGGACACAACGGCACCGTTGCGGACAATCGCTTGAAACAGTCCGCGGTTTTCGACCGGATAAACCGTTTCCAAACCGCTGCCGAGTACGGCCACCGTGCGCCCGCCGGATTGCAGCGCACCTTCGTGGGCGGCCGTGTCGATCCCGCGTGCCATGCCGCTGACCACCGTCACGCCGCAGGCCGCCAGTTGGGCGCTGAGACGCGCGGCCATGGTTAGCCCGTAACCGGTAGCGATGCGCGATCCCACCACGGCGACGGCCTTGGCGCGGGGTTCGAGCGTACCGCGGACATACAGAAAGGGGGGCGGATCGGGGATCTGGAGCAGCAAGGCCGGATAGTCCGGATCGGTCATGGTAACGATCCGGACGCCCTTTTGCACGGCAAGCGCCAGGTCCTGTTTCACCGAGGTCTCTATCCGGTGGGTTATCATCCGGCGAACCAGCGTCCGGGAGATACCCTCGACGCCCTGCAGATCCTGTTCTGTGGCCTTAAGCGCTTTTTCCGGGGAACCGAAACGGTCGATCAGGCGCTTGAAAAGGTGGTTGCCGATGCCCGGCACATTTTTGAGCCGAAACCAGGGCAAGAGCGCTTTGGTCATAACGGCAGCGTCAGTTGCGGGCGGTTTCAGCATGATCCGGTCGCGATACTCTTCGGTAAGGCGGTGCAGGCCGGTGCGCGTTGCGGTTGTCCGACCCTTGTCGTTCATGGCCTCTTCTGCGACCGCTGCCAGGCCAGCAGAATGGGGCTGGCCACGTAAATCGAAGAGTAGGTGCCGACGATGATGCCGACCAGCAGCGCAAAGGCGAAGTCATGGATGATGCTCCCGCCGAAAATAAAGAGCGCGGCCACGACGATGAGGGTGGTCCCCGATGTCAATATGGTCCGGCTGAGGGTCTCGTTGACGCTGCGGTTGATGATAATACCGATGGATTGCTTGTGGTACTTGCGCAGATTCTCACGAATACGGTCGAACACGATGATGGTGTCATTGAGCGAATAGCCGATGATGGTCAGCAGCGCGGCGATGACGGGCAGGGTGAACTCCATGCCGAAGATCGAAAAGAATCCAACCGTTATGGTGACGTCGTGAATCAAGGCCACGATCGCCCCCATGGCGTATTTGAGCTGCAGGACCCAGAATAGGAGCAGCGCGACCACAAGGGCCGCGGCCATCAGGAAAGGGACGCTGACATGAAACAGCTGGAAGACATACAAAGCCCCCGCCAAGGCGGCGGCCATGATGCCGCTGATCATCCATTTGAATTCGAAGCGGCCGGAGATGTAAATCGTTATTAAGAGCAGGGTATAGAACATCGCCAGGAGGGCTTTTTCACGCAGATCCTTTCCGACCTGGGGCCCGACCATTTCGACCCGCCGAACGTCGACATCGCTGCCGGTGGCCAGCTTCAGTTTATCCTGAAGCTGTGTCGTGAACCCTTCGGAGGCTTCGGTGAGGCCTTTGGTGCGGATCAGGAACTCGTTTTCGTCTTTTTCACCGAAGCGTTGCACCGACGGCTGGTCGATCCCGCTGCCGGCTAAACCCGCTTTGACGGCATCTATTCCCACCGGGGAGGAGAACTTGACCTGGATAACCGTCCCCCCGGCGAAATCGATCCCGTAGTACGGTCCGCCCTGAATGACCAGGGCGGCGATGCTGACCAGGATCATGGCCAGTGAAAAGGTATAGGCAATTTTGCGGGACCCGATAAAGTCGATGTTGACATCTGGCCTAATCAATTGCATGAAGGGTACCCCTTTAACAATCAAATATTAATACGGTTTTAGAGTATCGAGTTTGTCTTTAAATCGACCGGCGCCTCACGGTGTGACATCAGATGCTCAAGCGCTTCAGGCTCCGTCCAAGGATCAGGAAGTCGAAGATCTGCCGCGTCACGATGAGCGCCGTAAAAAGGCTGGCGATCACACCCAGGCTCAGGGTCACGGCGAACCCCTTCACCGGGCCGGTTCCAAACTGGAAAAGGACCAGTGCGGCGATCAGCGTGGTGATGTTGGCGTCCAGAATGGTCAGGGTGGCCCGTTCAAAACCGAATTCCACCGCAGCCCGCGGCGTCTTCCCCTGGAGGAGTTCTTCGCGGATGCGTTCGAATATCAGTACGTTGGCATCCACTGCCATGCCGATGGTCAGAATGATGCCGGCAATGCCCGGCAGCGTGAGGGTCGCCTGAAAGGCGGCCAACCCACCACCGATCAGAACGATGTTGAGCAGCAGGGCAATGTCGGCGATCACCCCGGCGGCCTTGTAATAAATGGCCATGAAGAGGACCACCAGAATGCCCCCGATACACATCGACAGCAGGCCTTGGCGGATCGAATCCGATCCTAACGACGGCCCGACGGTTCTTTCTTCAAGGATGGAGACCGGGGCGGGCAGGGCGCCGGCCCGCAGGGCGATGGCCAGGTCATTGGCCTCTTCGGTGCTGAAGCGGCCGGTGATGCGGGCCTGGCCGCCGGGGATCTTTTCCTGGATCACCGGGGCCGAGTAGACCCGGTTGTCCAGCACGATGGCCAGACGCTTCTTCACGTTTTCTTCGGTGACCTTCTCAAAGACCTGAGCGCCCTTTTTATCGAAAGAGATCGATACGTAAGACTCATTGTACTGACTGTCGATCTGGACGCGGGCATCGGTCAATTGGGCGCCGGTCAGCAGGGTCCTTTTTTTCAACAGGAAAGGGACCTGGTTGATTCTTTGACCGGTTTTAGGGTCCAGTTCGTACTGGTACAGAATCTCGCTATCCATCGGCAAGGTGCCCCTGAGTGCGGCGTTGACATCATTGTCTTCGTCCACCAGCTTGAATTCCAGCAAAGCGGTCTTGCCGATCAAGTCTTTGGCCCGTTCGGTTTCTTTGATTCCCGGCAACTGAACCAGAATGCGGTTTTCCCCTTGGCGGCGGATGTCCGGTTCGCTGACGCCGAACTGATCGATGCGGTTGCGGATGGTTTCAAGCGCTTGGCGTACGGCAAGGTCCTTGATCTGGTCGATCTCGGATTGCGGCAGGCGCAGGCTGACCGTGGTCGTCTCGTCTTGGCTTTTGCGGCTCGTTTCGAGGGTGCGATATTCCTTGTTGATGAGGGCATCGAACTTGTCGAGGTTATCCTTGTCCGGTAGCTTGACCTCGATCTTGGCGCCACCCAAAACGCTCAGGCCGACGTGACGGATGCGTTCCGATTTCATGAAAGTCCGCAGTTCCTGAGCGATTCGTTCGATGTGACTTTCGACGGCTCTTTCCGTTTCGACCTCGAGCGCAAGATGCATGCCCCCCTGGAGGTCCAGACCGAGATTTATTTTCTTGTGCGGCCAGATGCCGGGGGCCGCCGAGGGGAGGAGGTAGACGACTGCTATCAGGATGACGGCCAGAACGAATATCCACTTCCAGGAAAAATTCTTCAACAATCCGTTCCTTTCTATTCTATTGAAAGGGCTATCTGGTCTATTGACGGTCTATCCGGAGTCTGTCCAGCGGGGACAAAACGCCCGCAGGGTTCGGTCGGGGCTGGGCCCTATGCGGGGGTGCCGCTGCGGCGCCCCGCAAGGCACAGCTTGCCGCGCATCCGGCCGGAGGTGGGATGCATAAGCGTTGCCATCGATGGCCTCGGCAGGCTGTAAAAGTGCGCATTTCCCTATCGGAACCCGAACCGCGTTTACCGAGCCCCCGCAGATGGACGCCGCTTCCGGATCGGCGAGCGCCGGGATCAGGTTTTTTTTTCAGTCGGCTCCGGCGCTGCGGCTTGAAGCTTGGCCCCCACATTTCCGCGGGCAACCTTGACGCGGACCTTGTCGGCAATTTCGACCGTCAGCGTCGACTCATCCAAGCCCGTGATGCGGCCGTAAATGCCGCCGCTGGTAATGATCCGATCGCCCTTCTTCAGATTGGCGATCATTTCGCGGTGCTCTTTTGTTTTTTTCTGTTGGGGACGAATCAGCAAAAAATAAAAAATGACGAACATCAGGATCAACGGTATGAATCCGGTGAATCCCGCCGCGCCGTTACCGCCGGCTCCGCCGCCTTGACCCATTGCATACGCGATTCCAAACAAGATCGAACCTCCTCACTGCGTTGACAGGCTGATTAACCGGTATCCTGCCGGTGCATACTGTCGGCAGACCCGGGTATGGTTGAGCCGAATTCACGGTGAACGCGGCGTCATTTAAGTATTTGTGGGGTCATGCAGGCAATGAAGCCCCGGAAATATCATTTACGAATTTCCGCGGCGGTGATTGCCTGCGTGCCGTATGAGCGCCTTTCTGATACCGTAACCGAACCGGTGTGTCAACCTCGCCGGCGATCCGGCCGGGTTTCGAGAAGTCAAACGGCGTTTAGACTCATTTAAGGGTTTTCGCTGCGGCCTGGTGTGCTGAACGCCGCAGTTGCCTCAGCTACAGAGAATGGCGCTGTCGTCGGGCGCCATGGTGCTGTCCGCCTCGATGGTGATATTGAGGCTGCGCCGCATTTCGAGGTCCAGGATTTCTTTTTTCTTTCTGTTCAAAAGGTACTTCGCGACCTCCGGCGGTACCACGCCTTTCACGCTGGTTACCTCGCCCTTCAAGGTTTCCAGGCGCAGTTTGCGCAGGAAACTCAGCACCAGCGTCTCGGTGGAGGGGATGACGCCCTTGCCTTGGCAGTTTTTGCACGGGACGTAGCTGCTGAATTCAATTGAGGGCCGGATGCGTTGTCGCGACATCTGCATCAGCCCGAATCCGCTGATGCGGCCGACCTTGATGCGGGCCTTGTCCAATTTGATGAATGTTTTCATCGCGCGCTCGATTTCGGCCCGGCTCCTTATGTCCTTCATGTCGATGAAATCGATGACGATCAGACCGCCGAGGTCCCGCAATCTCAATTGACGGGCAATTTCTTCGGCGGCTTCCAGGTTGGTCTGAAAGGCGGTCTCCTCGATCGATTTTTTCTGGGTGGCCTTGCCGGAATTGACGTCGATGGCCACCAGGGCTTCGGTCTGCTCGATGACGATTGAACCACCCGACACCAGCGGTACGCGGTTGTCGAAAATCGAGGCGATCTGGTTTTCGAGCTGGAATTTTGTAAACAGCGGCCGGTCGCCCTTGTACAGTTTCACGATGTTCAGGTGCTTGGGGGAGATGATCTTGATGAAATTTTTGACTTCATGGAAGACCGGGGCATCATCGATCAGAATTTCCGTGACATCGGCAGTGAATGAATCACGGATGGAGCGCAAGACCAGGTTGCGTTCCTTGTAGAGCAAGGCCGGGGCTTTTTCCTGGCCGACACTGGTCTTGATGTTCTCCCACAGGCGCATCAGGTAGTTGAGATCTCGGCTCAATTGGGTTTTGTTGCAGTCCGTGCCGGCCGTGCGCACGATTACGCCGAAGTCCTCCGGCAATTTGAGGCTGTTGATGATTTCTTTGAGCCGCAGGCGTTCCTCTTCGTCTTCGATCTTGCGGGAGATGCCGCGGGAGTCGCTGCCCGGCATCAGAACCAGGTAACGGCCCGGCAGGGAGATAAAAGTGCTTAGCATCGCCCCTTTCTGGGCAATCGGATCCTTGGTGATCTGGACGAGAACCTCCTGACCTCTTTTAACGATGGTGTTTAGGGACAGATCTCCGTTGGGGCTGTCATGAAAATAATCTCGGTGGATGTCGTGCTTCTGCAGAAACCCGTGACGCTCCGCGCCGTAGTCGACAAAAACCGCCTGGAGACTGGGTTCGATGCGGGTGATGATAGCCTTGTAGATATTGCCTTGGATTATTTCCCGCGAAGCGCTTTCGATGTGAAACTCCTCCAGCTTGCTGTCGGTAACCTTTGCGATCCGACACTCTTCGTGGTCAACGGCATTGATAAGAATCTTGCTGGTCATTAATGTCTCATTTCCGTTTAAATTTTTTAAACAGTCAGACTATGAAATTGCCGCGGACAAGTCAATCGGTTTTTAAGGGATTATCTTCGGGGCATCCTTGATATTTGTCGGATAGTGTGGCATGAAACTGCACCGGGCCTTTGGCGGATGAACGCTTCGGCCGATGTGCGGCGGCGAGACGGGCCGTCGTTCGCAACTGTCAAGGCGGTGTCGATTCGCCGGAATCGATCGCGGCGCAACGTACCCTCAGCCGTTCCGGCTGATATGAGGAAACAATTCATGCTTGATGAAAAATACAACCCGCAGGCCATCGAGGCCAAGTGGCAGAGATACTGGGCCGAAAATCGCCTGTTCAAAGTCAAGGCGGACCCCCAACGAAAGAAATACTACCTGTTGGAAATGTTTCCTTATCCTTCCGGCAAGATTCATATGGGCCACGTGCGCAACTACACCATCGGTGATGTCGTGGCCCGTTGCATGCGGATGCGCGGTTACAACGTTTTGCATCCCATGGGCTGGGACGCTTTCGGCATGCCGGCTGAAAATGCCGCCATCGCCAACAAGAGCCACCCGGCCCGCTGGACTTACGACAACATCGCCGCCATGCGCGCGCAATTGAAGCGCATGGGCTTCAGTTACGACTGGGACCGTGAGATCGCCACCTGCGCCCCGCAGTATTATCGTTGGGAGCAATGGCTGTTTCTGAAAATGTATGCCCGCGGCATGGCCTACCGCAAGGAATCTTTTGTCAACTGGTGTGATCCCTGCCAGACGGTGCTGGCCAACGAGCAGGTGGAGGCCGGTTTGTGCTGGCGTTGCGGTAAGCCCGTCCGCCAGAAAAAATTGTGGCAATGGTTTTTCCGCGTTACCGATTATGCCGATGATCTTCTGCTCTACTGTGATCGACTCCCGGGGTGGCCGGAAAAAGTGCTCACGATGCAGAAAAACTGGATCGGCAAGAGCGTCGGCGCCGAAATACGCTTTGAAATCGAAAATCCGGTCGACGAGAAGGAACGCGACATCGCCGTCTTCACGACCCGGCCGGATACGGTCTTCGGGGCGACCTTCATGGTTTTGGCGCCCGAACACCCGCTGGTGATCAAACTCTCCCGAAATACATCCCAGAATCAGGTGGTGGCCGAATTTGTTGAGCGGATGGCGCTTCAGGACCGATCCGCTAAAACCGTGGAAAGTTTCGAGAAGGAGGGGGTCTTTACGGGCGCGTATTGCATCAATCCCATGACCCGGATGAGAATGCCGGTGTTCACGGCCAACTTTGCCCTGATGGAATACGGCACCGGCGCGGTGATGTCCGTGCCGGCGCACGATCAGCGCGATTTCGAATTTGCCCAAAAATACGGTCTGGATATCATCTTGGTGGTGAAACCCCTCGACAGCGAACTCGATGAAAACACTATGTCCGCAGCTTATATCGCCGATGGCATTCTGGTCAACTCGGGGCCCTTCGACGGGATGAGCAACAAAAGGGCCCAGGGCGAGATTATCAACTATCTCGAAGAGCACCACATCGGCAAAAAGACGGTCAGTTTCCGTCTGCGCGACTGGGGCATCTCCCGGCAGCGCTACTGGGGCGCGCCGATTCCGATGATCCACTGCCCGGATTGCGGGATTGTACCGGTACCTGAAACCGATTTGCCGGTGGTGCTGCCGGAGGACGCCGACCTGCTTGAGGGCGGCCGGTCGCCGCTGCCGGTTCTG
Organism: Deltaproteobacteria bacterium; assembly: GCA_041299015.1. GTDB lineage: Bacteria > Desulfobacterota > Desulfobacteria > Desulfobacterales > SG8-13 > JARFQH01. Next base: position 30,455 of record JBFYWB010000038.1, read on the forward strand.
GACCGTTTCATCCGGGTTGCCTGCCCGCGATGCGGTCATGCCGGTGCCCGGCGTGAAACCGACACCATGGACACTTTCGTCGAGTCTTCCTGGTACTTCGAACGTTTCTGCAGCCCGCACTACACCAAGGGGATGTTCAACCGGGAGGCCGTGGATTACTGGATGCCGGTCGACCAGTATATCGGCGGGGTTGAGCACGCCATTTTGCACCTGCTCTATTCGCGCTACTACACCCGCGTGCTGCGCGACATGGGTCTGATCGATTACAAGGAGCCCTTTACCCGCCTGTTGACCCAGGGTATGGTGTGCAAGGAGTCCTTGGCCTGCGCCGAACACGGTTTTCTGCTGCCGGAAGAGGTCGAGGACCACACCGGGATGCCGTGCTGCACCAAGTGCGGTCGACCGGTGAGCGTCGGCCGGGTCGAAAAGATGTCCAAATCGAAGAAAAACGTCGTCGATCCCAATGTGCTCCTGGAAAAATACGGGGCCGACACGACCCGTTTGTTTTGCCTGTTTGCCGCACCGCCGGAGAGGGATTTGGAATGGAACGAACAGGGCGTCGAAGGCGGTTACCGTTTCCTGACCCGTGTATGGCGTTTCTTCAGCGATTGGATCGATGGGGTCGAGACGGTGGCCCCTTTCGACGGCAGCCCCGATCTTCTCGAGGGCGGCGCCCGCGACCTGTATCGCAAGACCCACGCAACGATTCAGCGCGTCACGCGGGATATCGAAGACCGGTTTCATTTCAACACGGCGATCAGCGCGGTCATGGAACTCTTCAACACGATGGCGGGTTTCAAACCGGGCGACGCCTCCGCCGCCACCGTCGCGACCATGCGCCTGGCCATGGACACCGTCGTCCTGCTGCTCTCGCCGATTGTCCCGCACTTTGCGGAAGAACTCTGGCAGGCGCTGGGCCATGAACCCAGCGTACTTCAGGAACCGTGGCCGACATTCAGACAGAGCGTCCTGACGCGCGAGGAAATCGAATTCGTGGTCCAGGTGAATGGGAAACTCAGGAGCCGCTTTACTGCTGACGCCGACACCGACGCCGAGACCCTCAAGAAAATGGCGCTGAGCGACGAGCGGGTCAACAAGTTTCTTGAAGATCGGCCGATCAAAAAAATGATCGTCGTGAAGAAAAAACTCGTCAACATCGTCATCTGAGATCCGGGCGTCCGGATGCCTTGGCTTGTGGAAGGCGGGGTGAGACGTCATGGCGGCAAGCTGCCCTTGCGGGTGAGCTGGCCGCATCCGAGGGCTTCGGATTGAATATTTCCAGGAAAATCAGCGGAGTCGTGATACTGGCGGTTTTCAGCCTTGCTTCTTGCGGGTACCGCTTTTCTGGCGGTGGGGAATTGCCGGGCGAAACAAAGCGGATCTTCATCACCATTTTCAGCAACCGCACCTCCGAGATCGGTGTCGAGAACGTGCTGGCGGCTCAACTGACCGATGAGTTCATTTCTTTGGGGCCGAAGGGCGTCCTGGCGAGCGACCGGCAGGACGCCGACGCTGAGCTGAGCGGGGTGATATCCAACGTGCAGGTTTACACCGTCTCACTGCGGACGCAATCGAGCAGTGCGACGCGGCGGGTGGTCATCACGGTGGCGGCCCGTCTTACGGGGTCGAACGGAAAAATCCTCTGGCGGGCCGATTCGCTGTCGGCAAGTCGGCCCTTCACGGTCGAAGCCGACCGCTTGGCGACGGATGTCAATAAGCGCGCGGCGATTGCCAGCGCCACGAGGCTCCTGGCGGAAACGATATACAACCGCATGACGTCGGGTTTTTAGCCGCACGCCCCCTGTGGTCTCAGCTCCCGGTGATCCGGCCGCCGAAGCGGAAATCCGGCATCTCATTTGCGGACGGCATTGACCTGTTTGGTCAGGCGGGAAACCTTTCTGGCGGCGGTGTTGGGGTGGATGATCCCTTTTTTGGCGGCCTTGTCGATCGCCGACTTGGCGGCGTTCAATTCAGCCACGGCATCTGCGCCGCTCTGACCGGCGACGGCTTGCCGGACATCCTTGACCACGTTTTTTACCCGGGTTTTGGTTGATTTGTTGCGCAGACGACGAATCTCGCTCTGACGCGCCCGTTTAAGGGCTGACTTATGATTGGCCAATGGTGTTGCTCCTTTTGTGACGACATCGGTTTCCGTCCACAAACGGCCGCTACCGAGATTTAGGCTTCACGCGGTAATCGTTTGTGCGACGCGCAATTGCGCGCCTTTCCGTCATGCTGTATAGTCCAGGCCGACGGACAGGAATAAATTCGCGAATCCATCCGTGTCCCGCATAAACCATCGCGGGACTCGAATTCACAAACGTTACTTACTATTCAATCCGTTAATCGATGTCAAGAATTTTTAAAACGGAAATCGGTCGGCAGGATATTCTCTGCGCCCCATACGCCCCCGATTGACGGGGGGTGCTGTTTCGTATTATGGTGTCCGCCACCACAGTTTACGTGCTCTCGAGACCGCCGCTGGTCATTTATGAGGCACCATCAATGCGCAAACCGTTATGACCATCAAGCAGAAAGTGATGTTGGCAGCGGCGCTCCTGGTGATGTTGTTCACGCTGCTGCTGATCGTTTTCGGCGAAAACGGGTTGACCGACCGAGAACGTCTCAAGGTCGGCTATCGGCAGGTGGTATCGGAAACCACGGCGGTTGCCCATGAAAACGCGCGCCTTTACCGGCAGATCGAGCGCTTGAGAAGCGATCCGGTCTATATCGAGAGCATTGCCCGTCGCGAGTTGGGGATGATCGGTCGTGAAGAAGTGATTGTCAAACCCTTAAAGCCGATAGAATCGGAAGACGGCAACCAGGCCGGTCAGGCGGTCGGAGGTCGTTCTGGAGAACGCTGATTCAGGCGCGCCGCCCGAGGCGGACTCTTTGCCCATGCATGACACCGGCATTCGAACGGCGACCATGGCCAAGATTTATGCCGTACAGGGGCACTACGACATGGCCGCTGACATATACCGTCATCTTCTGCGCGAGAATCCCGATCGCCTCGATTGGGCCGAGGCTCTCGCACAGGTGGAGACCAAGCTGGCGGCCCAATCAAAGGGTCGCCCGCGGGATCCGGCCGATCGCCTGGCGCAGTGGATCGGGTTGATGCTGAGCTACCGGCAGTTGTCAAGTCTGCGCGACATTCGAGGCCGGGTTGCCGAAATCATTCTAGGAGGTCGTAAATGAACGCTAAAAAAGTGGCGGAAGTCATCGACATCGCCATCCAGCGCGAAGAGGAAGCCTACCGGTTCTACATGGATATCTATGGCAGAATTCACGAGCGGTCGGTAAAGGATACCCTGGAGTTTATCGCCAGCGAAGAGAAGAAACACCGCGAGTTTCTGGTAAGATACCGTGATGGCGGATTCGGGCTGCAGGCCCTGAGAATGAACGCCCCGATCGAATACAAAATCGCCGAGTATCTTGAAGAACCGCCGGTGGCCGAAGACATGCGCAGTGAGGATGTCTACCTGGTCGCCGCGCACCGTGAAATGCGGTCGCATGATTTCTACACGGAGCTGGCACGCCTGCACCCGCAGGGCGACTTGAACGCCATGTTGCTGAAGATCGCCAGTGAAGAGCTGAAACACAAGGAAAAAATGGAGTATCTGTACGCCAATGCCGCGTTCCCTCAGACCGATGGCGGCTAGGTCGAAAATCTTCGGTCGTCGGGATGATGGTGACCGGCGTTTTCAGCGGCCGGGCCGGCGGCGGCTCGGCGATCTCATCACGGAGAGGCTTTTTCGGCGCCGGCGTCCGGGTTCTGCGGCTGCGGCGCGAGCGTCTTTGTCGAATAGAAGACCGCTTTGACCCGTTTTTCGCCACTGCCCGCCACCGTTATCGCACCGGTTTTGCGATGCCAGGTGATCCTTGATCCCGTCAGCGTATTTTTCCCGTCGGTCACCAGAGAGTTCTCGCCGATCAACTCGATGACGTCTTCACTCAACCAATATTCCGCGCGATCGGTTTCAGCCCGGCGGGCATCTGATTTTATCACCACGCGCCCGATCGCTTCGATTTTTTCAATCGAAGCGGCTTCGGATAGTCCTCTGGTCCCCGCGTCCGCTGAACGTCGATAAGTGATCTTGAGCGTATCCGAGCGGATGGAAAAAAGTCCTTGGGAGGCTTCCACGTTCCCGATGAATTCGGCATAGTTCCGATCGCCGTGGCTGACCAGACGGTCGGCCGTGATCACAATCGCTTCATGGGTCGTATCGGTTGCCGGCGGTACGGCTTCGTCGGTGGCCGCGACAGCGCCGGCGAGTCCCAGAAAAATGGCGGTTGCCAGGCAGCGGCGCAGCGCTTTTTTCAGTATCTTTTTCCGCATTAAATGCTTACTCATCTTCGATAAAGCGTTGAAACCGGATTGCCAGTCCGTGCGGGTCGACCCGCACAATCTTGCCGCGGAGCGTGAAATCCCGGCGGCGATGAACGGCCGGAACCGCCAGGTTCACTTGTTCGCCCACGGTGATATGGCCGGCAGCCTCGATGAACATCCCACCCCTGCTGATGTCCTTGACGCTTCCCTTGAATATCCGGTTGCGGGAGGCATAGAGCGTGCTGCTGCCGAACGATCGCCGGGGGTGTCGGCGAAGTTCATTTCGCCGCCGGTCGCTGCCGTGGTCGTCGGATAACAGCCGACGCTTTGCGGCGTTCTCCGGTTTTCGAGGCCCGTGCGGCGGGCGTCGGCCGCCGGAGACCGGACGCTGCCGATCGGGCACGGCCGAGAGTGATTGACGGCCGGGATGTCTCAAAAGATCGGGTTTGAGATAGGCAACGCCGATGCCGAAATCGTAAAGGGATTCTTTTTCGAAAAGCCGTCGGCACCATCTCACGTGGCCGCGGTAAACCCCCGGGCATGTGGCATAGGGTGAGGTCTCGATGCCGAAAATGATCGGAGCGCCCGGCCTATAGGCGATAGCGCACTCAAAATACAGGCCGCCCGAACTGTAGTTGACCATCTGACCGTGATGGTAGGTGCCCATCGGAATATTTTCGACCAAGATGGATGCCGCGTGGTTGAAACGGGCCTCGTTTCTGGCGTCCAGGGTAACTTGCATCTTTTCTCTCACGTAAGGAGCCGTCTTCATCACCGGTTGCCCGTGTCGAAACATCCATCGGCCGGTTCTGGCGGGTCGGCGGCACTGTGCCGGTGCCCGGGGTCGTAGATGCGGCGTTTCCCGGTCCGATTTTAGGCGGTGCTGCCGGATCGACGGGGTATCGGCCCGTATTCACATCAGAAATCAAACGGCTTGTCAACAGGATTTCCCGCCCCGGACGGGCCTTGCGTGCATTTCAACGGTGAGCTGATACCGCTGTGCGGCGTCTTTGTGCCACTCGAGCAAGCCCCGGCGGTGGGGTTGATAAAAATGACGGGATCGCGGTGAAGGGTTCCCGGCAGCTGTCATTTGAGCTGATAGCTTTCTTCTCTTAGAAGTCGCAGGCAGGCTGCGACCACGTGCGGATCATAGAGCCTGCCGGAATTTGCCGATATTTCGGCGAGCGCTTTGTCGATGCCGAGAGCCGGGCGGTAGGGGCGGTGGGAGGCGATGGCTTCGACCACGTCGGCCACACACAGAATCCGCGCTTCGATCAGGGTCTCTCCGCCGGTCAATCCCTGTGGATACCCGCTGCCGTCGATCCTCTCGTGGTGCTGGAGCACGATCAGGTCGACCGGCCACGGGAAATCGATTTTTTTCAGTATGTCATATGCAGCTTGCGGATGCCTGCGGATCAGTTGGATTTCCGCCGCGTTGAGTCTTCCGGGTTTGCTGAGAATCTCGGCCGGAATCGATATCTTGCCGATATCGTGGATCAGACCGGCCATGTGGATCCCCTTGACGGCATGCGCGGAAAGCCCGATTTGCGACGCTAGCTGCATGGCTAAATCGGCCGTTCGCCTCTGGTGTCCGGCCGTGTAGGGGTCGCGCTCTTCCACCGTCAAGGACATGGCGTTAACGGTTTCATCCAGGTTTTGCTGGAGCCTGTTATAGCTTTGCTGAAGCCTTTCCTCCGCCAGTCCGCGTTCGACGATTTCCAGTTTCAACTGCTCGTTCAGCTTCGTCAGCTCGGCTGTCCGCGCCTGCACGACGGCCTCGAGCTGATCGCGGTGCTTTTTGAGCTCATCTTCGGCCTCCATTTCTTTGGATACGGTGGTCAACAATCCGAGTGATAAACAGATGCGATCGGCCTCAAGGGTCTCTATCGTGGCCTGATCCTTGAGCCAGATGGCAAAACCCTTGCGCAGGGCAATTTTATACACCGCCTCGATGGCACCTGTCTTTTGACCTTCTTCGCGCAATTCACGCCAGACGCCGCTGAGTTCCTCGCGGCTTTTGATCTCTTTGCTGATGCCGGCTTCCGCATTCTGGTATCGGTATATGCGGCGATCGATGACACAATTTCGGAAAACTTCGGCCACTTCGGTCAACCGGCAATCCAGCAAGTCGGCGAGTCGTTGACTGGCGTATTCATACCAGATGGTATTGGTTTTCTCCCGCCATGCGGCGATATACGGGATGCCGAGCGTGCCGGTTTCTTCGAAAGCATGGTATCGTTTGAAGCATTCGACCACGCGTTGCTTCAATTTCCCGCTGTAGTTTCCGTTCAGGATGCGGCCGCAATAATCAGGTGGCCGAGCGTTGCCCTGGTCATGCTGGCGTGTCATCGTGCTTGCGGTTCCTTAAGTCTTGCAAATGGAAAGCCGGGCCTTCAGATCTGCCATAACCGTTTTTATCTTTTTGGCGTGGGTTCTGCAAAGAGTCTCGCAGAAGCGTTTGACTGCGGGTCGGACGGCTTCGATCTCCGGCAGTTCGGGATACCTCTTCAGCGACAACGACTCCAGGTCGATTGCGGCGTAGCACATTTTTTCGTCCAGGGACCGGGCGTCGGTTGCGCCGCCACCGGTGATCTTTTCCTTCTGTGCCATCAGCGGGTTCAATCGCTTGGCAAACTGCAGCGCGCAGCTGGGAGAAATCGAAGAGTTGATGCGGTCGATTTCCTGGTTGATGAGCCGGTGCATTTCGATCACCAGCGCGTAATAAGCCTGAGTCGGATCCGGCTTGGCGGTCATATCGGCTTTAGAGCGGCCGCGGAGATAGAGGGCACAGGATTTTTGCAGGGCGTCGTAAGCGGTGCAGACCAGTTTCACGAAGCGGACGCAGAATCCGATGGCAAAGGGCATGCACGCGAGAGCGCTCTGCGGAGCAGCCGCCCCGGCGGCGGTGAAAAGGGCTCCCTCCACGCCGAGCATTGCGTAAAACGCCGGTGCCTGACGGCCGTGCAGCAGCAGATGGTTGAGAAAAGCGGCCCGGGTGCGGACCTCAGCCGCTTTGATGCGCAGTTCTTCAACGTAGCTGTAAAATAAATTAATTTTTTCTTCAAGTTGCCGTCGGTTTTCGAAAAAAGATTCGGCAACATCAGTCAGAATTTCTTCAACCAGCGGATCGACGAAACCGTCATTTTTTCCCATCGGCGGCTCTCCGTAATCATCTTTGAGGCGATATCATAGCAGCCGGGGCGGTTTGAGACAAATGAATATTGAGCCGACGACCGCTTTCGTCTATACTTGCCCCGTCGCGGGTGACCAAGGCGTGTTGTTGCGGATCGCATCCCGGCGGACTTCTGAGGTGGCAATCGGGTGAAAGACAGACTCGCAGAATTTTTGAATCGGCCCCTGATCATCGGTAATCGAACGATATCCGGCCGGCTGGTTCTGGCACCCATGACCCATCTGGGGCATATCGCCATGCGCGAACTATTGGCCGCCTTCGGTGGATTTGGATTGCTCTTTTCCGAGATGTGCAGCGCCGGAAGGATACCGCACGAAAATCGCGAAACTTCCGCACTGTTCCGCTGGCGTGACCAGGAGTTGCCGTATCTGGTCTGTCAGATCGTCGGCTCTGACCCGGCGACCATGGCCAGGGCCGCCGCCAAGATTGAAGCGGCGGGTTTTTTCGGGATCGATCTCAACTTCGGTTGCGCGGTTGCCGCGATCTGCAGCCGCAGTAGCGGCGCTGCGCTTCTGAAACAGCCGCACCTGGCTGCCGCGATTGTAAAGACGGTACGCCAATCGGTTTCGATTCCCGTTTTTGTCAAATTTCGCACCGGCTGGCAGGACTGTCCTCTGGCGGCTGTCGACCTGGCGCGTCGATTCGAGGCGGCCGGCGCCGATGCCCTGACCTTTCATCCCCGCGTCGCCCCGGATCGTCGCTCACGCCCGCCGCGGTGGGAGTATATCGGTATGGTCAAACAGGCGGTTTCGATTCCGGTATTCGGGAACGGCAATGTTTTCAGTCGCGCGGATTGCATCAGAATGCTGGCGTTGACCGGCTGCGACGGAATTGCAATCGGCCGAATGGCGGTGGCCCGTCCTTGGATTTTTGCCGAGTGGTCAAGGGGATTGTCCGTAACGCCGCGGATTTACGGCGACACCGCGCTGCGACTGAGCGAGCTCCTACCGCTGTATTTCGACGAAATCCGGGCCGTCCGGCGGTTCAAGAAGTTCGCGCTTTATTTTGCGGCCAACTTCCGGTTCGGCCATTACCTCTACACCCGGATCTTCAGGGCATCCGACATGGAGGCCATCCGGTCGATCCTCAGATCCTTTTTTCAGACATTACCCGAGCTGACCCTGAGGCCGAACATGAATCTCTTCAACAACTGAAAATTCGGTCAGAAAAAGCCGCAACCGGTTGGTCGTTTGGGGAGGGGGAAAGATTGGCACTGGGTGCGTGCTGGTCGGCGGGTGGTTATACCCCCGGAGCCGATTCGGCTCCGGGGGCGTCCGAAAGGAGGCGCGCTTCCGAAGTCCGCCATACTCCAGAAGCCATCAATGAAGATGAAACGGACGTACCAGAACCTACTACAAAATTAATGCCAACTTACTTAAAAACGTATCTATCTAAAATATATTGATAATCTGATTTGCTGGGATATCTGGTCGTCAAGAATTTGACAGGCGAGGCCTCCGTCGTCGTCGAACGCTATCCTTTCGGCCGCAGGAATTCGGAACGGCAGTATGCGATGCGCTGCAACACGGTGACCGATGTCAGCCCGAAATACAGGACAAGCCCCGCCCAAAGAATCGCTTCCCGAAGGGTCGGCAGGATGCAGATCAGCAAGGCCCAGATGATCAAAAAGACCGTGCGCCGGCCGCGTTCCATCCAGCCGATGTCACAGGTGCCGCCGAGGGCTTGCGAACGGGCCTTCACATAACTGATCATGAGCGTTGTCAGTGAGCTTGCAAAGATGAGTCCGCTGGCCAGAATATGCTGCGCAGAGTTCCACAGCAGGATCCAGAAGCCGAAAATATAGAAAAAATCCGAGATCCGATCCAGGGTCGAGTCCAGAAAAGCGCCGAACACCGATGTGGCGTTCTGACGGCGGGCCACAAGCCCGTCCAGGGTGTCCACAAAGGCGGAAATCAGCATAAAAACAAGACCGATGGCAGGATGCAGAAAAAAACCGACTGGTACGGCAGCGGCCAGGATAACGCCGAGCAGCGTGAACTGATTCGGGCTGAGCGTCAGGCGGTTGACATACGGTAGAATCCGGTTCTCGACCAACCGGTAGTAAGGTCCGGCCAGAAAACTCTTGCGAAGCGTCATCTCGTTATTTCAGCTGCGGCATTGGATGATAGACCCGGCCTGCGCCCGACCGATGTCCCAGGCCATTATTCCCCGATCCGGGGATAGCCGGTCACACCCTTTTGCCTTCCCCCGGAGACGGGGTGATGAATTTTTCGGTCAGGCCAAAGGCCTCATCGTCGGTGAACTGACGCGGAGGATGTTTGCAGAAATACGCCGAGGGGCCTTCCAGAACGCCGCCCTGGCTGCGGTCCAGTGCGAGCTTGACACACCGGATCGCATCGATGGCGACTCCGGCCGAATTGGGAGAATCCTCGACCGACAGTCGCAGTTCGATTTCCATGGGAATATCGCCGAACAACCGCCCCTCCATCCGGATGAAGCAAACCTTGTTGTCCTTCTGCCAGGGAACATAGTCACTCGGGCCGATGTGAATGTTCTCATTGTCCAGTCGCCGAGCCGCCACCGATTGGACCGCTTCGGTTTTCGACTCTTTTTTCGAAATCAGACGATGGCGGTTGAGCATATTCAAAAAGTCGGTATTTCCGCCCGTGTTGAGCTGGTAGGTCCGCTCGAGTTTAACCCCTCGTTTTTTAAATAAATCGGTCAGGACCCTGTGTGTGATCGTGGCCCCAAGCTGCGATTTGATATCGTCGCCGATGATCGGAATGTTCTTTTCCTGGAATCGTCGCGCCCATTGCAGATCGCTCGCGATGAAAACCGGGATGTTGTTGATCAGGGCGACGCCGGCTTCGAGCGCACATTCGGCATAGAACCGGGTTGCCCGCTGTGAACCGACCGGCATGTAGTTCAAAAGGATTTCCGCGCCGGTTTTTTTGAGTCGATCCACGACAGCCCCCTGGTCCGGTTCGGGAGCATCGGCCGGAACGAAGGTGTACCTGTCTTCGTAATCCCGCATATGGTCCGACAGGCCGTCGAGAATCCGACCCATGCTGACCGTAACACCGGAGGGCGGCAGATCGGTACAAAAACTTTTGGTGCAATTGGGCAGCGCAAAGATCGCCTCATTGATCTTCTGCCCGACCTTGCGCCGGTCGATATCGAACGCCGCGACGACATCGATGTCACTAGGTTTGTAGCCCCCCAGATCCCAGTGCATCAGGCCGGTCGCCTCGGCCGGATTCTTGCCTCTGTAATAGGCGATTCCCTGAATCAACGAACTTGCGCAGTTGCCCACTCCCACTATTGCAACCCTGATCGTGCCCATCGGTGGCTTGACCTCCTGTGCCTGATGAATACCCCGAGGCTCCCTGAAACCCGTTTCCCGCCCCGAACGGTTGACGTGTCCGGCCCCTCGGTCCAGATTGGATGACGGCAACCTCGTGATTGCATCCGTTGCGGTTTTGATCTCCGTATGCACAAGCATTACTGCCGCAGTTGCCGAGGCAACCGGCCGAACGCTTCTATTGACGGTTGCAGCCACCCAACGGGGCGCTGCTCGGCGACCGTCTTGAACGGCAATATGCTGGGGTTTAATCCAGAATCGACGATGTTGGCAAGATCTTTTAAGGGCGGTGAATTATTTTCCGATAGGCCTGCGGTCGTTTCCGGTACCCGGTTTCATGAAAAGAGGAAAGTTTTCACAGGGCAAATGATACCGTCATTACAGGGGATCACCGCCGAGCCAAGTGCGGGAGCGGATCAGAGCGACGGCTGGGTTTCGGCTGCTGCGGCCGTGCCTGCTTGATGGTTCTGTTCGGTGGCCCAGCGGGTCAAAATGGTGTGGTAGGTTCGGATTCGGTCCACATAGCTGACCGGCTCGGCGCCGCGGGCATATCCATGCGTCAGCCCGCGGTAATATTTCTTGAGCCGCAGCAACGGCAGCGTCGCGCGGACATCGGACCAGGCTTTCGGGTCTTTGCCGAGCGCGGCCGCCAGTGTCCGCGCATCCGCCAGGTGTCCGAAACCCACATTGTAGGCGGCTAAGGCCATGTACGTCCGGTCCGGTTCGGGAATGTCATCCGGGATTTTCTTGCGAAGCAGGGCGAGGTAGCGGGTACCGCCATCAATGGACTGCCTGGGGTCGAGTCTGTTTTTCACGCTCAATAAACGGGCGGTTTCAAGGGTGAGCATCATCATCCCCCTGACACCGGTGAAGCTCTTGGCCTCTGGGTCCCAGTGAGATTCCTGGTAGGCCTGCGCCGCCACCAGGGTCCAGTCCAGACCCTGTTTCCGGGCCGCGCTCATAAAATGCGGGCGAAACGGCGGCAGTCGCTGCTCCAACCGTTTACGGAAAACCGTGATGTCGACATAATCGAATTTCTCCAAGTGACCATAGTAGTGCTGTTTGAGTCGCTCCAACAGCGCAACGGTGGACGGCAGCGCGAACCACTGCCCGAGGGCGCGGCGCAGGTGCCAGTTGTGCGGGTGCAAGACCCAGGCCTGATTATGGCCTTTATCGATGGCAAAATGGACTTTCAGTTCGGGATGGTAGCGTTGATTCAGCGCGACAGTGGTCGATTCCGCGATGGTCAACGGGATGACCCCCTGGCCGGCCATCTCGAGCAATTCCTCTGATTCATAGTCTGAAATGGTCAACCAGGACAGTTCAGGATGTTCTTTTTTTAAGATGTTCAACCCTTTTTCTTGAAACCCGCCGGCTGTGACCCATATCGGCTTGCCGATCAGGTCAGCGATTGTTTTGGGGGCGGCGCCGTCACGGCGTCCGACGACCTGCTGCTGGATCTGTTGATAAACCGGCCCGAAAGCCAGATGCTGACGCAGGTCATCCGAGACGATGAAGCCGGCGGCGATCAGATCTGCCTTGCCGCTGAGAAGCGCGGTGACCATCGCCGTCTCATTTTCCATGACCAGCATCTCCAGGCCGACGTTCAGGTAATCGGCAAAGGCTTTCACAAGAGCGTATTCGAAACCCTCTTCTCCATGCGGACCTTCATAGTAACAGGTCCCGTTGTTGCGGGCGATGACTTTCAGGGTCCCTCTACCCCGGATAGCCTCCAAATCGTTTTTAAAGAGCGGTTGCTGGCAGTGCGAACCGGCCAATGCCATCAAGATGGCCAGACATACCCCTTGGACCATTCGACAGGGTTGTCCCCCGGCCGGTAGGGCCGGCCAAGGCTTAGGCCGGCGGACGCGGTTAATCGACAAGTGCCTTGCGGATGTCATCAAATGGTTCTCTGTCGCCGCAATCCTCTGTGCGGCCTTGTTCGGCGAAAAATGACGCCCACGTCTGAAGAAAACATACCGGCGGAGGGTGGCGCTGTTTTCGAATGAAAAATGATAAGTGCCGTTTCCGGCATGCTCACCGCTGTTAATTATCGGCTGGCGAAAAGCGATACTTGAGCCATGGTTGCCATCCGCCGCCGGTTTATCATGACCTCTCAGATTCCGTCCGCGCATCGTTTCCCTTAATACGCTCACGTCGCTATCGGGTTTGTCAAAGCTGTTTCCTCAAAACATTTTTTCAGGTAATATGAACGTCACTTACCGCGCGCGGGCAGAACGCGCCTATTGCCAAAAGCGGTCAGACTGGACGGCCCGAGCGGATCCTCCTCGAAGCCAGGCCATCGCAGAGGGTTCCAGCGCCCACGCCGTCCGTCTTGGTTGAATAGTGGTCCTAAAAGGGATAAGAGATGCAATTTACCCTCTTAAAGCGCCTGACGTTGGGATACGTCATTATTTTGCTCCTGGTGATTTTGCTCGGGGTTTATGTGTCTCTCAAGCTGAACCTGTTAAACCGTCTGATTCGCGGGACGGCGGTTGACGGGACGACCATCGCGCAGATGGAACATTTGCGGGATACGCTTTTTTCGCAGGTCAGTTTCGAAAAAAAATACCACATCTCCAAAGACGAAGATTTTAGAAAGAAGTTCTGGGACATTCACGAACTTTTGAAAACCGAACTCGACGACACTGAATATCGGATGGATACTCCCCCCAAAATCAGGCTGTTCACTGAGACACGCCAATTGTATGACCAGTACATCGTTTTGTTCGAAGAGGAAAACCGGCGCTTGTCTAAAGGACAATCCAAACCGAGCCCCGAATACGCGATTCAGAATGAAGCCTTGCTGGACGGTATCGCCCTTCGCCTCAACGGCATCATCGCCATCGTTCAAAAGGGCCGCGAAGAAAAAATTACATCGGCCGGTTCGATCAGTTCGCGGGTGTTCAACATGACCCTGTTTACGGCGATGCTCACCGTGGCGATCGGCACGGTGATATCTTTTTTCAGCACCCGGCGGATTAACCGTTCGATCGTGCTGTTGCAGAAAAAAACAAAGGAAATTGCCGAGGGGAATTATGTGCAGATCCCCGCGATGAAGGGTCCGCCCGAAATCGAGAAACTGGCCGACGATTTCAATGCAATGAGCGTAAAGCTCAAACTGCTCGATGAAATGAAAATCGATTTCATCAATCACCTGTCGCACGAACTCCGGACTCCTTTGACCGCAATCCGGGAAGCTTCTGAAATGCTGCTCGAGGGCACCTACGCCAACGCACCGGAAAAAAAGCAGCAACTGTTGGCCATCACCCGTGAAGAGTGCGAGCGTTTGATCCGATCCGTCAACCGGATCCTCGATTTTTCCCGCATGGAAGCGCACATGATGGAGTACCGTTACCAGAAGGCCAGCTTGACGCCGTTGCTTCGCCAATCGGTACTGAAGTTGGCGCCGATCGCACAGAGCAAGCACATTCAGCTCGAGCTGAAGCCGCTGCCTGAGTTGCCGTTGATCCTGATGGACGAGGAACGCATCAGCCAGGTGTTGGACAACCTGATCGGCAACGCGCTGAAATTTACGCCCGCAAACGGCCAGGTCCAGATCATGGCGGCGCCCTATAACCACTCGAAAAAGTTTGTTTGTGTGGCAGTTTCCGATACCGGCATCGGTATTGCCAGCGAGTCGCTGCCCATCATCTTCGAAAAATTTTCAAGAGTCGAGACAAACGGACACAAAGCCTCCGGTTCCGGCCTGGGGCTGACCATCGCCAAGCACATCATATCGGATCACGGGGGTGAAATATGGGCCAAAAGTACGCCGGGAAGCGGCAGTACCTTCTATTTCGCATTGCCGGCTGTCTGATGGTCATCTTCTGGCTGGCCGGCTGCGTCTATCCGCCGGAGCGCTGGAAAACAGAGGAGCACCTCGCGACTGCCAACTATCATTTGAGCAAAGGCAATTTCAGCACCGCGCTGAGGGAGAGCCGGGCGGCACTAAATCTGTATCCCCAGCTCTTGGGCGACCAGGCTCTCTTTCAGATCGGCCTCATATACGGTCACCCCGAAAATCCAGAACACGATTTCATGAAAGCCCGCGAGGCTTTCGGGGCAGTTGTGAACAGGTATCCCGAAAGCGCGCTCGCACCTCAGGCCGGGATGTGGATCATGGTATTGCGGAACCTGCAGGATATGGAGAGTGGGTTGAACGCCAAAAACCGGGAATTGACACGGTTGAAGGAAGAGTTCATAGACCAACAGGAGAAATTAAAAAAATTTCAGGATCAGAAACAAAAAACCAGCGAGACCAAAGAGGATCGTCTCGAAAAGACGATCGAGGCCAAGGAGCAGCAAATCAAAGAACTTGAGGAAAATATCGACAAGCTCAAGGAAGTCGACATTAAAATCGAGGAAAAAAAACGCAAGGTTACCCCCTGAATCAGAACTTGCAAGCATAGAGGAACTCATGAACAATATCCTGGTGGTCGATGACGACCGCAATATTCTAAATGTTATCCAGATGCGACTTGAAGCCGAAAGCTACCGCGTCTTCAAAGCACTCAATTCGAATCAGGCCCTCACTTTTCTGAAGGATACCGATGTCGACTTGGCCCTGGTCGACTTGCGATTAAAGGAAGAAGACGGCGTCACGCTGATGGAAGAGATTCATCGTGCCAAACCGGATTTGCCGATCATCATTCTCACCGCGCACGGCAGCATCAACAGTGCGGTCGAAGCCATGAAGCGCGGCGCGGCCAACTACTTGACCAAGCCGTTCAACTATCAGGAGCTTCTGCTGCAGATCCGGAACTGCCTTGAGAAAAGCGAACTGTCCAAAGAGGTCAACTCGCTGCGACACATCTGTGCCCTTCAGTTCGGATTCAAGAACATCATCGGCAGAAGCGAGGGCATGAAACGGGTCCTGGACCAGGTCGCCCAGGCGGCCGAGACCGATTCCAACGTTCACATCGAAGGAGAGAGCGGAACCGGCAAGGAGTTGATCGCCAAATCACTGCACCTCTCCGGTGCCCGAAAGAAGGGTCCTTTCGTTGCCATCAACTGTGCGGCGATTCCGGAAACCCTTTTAGAGAGCGAATTGTTCGGTTACAAGAAAGGCGCCTTCAGCGGGGCCGTGAGTGACAAGAAAGGTCTGTTTACCCAGGCCCACAACGGCAGTTTCTTTCTGGACGAAATCTCCGAAATGCCGCTGACCATGCAAAGCAAGCTGCTGCGGGTCCTGGAAGAACGCGAGTTCTTTCCGGTGGGCGGCAATCAGACCATCAAGGTCGACACGCGGATCATCACGGCTTCGAACAAAAACCTCGAGCAGGAAGTCGAAAACAAAAACTTCCGTGAAGACCTTTACTACCGCATCCACGTGATTCGGATCCAGCTGCCGCCGCTGCGGGACAGAAGAGACGATATTCCGCTGCTGGCAAAACATTTTCTCAAAAAATACACCGCCGAGATGAAAAGGGAGATCACCGGTTTTGCGCCCGCCGCCCTGCAGAAACTTTTACGTCACCACTGGCCGGGCAACGTCCGTGAGCTCGAAAACACGATCGAAAGTGCCGTTGCCCTGAGCACCGGAAACGAGATCAACGCTGATTTGATCCTGCCGAAATGCGAAGGCGACAATGACAGCATCAAGCCGCTCAAAGAAGCCAAAGACGATTTTATGAAGAATTATCTGCTGCAACTGGTCGAATTCACGCAGGGCAACGTCAGCCAGGCCGCTAAGCTCGCCGGCAAATACCGCGCCGATCTCTATGAACTGATGAAAAGATACAAACTGGATCCGTCCAACTTTAGGGAATAATCTATTTCTGTTGGTTTCTACGCGTGTCCTGACCACGGACGTTCGCGGCTCTGTGATGCCACCTTCAAAGCCTGGATGCCCCGGATGTAGCGGCATGTATTCCCTGCGAAACATCCAGGTGCCGGCCTGTCGGATCAAAGACCGACCCGGGGGCTTGATCTAACGCCAGCCTTTATTCCAACCGATATCCATCTTTCCGACGCCGGTTTTTCACCACCGGACCTTCATGACCTGCATCAGTTTTGTATGGAAAACCATACATCATTAAGAAACATAATTCATGCCGGTTACTTGCTCGAGGATTCAGCAGCTCTTCGATATCGTATGGAATTTCCTTCAGTTTGAGCCCCCAAGCGGTCATAATTTATTAAAATTATTAAATAACAACAACTTAAAAATGTACCACTAACTGGTATACCTCTTGCTGATGCCACACCGACCATCCAGTTTACCAAGAGATGAAAGAAATGAACGGACGCGATATGGCCAAACCAGAAAAACACCACCTCTGTAAAAAAGGGTCGAATTTCAACTTAAAACTCCTTCTTGTTGTGCTTTTTTTGAGCATGGCGGTTCTGGTTCCAGCTTGTCCGGTTGAAGGTTTCGACGGGCAGGTTAAGCTGGCGTGGGATCCCGTAGCGAGTGCGGACGGGTATGTGGCCTATTGGGGCTCCTCCAGCCGAGAGTATTCCGAAAGCGCCGACGTCGGGCCAGCGACCACCTTCGAGATACCCGGCCTGCAGGAAGGGCAAGTCTATTATTTTGCGGTCACGGCTTACAACGCGGACCACTATGAAAGCGCCTATTCCGAAGAACTGATGCACCACGTTGCGCTCCGCGATACGGACGGCGATGGGGTGCCGGACACCGAGGAAATAAACATCTATCGCACTCATCCGGGCAAACCCGATAGCGACGGCGATGCCATGAATGATGGGTGGGAAATCGCATACGGAACCGATCCCCGCGTCGACGATGCCGACGATGATTTTAATCGAGACGGTATCAGCAACCTAGAAGAGTTTATTCGTCAAACCCAATCCGACAATCAGCGCCCTAATAAACCGCTATTGATGGAACCAGGCGACGAAACAGCAAATGTCGCCTTGGTATCCGTGCTCCGGTCTGACCTCTTTACGGATCCAGACGTCGGTGATCTGCACGCCGAAACCCGTTGGCAGATCAGTAGCGACACGGAATTTAATGACCTGGTGTTGGATCTTCAGTCTGCCAACTTCCTGACCCAATTGCCGTTGCTCGATTATATGCTGGACGCGAACCGGACCTACTGGTGGCGAGCCCGGTTTTTCGACGCTCGTTTGGCCGCTTCCGAATGGTCCACCCCGAGCTCTTTCACGACTGTTCTCAATGCCGACGACGATCTGAACGGTGACGGCGTTCCGGACGCTCAGGAAATCGGTTTCGAAGTGGATCTCGATGAAAACGGTGCACCCGATCAAAGCCAGGACGAGATCAAAAGCGCTCACTCCCCAGAAGGTGATGCCTTGATGAGCCTCAAGAGCCCAGCGGCCGAAGGTTTAATAAAATCGTTCAAAACCTCGGTGCCGGATCCAAACGATTCGTCTTCTGCCTTGGGGCTGCATTTTCCGATGGGGTTGGTCAATTTCAAGTTGGCCGTCCCAAATCCGGGTGACACGGCTACAGTCGTCATCTACTTCTCGGAAACGCTGCCGGAGGGGTTGGCGTGGTATAAATACACCCCGGCAGAGGGCTGGCACTCATACGCCGAACACGCCGCAATTGCCGCCGATGGTAAATCCGTGACAATGGAATTGCAGGACGGCGGTTTCGGTGATGCCGACGGAGCGGTGAATGGTATGATCGTCGATCCATCCGGCAGCGGTTATGTGACAGTCGCCAGCACGTCATCGCCGACCGTCGTCGGCAGCGGCGGTGGTGGTAGCGGGGAAGGCTGCTTTATCGGTGCTGCCCGCTCCATGAAACCGGGCGATGTGCGGCATTATCTGCACGGTGTTGTCGGCAGCTGTATTAACGCCTTTAAAGACACAGTTATGCGGCTGCGCGATCGCTTGACACCGGGACATACCCCGCTTGGATAAGGCAACCCTGCTGATATTTCTTTCAGAAGCACGCGCCGTCATGTCCTCAGGATGATGCCAAGGGGCAGGGATTCGCCGAAGATGGCCATCTGATCCTTGCGGGCCGGGGGGGTAACTTCTCTGACGCGGCGCGTGAAGGCCTCGGCCAGTTCATTGGCCGTCATCCATTGCAACACCCGTTGCCGTATCTCTTCATCGAGGTCCCGTGCCCGATCGCCTGTTTTGCGGGCCATCTGAGAGATGCTGCGGCCGACGGCATTCGGATTCGACCAGGTATGGCCGGTGAGTTGATCGATCCATTGGGCGGCTTCGGTCGGCGGGATGGTACGGTCCGCCGGACCGTACAAAAGTTCGCGGGCCCCCAGGCGGGAAAGTGCCCAGAGGTGTTGCGATTTCAACTTTCGCGGCGAGATTTCAGCGAGCAGTTGCCGCCCCAGCCGCACTTTGTCTTTGGCGTGGAGTTTTTCCAGGTTGGCGGCAGTCATCCAGATTTCAAGCCGCTCCTGCGGGGAGACCTTAATCTTGGCGGCGGCTTTTTTTTCGAAAAACACCGGCGAGAGGTCCTGAAATAACTGGCGCTGTTGTCCTGAAGTCAGGCCGGCGGCCACTCTGCGCCACATGATCCACCATTCCAACCGCACCCGGGGATTCTTTTTGTTCTCGGGTCCTTGCTGGTAGAGTTTCCAGAGCCGCTGCAGGCGCTGTTTATCGAGGTTCTCGCCGATACCCGGCCGCAGACAGAACCCGAGCAGGTTCATCCAACCGCTTTCAAATTCAGGCCCCTTGGTGCGCGCCGTCGTCAAGTCCAGCAGATCATCGGCCAGGCCACGGATGAATCCCAGCGGCCACTCGTCGCGGGGCAGATCAACCGTCAGACTCAATTTTTTGACGATTTTATCCACGCCGGTTTTGTCATCACCGTTCAAAACCTGGCGCAGGTGGTCACGGGCGGCATCGACGACCGCGAGTTCCAGGATTTGTGCATCCTCGGCCACCTCGGGGGCCACGGTGTCGCGCAACTGGAACTGCAGTTTCCAACGGTGCGTGCTGATGCGCGAGCGACACCAAAGCGCCAGGGTTCCGACTTCGGTGTACTCGGCCTCGATTTTCACCGGGATGGCTTTCTGAACGCTTTTTTTTCCAAACTGCACCACCGTTTGCAGCGACGGCAGGGCTGTGAACGTCTCGTCGAGGCTGATGATGTCGCCGCTGCGGTCACCGCTGCGGTAACTCGAGCTGAAGATATCGAAGGTGACCGGTTGGTTGGTCAACACCTCAAATGCCCTATCCTCCATGCGGATGGCGCTGCCTTCCTCAAGGCCGCGTTCGACGATGCAGACGACTTGATGGTCACGGGGTTCCGGTTGCCCGTCGGCGAGCCGCGTGACGCCGAGATAATAGGCCCTTGGGCTGCCGCTGCCGACGCGTACGCCCTCCCCGATTTTAACCAAACCGTAATAGGCCGCGCCGAGGGCCACGGCGAGATCGAGATCAGGGTTTTCCAGTACCCGCGGCCCCCCTTCTCGGTTTATGGACCAATTTTGCAATGCCATGCGGAGCCGCGCCTGAATTTCCGTTGGTTTGAGCGCACCACCGTTGTAAAGAATCAGATCGGGTGCGGCCGAAGGGCGCTGCAGAATTCGCGCGACGTCGTTTTGATGGCGGTCCAAAAATCGCTGCATGTGTCGCGTAATCGCCGGCTCTTGTTCGTAGGGCAGGCCGAATTCGCTAATCCCCTTGCGGCCGGATGCGGGTTGCGGGCTCGCATGGTTTTCTGTCGGGAAAAAGCCCTCAAGGACGATTTCCGCGACCATGGCCTTGTCCAGGTCCACCCGCTGCGTACCGGCGATCAGGCGGCTGCCTGCTCCCATCAGCGTGATGGCGAAATTGGCGGCCGTACCGCTCAGGAGCGCTTCCTTCGCCTGACGGCACTGTTGGCTCAGGGCCTTCCAACGGTCTGTGCTCATGGAACGGTGCGCTCCGGTGAGTTGGGTCTCGACTTGCCGGGCCAGAGCCAAATCCATGTTGTCGCCGCCTAAAATCAAATGGTCCCCGACGGCGATCCGCTCGAAACGGGGGCGGCCCTCGACATCCCGCAGGACAATCAGGGTGAAATCGGTGGTCCCGCCGCCCACATCGCAGACCAGAATAAGCTCGCCGGGCTGAACGAGGTTGCGCCAGTTATTTTCATTGCGCATGAGCCAGCTGTAAAAAGCCGCCAGGGGTTCTTCGAGCAAAACGACACTGGGGATGCCGGCTGTCTTGGCCGCTTCAAGGGTCAGCTCCCGGGCGACTTCGTCGAAAGATGCTGGCACGGTAACGACAACGAGTTGGTTTTCCAAATGCAGGCTTTCATCCGGGCCCCAGGTGCTGTTCCATGCCATGCGGATGTGTTCCAAATAGGCGGCGGTGGCCGCTACCGGAGAAATTTTGGGGATTTCCGCGGCAGCGCCCCACGGCAGGATGCGGGCCCTGCGGTCGACGTTGGAATGACAGAGCCAGCTTTTGGCCGAAGAAACCAGCCGATCCGGCACCAGTGCCCCCTGATCCCGGGCATAGGCCCCGACAAAAATTTTTTCCTGATTCTTCCAGAGCCTAACGATGGCATCCTCGGCAATGTCGTACGCACCGGGTATGTAAAGAAAGGAGGGCAAGAGCGGTAAGCGGTTTACCTGACCGGGTCCGGTGAGCTGGGGGACCTTAAAGATCCGGATGGCATGCGTGGCCGTTTTTTTTTCCTGTAAATCCACATAGGCTGCGGCACAATTGGTCGTCCCCAGATCGATACCGATGATGAACCGCCGATCCTCTATGGCGCTTGTCATGCTTTTTCCCGCAGGTTGAATTCGAGTTTCCAGCGGCTAGCGTCCTGACGTGAGACGCACCAGAGCTCCAGAGTGCCGATTTCGGTCAATTTGGCTTCGATCGAAACCGGGATGACGCTGCCGTAGGTTCCGTCCAAAGTGGTTGCGATGGTGGTGATCGGCTCGATGTCGCCTTCCCAATCTTCAACCAGGGACCCTACGGTGTCGTCGGTGCGAACCGAGGAGCCGAGGAAGTCGAATTTTGCCGGTTCACCCACAATCAGGTTGAACTCTCTTTCACTCAGTTCGGTTGCCGAACCCTCTTCCATGCCGAAGGGCGCCACACAGAGGGCCTTGATCGGGGCCGGCATTCCAGGAACGGCCGGCAGGGAAGCTGCCACCCCGATGTAATACGCCTTATTGAGTCCGCTGCGGATCCGGATGCCTCTGCCCCTGCGGGCCAGACCGTAATAAGCGGCGCCCGTGGCGACGGCCAGGTCCAGATTCGAAGATTCTAAAACCCGCAGTTCAGTCTCGCTTTGCCAGGAGGTCAGGACTTCTGTCACCCGTCTTTGGAGCAAACGGGCTTTCATCACACCACCGTTGAACAAAACGGCCGTGGGCAGTTCACGCGGCCGTTCGTCCTGGCGGCTGAGGAATTGGGCCAGGTGCCGGGTCACGGCCGGGTCGGCTTCATAGGCCAAGCCGGTTTCCTGGATACCGGTCCGCGCTACTGTCTGGGGACGGCTTTCGGGCTCGCAAAACGGGAAGAAGCCCTCCACGATGACCTGCTCTACGACATCTCGAGCCAACTCCGTTCTCAGTGTGCCGCCGATCAAGCTGCTGCCGCGTCCCAGCAAGGAAATTGGAATGGCGGCGGCGTCGGAAGACGCCAGGATTTTCTCCTTTGCGCTGCGGCAGGTGTGCCAGAGCGAACGCATCTGCCAGGAGTCCAACTTTTGGCCGGCGGCGGCCATCTGATTGGCGACGGCATAAGCCAGAGCCAGATCCATGTTGTCGCCGCCAATCAAAATATGGTTGCCGACGGCGATTCGCTCCAATTCGAGATTGCCCGAAAAATCGGAAACCCGGATCAGGCTGAAATCGCTCGTGCCGCCGCCCAAGTCGCACACCAGTACCAGATCACCGGGCCGGACTGCCTCTCGCCAGCTGTCGCCGGAGGCCACGATCCAGGCATAGAACGCCGCCTGCGGCTCTTCCAAAAGGGTGATGTCGGGCAGTTGGGCCATGGCGGCGGCCTTGACGGTCAACTCGCGCGCTACGGCGTCGAACGAGGCCGGAACCGTCAGAAAAATTTCCTGTCGTTCCAGTATCAGGTTTTCGTCATCTCGGGCGATCGCATGGTTCCAGGCCCGGCGGATGTGATCCAAAATGGCTGCCGAGGCCTCCACCGGCGAGAGTTTGGGAACCTCGGCCGGGGATCCCCAAGGCAAAATTGCCCGGTTACGGTCCACCATCGGATGACACAGCCAGGATTTTGACGAACTGATCAACCGTTGTGGGAGCTCGGCGCCCCGACTGCGGGCCATTTCGCCGACGATCTGCTTGACGTCGTGGTGCCACGGCAACTCGAGAGCATCTGCGGCGATATCTTTTTCTCCCGGCATATAAATGAAAGACGGCAATATATCGCGTGCGGCAACCGCGCCGGGACCAACCAACTGAGGAATTTCCAGGATGTGAATGTCGGGGATGTCCCGGGCCTTTGCCTCGGCCTCCGTATAAGCCAGAATGCTGTTGGTAGTTCCCAGGTCGATGCCGACGATGAACTGCGCCTCACTCATATTCAATTCTCACGTTTGATGATCTGGTTGTTGTAAGGGTATCGATGGCCCCGTAAACGCGTCACTATCTATGCTCGCGAGTGCTGCGGCTTGCGGTTCTATTGTGCTGACGCCGCAGCGCCGACCAAATAAATCGCAGTGCCGATCTTGGGTGTTTTGCGAAATCGTCAAATTTCAACTTCCGCCGGGGCTATGATTTCCGCATTTTGCCGGCCTGAAAGCTTTGGTAATTTGACCTTGCCGACTTGCCATCCTTTGTGACGGATAATCCCACTAAATGGAGGCTCGCCGACAACATTTCCGGTCAGCTTGATGGCACCAGGGTCGAAATCAGAGGCGACAGTCACGCGCTCTCCTTCGGACTGGGCCATTATCGGTCCGGGATCGAGATACTCCTGCACCACTTGACGGCAATTGGCATGGATCGCACGGACGGCCGAACCGATTTGTGAATCTTCATACTGGTCGAGATCCTCGGCTAAAAAATCCATCAGCCGTCCTTCCCGCTGCATCATCGCGAAGAGGTGCAAAAACAGGCGGCGTTCGGCGATATCCCCTTTTTCTTTTTCCGGCCCCTTGTCGGCGGTGGCGGCCTTTTTTTCACTGGTCGGTTTCAGCCGGCGAACGCTCGATCGGACAAAAAGCCAGGCCAACAGCCCTAGAATCAAAGAAAAAACCAGCAGGACGGGAAACACCGTGTACCAAAATCGAGGGAAATAAAACAGGATCAGGTTCCAGGTATGAACACCGGAGGCTTCACCAGCGGAGGCTTGCAGAAGCGGCTGCGTCTCTTGGATCATTTTCAGAGTGCCGAGGTAGAGCAGCACGCCGAATACGCCCGCAATCAAAAGGCTGAAGAAAACAATGGGAACGGCGACTCTGTTCGACACCCGATTCACGTTGTGCATTGGCTGTAATCCCCCCTGATTGACCGGACCATTCTATCGGTTGGCGCAGTTGATGTGCTCCCTTTTATGCAATTTGCTGTGAATCCTTTGGTCCTTGTCGACTCAATTTAAATGATTTAAAGATTAAAAAATTAATAACGTTGACCCGTTGAGGCAAGATCCCGGGCATTTTTTTTTGAATCGTGCGCCGTTCATCTCGCGGCTCGCCCTGAAATAGAAATTATCATTGTGGAGATGACCATCACGGGCGGAAAAATAGTTTATGGGAACGGCGGGTCATGAAGGTCTGCTCGTCTTAGGATCGGGATGAAACAATGAATAGACCGCCGGGATAAGTACCAGCGTGATCAGCGTCGATCCGGTCAGACCCCCGACAACCGCCCGTGCCAGCGGGGCCTGGGCGTCGGATCCTTCACCGATGCCGAGTGCCAGCGGCAGCAGGCCCAGGATGGTGGTCAAGGTCGTCATCAGGATCGGCCGCAATCGGCGACGACCGGCCTCGATCAGGGCATCGCGCATGCGCATTCCATCCTGAACCAATCGACCGGCCTGGTCGACCAGGAGAATGGCATTGTTGACCACGATCCCCCCCAGCATAATGCAGCCGATGTAGGATTGCACATTCAGCGTCGTTTTCGTCATAAACAATGTCACCAGGACGCCTACCACCGCCAATGGAACTGAAAACATGACGACCAGCGGATCCCGCAGCGATTCATATTGACAGGCCAGCACCATATAGACGAGGACCAAGGCCAGCACGAGTGAAATCACCAGTTCCCTGAAGGCCTTTTGCTGTTCTTCGAAATTGCCGGCGACGGTCAGATCGTAGCCGACGGGGCGTGGAATCTGATCCAACAGCGCCTGCACGTCAACGGCCACGGAACCAAGATCGCGCCCCGCGACGTTGGCGCTGACCATCACTTGTCGCTGCTGGTCTTTGCGGTCGATCAGAATCGGCCCGCGGCTCGATTCAGACGTGACCAGGTTGCGCAGCGCCACCTTTTCACCGGATGCCGTTGTCAGCGTAAGGTTGAGAATTTCGTCTATGGAGCGTTTCTCGGCATCCTCGAGCTGCACCAGAATGCGATAAGAATTGCCCCCCGTTCGGTACTCACCGGTTTTGGATCCGGCCACCGCGGTTTGCAGGAGTTGGGTGACGTCGCGAACGCTCAGACCGAGATCGGCGACCTTGTCACGATTTACACGGATTTCCTGCTGGGGTATGCCGGCTTCGAGACTGGTCTGAACGTCCGTGATGCCCGGTACATCCACAATCAGCTCGGCCACGCTCGCGGCCAGGGCGTCGAGCGTGGCCAGCTCGTAGCCGCGAATCTCGATAGTCAGTCCCTCGTCACCGCCCAGGAGTCGGTCCAGTAAAAACTGTCCCTGCGGTGCCCGGACATGGATCTCCATTCCGGGGACGCGGCCGTCCAAACGGCCTCGCAGGTCTTGGGCAATTTCCACGTTGGAGCGTTCGCGTTGTGCGGTCGGCAGCAGAGATATGCTTATTTCGCCCTCTGAGCCTGCATCAGCCCGCCAGCCGGAGGCGCCGATACTGACCACCGACGCGACGGCCTCGGGCACGGCCGGTTGAATGATCTGCTCCATTACGCGTGTCTGCCGGTCAACCAGATCGAGCCGGGTACCGATTTCCATCTTGCCGGTTACGCGAACCTCGCCCTCATCGCTGGGAGGCAGAAATTCACTGCCGATCAGGGGTAAGAGCAGCAGACTGGCGCCGAAAAGGGCGGCCGCCGCAAAGACGGTTCGCAGACGATGGTCCAGGACCCATCTCAACAAATCCAGGTAACCGTTTTCGAGACTCGCAAAGACCCAATTGGCGGTGGCGGCCCAGCGGTTCGTTCGAGACGCCGGCCCGTTGAGTTGCTGTTGGCTTGAGGTCAGGAGCCTGGACGCCAGCATGGGCACCAGGCTAAGGGACACCGTTAGCGAACAGATCAGCGCAAAGATGATCACGTAGGCCAGCTCCTTGAAGAGGATGCCCGAGACGCCACGAACGAAAATCAACGGCAGAAAAATGACCAGCGTTGTTATGGTGCTGGCGATGATGGCCGGCCCGACTTCCCGGGCCCCTTCCACCGCCGCTTCCTCCGGTGCTTCGCCATTCTCACTGCGGCGGCGGAAGATGTTTTCGAGCACGACGATGGAGCTGTCGACCATCATGCCCACCCCCAAGGCCAACCCGCCAAGGGTCATTAGGTTGAGCGTGAATCCCCCGAAGAAAATTAATGCAAAAGTGGTCACGATTGAGATCGGGATCGACAGGGAAATCACCAGCGTGCTTCGGATGTTGCGTAGAAAAAACAGCAAAACCACGATGGCCAGTCCGCCTCCGTAAAGGACTGAGCGGGCGACATTGGCGATTGAGCGTTCGATGAAATTGCCCTGGTTGATAACCGGGACAATTTTGATCTGGGGATAGGCCTGGTTGACGGCTTCAACCTCAGCCAGGATGCGCTTGGACACTTCGACCGTATTGGCATTGGCCTGTTTGCGAATCGCCACGCGCAGTCCGCGCCCACCGTTAACGCGCACGATGCGGGTCAGCTTCTCGTAGGTGTCTTTGACTGCGGCGATTTGACCCAGTGTTACGGCGGCACCGTCCCGCCGAACGATGACCGTGTCTCGAATCTGATCGAGGTTGACAAACTCGGCCGGTGCGCGCAGCATGACCTCGTAGTGCCCCTGTTCGATCTTGCCCGCCGGAAGATCGAGGTTGGCGTCGCGAATGGCGTCGAGCACCTGGTCCATCGGCAGACCGACGGCCTTGACCCGGTCGGGATCCAGTTCGATCCGGACCTCGCGGTTGAAGCCACCCCAGACGTCAACCTGCGCAACACCCGGAATGCGGGCAAAACGATAGCGGATCTGGACTTCAATCAGCTCCGTGAGTTCAACGGGGTCGAGATTGCTGGAGATTCCCAACAGGACGACCGGGAAACTGGCAATGTCGAATTTTCGGATGCGGGGCCTGACGATATCTTCCGGCAGTTCGTTGATCTCGTCTTCGAGTTTGCCCTGAACATCGATTGCCGCCGTGTCGATTTCCGTACCCCACACGAAACTGACACGAACCGTGCTGCGGCCCTCCGAAGACGATGATGTGATTTCTTCTACCCCGGGCACCGTGGCGACGATCTCTTCAATAATCTGAGTGACCAACCGCTCCATAACCTCGGGGCTGGCACCCTCGTAATCCGTTCGAATGCTCAGCGTCGGCAGTTCGATGTTGGGCAGCATGTCGATCTGCAGCCTGCTCAGAGAAACGGCCCCGATGATAACCAGGATCAAGGTCACCATTGTCGTGAATATCGGGCGTTTGACGCTGAAACTCGGCAGATTCATCAGGAATCGACCTTTCCGCTGTCGGCAGCTGTTTTTTTCTGCTCGGCAGGCAAAATGATCGGGGAGCCGTCGTTTACCAGTTGTTGCCCCAGGGTTACGACCCGACCGGACAGCCCTGCGCCTTCCACCTGCGCCCGGCCGCTTTCGCGGATGCCCACTTTTACCTCGCGCCAGGCGACCGATCGTCCATCCTCACTAATGACGAAAACACCGCTCTTGTCATCCCGTATGGTCAACGCCTGCTCCGGGACGATGGTGGCCTCCGGCACCCGGGCCAGTACCACTGCGGCCACGATGAACATGCCGGGTTTGAGTCGATGCTCTGGGTTTTCGATGATCAATTCGATCCGCGCCTGCCGGGTGGATTTACGGAAGACGGGGGCAATGCGATCGATATGGCCCGTAAATTGTTCGTCCGGATAGGCGTCCGTTGTCAACGCAACGAGCTGTCCGGGTCTCAGTTGAGCGTAGTCTCTTTCGGTGACGAAAACCACTCCGACGATGGGATGCAGTTCGACGATCAAGAGCAGGGGCGCGTTGGCGGCCACGGTCTGGCCTTCATCCACATAACGTTCAGCGACGACGCGCTGCTCGCCGCCGCCGGCCCAACCCGCCGTTACCTGAGTGTAGCTGAGCCGGATGTTGGCGGTTTCCAGAGATGATTCGGCCTTCGTTACCTGGGCCGCAGCGACTTTGAGTTGAGCCTGCTTTGCCAGTTGATCCTGCTGCGCAGCGTCGAATTCAGAATCGGATGCGATGCCGCGCTTCAAAAGCGACTGGGTACGGTTAAGCTCGCGATTGGAATTTCCCAGGGCGCTCTCAGCCTCGGACAGCTTGGCCCTGGCAACTTCCAGATCGGCCTGGGCCTGGGCGACGGCCTGGATATACTCATCATTGTCCAGTTCGGCCACAATCTGACCCCGCTTTACCGTATCGGCGATGTTCACCATCACGCGCTCCACGCGGCCGCTGACTTTCGGCGCGACAACAAACTCGGCCAGAGCTTCCAGTTCACCGCTGAATGTCCGCTGCAGCACGATCGGCCCGCGCTGAATCTGTGTCACTTCTACCGGCACCGGTCGTAATGTCTTGGCGCTTTCGCTCGAGCCGGCTCGTTCCTGGAACCGAGCGAAAATAAACCAGCCCGATACCACCGCCGTTCCCATCAGAAGGGCCATCAGAATTAAAATTTTAGGGGAGCTCGATTTCATGGTAAAATGCCTTTTCCCTTGTTATCGAAATGACCCCTCTCCAAGGGTACGTGTTGTTTGACCCGACAGGGGGGATATTGTGCTCTTTTAGAGCTTATATTGCAACGGAAATTGATTGATGAAAGAATCCGTATGGCGGTCCGTCAGCGATGATGGTCCATTTTTAAATCTATGCTGGCGCACCGTATCGTCAAGGGAGTTATCGGTTGCCATGGTGAGGCAAAAAGCTGTCAACACTGACGCGTTGCAAAAAAACTTAAAAGCCTTGTCAAATGGCCGGCATCGGTCGTTTTCTGGCTTCACGAGGATCAGATTTGATGGTTGAAAGATGGTGTCATCCTCTGCTGGGATTCCTTGCCGTGTGTGGGTTATTGCTGGTATCGGCGTCCTGTACGCTGGTCGAAGAAAGGATTGACCGGACGGCGGGAGGACTTAATGCGCCTGCCGATACAGCGGTGCAAATGGGTTTGGCATCTGCCGAGCGACCCGAGAAGATTGCAGCGCGAACGGTGTCGCCGGGGCCACTGCAACTCACCGTCACCGAAGCGATTCTACTTTGCCTCGAGAACAATCGCGAGCTTGAGGTGCAGAGATTGAATCCCTCGATTCGGCAAACCTTTGAGGACCAGGAAAGGGCTGTTTTTGATCCGGAAGCAGACGCGGAAGTTTCTGCCGGCAGGGTAAAAGGAGAACGCCTCGCAAGATCCGGCTCCGATACTGAGGATTTCACCACCGATGCCGCCGAAGGCATCATTTCTCTGGAGCAATACTTCCCGACCGGCACGACGGTTGTCCTGGAAGCCGGCGCGCAAATGAACGACTCATCTCTTTACGATGACACCTTTTATGAAACCCGCTTGGGCATGACGGTTTCTCAGGCGCTATTGAGAGGATACGGAACAGATGTCAATCTGGCCCGACTGCAGCAGACACGCCTGGAAACGCGCATGTCGGAATATGAGTTACGGGGGTTTACCGAATTTCTGGTGGCGGAGGTGGAACGCATTTACTGGGACTATGCGCTGGCCCGGCGTCAAATCGAAATTGTTGAGGAGTCACTGAAAGTCGCCCGTCAGCAACTCGACGAGACCAACGAGCTGATCGCCGTCGGCCGATTGGCCAGAGCTGAATTGGCGGCCGTTCAGGCCGAGGTCGCGGCACAGGAACAGGCTCTCATCGAAGCACGGGCCAACAAGGAATCGATTCGCCTGCAACTGCTTCGGCTGCTCAATCCTGCGGGGCCGGAAATCTGGCAGCGGGAAGTCGATTTAATTCATCAGCCAACCTTGCCCGAAATCAAACTTGAAGACGTTGAGCTGTATGTGGCCGTATCGATGCGCATGCGTCCGATTTTGAATCAGGCCCGTTTGGAAATATTACGCGGCAATATCGAACTCGTCAAAACTCAGAACGGATTGCTGCCCTTGTTGGATCTTTTCATCACGCTCGGCAAAAGCGGATATGCGAATTCCTTTGGTGTATCCATCAGCAATATCACCAAGGACCGGTATGACGCCTTGGCGGGTGTCAGATTGAATTACCCTGTTTTCAATCGGGATGCAAAAGCCCTTCACCGGCGAGCGTTGCTGACCCGGGAACAGACGCAAAAAGCTCTGGAGAACCTTTCACAGCTTGTGGAAGTCGATGTACGCACTGCCCACATTGCGGTCAACCGCACCAAACAGCAGATTGCCGCCTCATCGGTCACCCGCATGTTCGATGAGGAAAAACTCCGGACCGAATCCGAAAAACTGCGCGTGGGAAAATCAACCAGCTTTCTGGTGGCTCAAGCCCAACGGGATCTGTTGGTCAGTCGCATCGCCGAGGTGCAGGCCCTTGCCGACTACCTCAAGGCCCTGATCGATCTTTACCGACAGGACGGTTCGCTGCTCGAACGCCGTGGAATTTCCGCTCCCGGACGCGAACCGGTCGAACTGTCAAAAAAATAATTGAATTTACCCCATACTCTCAGGCGTATTTAGAAGTCGGTGATAGGTCAGCACGGCCGGCGAGGGGGCGACCCTGACCCCCTTCCCGATTCTGTGCTCACGAAAGAAAGCGAGGGGCCTTTATGGAAGAAGAAAAGACTGAAATTGAACAGTTGCGGGAAGAAATCGAGGCGTTAAAACAAAAACTATTTATCCATACGGCCGTCATTGTGGCCCTCTGCGCTTTCCACGACACAACAGTTGAGGAACTCATGAGCAGCTTGGCCCAAGACAGGTATCAGCCAAGCACATATAAAATGTATAAAAGCTTGGCAAAGCACCACGGCATAGACTTCGATGAATTTTTCGATACGATAGAAGAATTAAACCCCTGGTGGCCCTTTAAAGACACCCAACAGAAAAAAACAGAAGAGGGTGAGTAAGGGCGACGCCATCAATGCAGCGTGACCGCTGAATGCCTCTTGCCAGCATGGATGGGTGGATTACAGTCAGTGAAGGAAACGATGAAATAGAATATATGGTGACAATTCCATCTGAGAATTTAAAAACCGAAAAAAATTTTGTTTTTGACGTCGAGGACCCCACAGGAGTCGACATTATAGTCGATTTCGATCTAAGTATGTCCCTGAAAGTTGACAACAATACATCTCCGTCTACATATGCATGCAAACCTGTCCTTCACCTTGCAGAAACAAGAAAGGCGGCCACAATTGTAGGACATATAAATGATGCCGACTTCGGAGATGAGGACTACGCAATTGTAACCGTTTTTGTGCGAGATTCTGATACCTCTCCTTATGAAGAATATACGAAAATCATGGTGACTAACACCGCTTCCGAAGATCCTGAAACGTTCACTATTTTTTGGTTGGTGCCAAACAAAGAGTATTTAGTCGAGATTGATTCTGTGGGAACTTCAGGTGGAACTATCGATAAAATTGATGTTGGTCTGCTTTCTGAAGACCAAACATACGATCTATATCCGTAAGATTAAATATGATCACGATTTAACAAATAATCATATCGAGCAAAAAGGCAGAATGACACCTGTTCTGCCTTTTACTTTTTAGAGACACTTGCTGAGAAACCCCTATGGTTACCAAACGTTTACGAATCGTCAGTGCAAATTTATTTAAAATCACCCTCCCTATAATTGCTTTAAAACGTAACTGTAACGCTCTTATGATCTCTCTACCGGCAGTTCTCTCTTACCTACACCTCATGTCCGTCTTCTAATTCAAAATTCAAAATTTTGTGAACTCGTAATCTTCAGCCAAAATTCTAAATCGAAAACGGATTACGAGTTGAAAACGGATATGCAGTGATTGGTTATTCGACCATCCCAAAGAAAAACCTGTAAACCGACCTTCCCACTATCAGCTGTCAAGACACCATAAAAAAAAGCAACCACCCGTGTGGGAACTCCTTGACCATTTTTTTATTTTGTTTTGATTTCTTATAAATTTGGACATCTTCTTTTTATACACGAAATCTATTAGAAATCTTATCTTATTTGACATTTACACTTGCTTTTTATTCTCATCCAAAAACAACTAATAAAAAAACTAAAAAATAAAATGGTCTTCCTAGCGAAGCGTCCCGACAGGGATGCTTTGACACCCATATAATATCATATTATATCATGCGTTCTTAGAAAAACTCAGGATATTATGCTATTTCAACTGGTTATCGATTTTCAGCTTTTACCGACCCTACCGCATCCCCCGAATTTCCGTTGCTATCGGCACCAAATCTTCTGATAATATATTTCGGTGCTTACGGATCTTCGCCAACTTTCTCATAGGAATCGATGTATCCATACACTCTGAGCTGCTCCAAAACGTTCGTTTCCACGGTGGTGGTCAGATTCCACGGGTTGTTGTCCGTTAGTCCGGCATAGTCAGCAATGGTTACTATAATGAAAACGATCTTTTTGAAATTGTTGTGAATCAGCGCTTTTCGAAAAAATATCTGAGCGGAATCCGGCAACAGGTAGAAGCAGATATTGGGATTGATATCGACCACCGATAATTTGCGTTCCCGGACGGAAAACCTTTTCGGGGCAAAAAATAGTGCGCATTGCGTGACGCTGAGGTAAACATAGTCGGACGGACTGAGGAAGTGCGCGACGTCAGACGATCCGCCGACAGACAGATCCCATAGCGAGATGGCCAAGCGTAGCGGCCTCTCCTTTCGATTGTACGAAAATTCATTCAAGGCCTCGACCCGCGAGGCCGGACGCGAGGATACCCGATGAGCGACATCAACACCGGCGCAAAGCAGGAGGCAAAACCCCCTGGCAAGGAGGATCTGGAAAGGGAGCGTTACGAGCTACTCCAAAGGTTGGAGGACTG
This sequence comes from Deltaproteobacteria bacterium, assembly GCA_041299015.1. Classification (GTDB taxonomy): domain Bacteria; phylum Desulfobacterota; class Desulfobacteria; order Desulfobacterales; family SG8-13; genus JARFQH01. The sequence goes on from JBFYWB010000038.1 coordinate 63,554, forward strand.
GCTCGAAACGCCAATGCTGATACTCGCATTTGTTTGGTTAGTGCTGTTGGTAATGGAGTTGATCTGGGGCGTAAGTCTTTCGTTCGAGATCATCGGCACGATAATCTGGATCGTTTTTATCCTTGATTTTACAGTGGAATTATTCCTGGCCCCCCGCAAGGTAGTTTATCTTAAAAGAAACTGGCTGATCGCCATTTCATTGATGATACCGGCGCTCCGCATCTTCCGCATCTTCCGTGTGTTTCGGCTTCTGCGGCTGGCCCGCGTGGGGCGGGGTTTACGTTTGTTCCGTGTCGTCAGCTCGCTGAACCGCGGCATGCGCGCGCTGGGCGCGAGCCTTCGTCGCCGGGGCTTCGGATACGTCCTCGGCCTTACTGTGCTGGTCGTTTTCGCAGGGGCAGCAGGGATGTACGCTTTCGAGAACGAGATTTCCAATGGACTGAACAGTTACGGAGAGGCCCTGTGGTGGACCGCAATGATCCTGACAACGATGGGTTCCCAATACTGGCCTCAGACGTTCGAGGGGCGTGTGCTGTGCCTCTTCCTATCACTGTACGCCTTCGGAGTTTTTGGGTACGTGACGGCGACCCTCGCAACCTACTTTGTCGGCCGCGACGCGGAGAGTAGCGAAGCCGAACTGGCGGGGGCCAAGGAGTTTACTATCCTTCGAAAAGAGCTGATTGCTTTGCGCGACGAAATCCGGGCACTGTCGCGCCGGCCTCCGGAGCTGTAAAGTATAAACCACCTTTCAGGCCAGTTGTGATCTGGTCGAATCTGTAATTCTCAAAATG